>JAKQJK010000307.1 GCA_029561195.1 Pseudomonadota bacterium
AGACGGGCTGCGTCGGCGCATAGGCCCGGGCCCGCGGATTCTGGCGGTGTTCGAGCCCCGCTCCAACACCATGAAACTCGGCGCCATGAAAGCCCAGCTGCCCTGGAGCCTGGAGCAGGCCGATCTGGCGTTTTGCCACAGCGGCGGACTGGGCTGGGACGCACGCGAGGCGTTGGCCCCGATGGGTGCGCGAGCCAGCGTGGCGGATTCGATTGATGCGCTGGTTGCACAGGTCACCGTCGCGGCCCGGTCGGGCGACCACATTGTGTGCATGAGCAACGGCGGCTTCGGCGGCATTCACCTGAAGCTGTTGCAGGCGCTACAAAAACAGGAGCTGGTCACGCAATAGATAAGCGGGCTGGAGGCCAAAATGACCCTCCAAAACGCCCCTGATTTGCGTGCCAGCCGGCGATTCAGCGCGCCCGGCGTGCCTTCACCGCGGCAGACAACACATCCAGCGCCTGCAGTGAATCACCCCAGCCCAGGCAGGCGTCGGTGATGCTCTTGCCGTATTCCAGCTGGCTGGCTTCGTCTTTGCCGGGGGTGAATTTCTGCGCACCAGCGTTCAGATGGCTTTCCACCATCACGCCAAACACGCTTTTTGAACCGCCGGTGATCTGTGCGGCAATGTCGCGTGCCACGTCGAGCTGCTTCTCGTGCTGCTTGCTGCTGTTGGCGTGGCTGCAGTCCACCATCAACGTGGGTGGCAGCTTGGCTTTGGTCAGGTCAGCGCAGGCGGCAGCCACGTTGGCAGCGTCGTAGTTCGGTGTTTTGCCACCGCGCAGGATGACGTGGCAATCCGGGTTGCCATTGGTCTGCACAATCGCCACCTGGCCGTTTTTGTGGACCGACAGGAAGTGGTGACCACCGGCGGCGGCCTGAATGGCGTCGGTCGCAATCTTGATGTTGCCGTCAGTGCCATTTTTGAAGCCAATGGGTGCCGACAGGCCCGAAGCCAGTTCGCGGTGAACCTGGCTCTCGGTCGTGCGCGCACCGATGGCGCCCCAGGCAATCAGGTCGCCCAGGTACTGCGGTGAGATCACATCCAGAAACTCGCTACCGGCGGGCAGGCCCAGGCGGTTGATTTCGATCAGCAACTGGCGTGCAATGCGCAGGCCCTCGTCGATGCGGAAGCTCTCGTCCAGGTACGGGTCGTTGATCAGCCCTTTCCAGCCCACGGTGGTGCGGGGTTTTTCGAAGTACACGCGCATCACGATTTCCAGGGTGTCGGCATATTTGTCGCGCTGCACCTTGAGCTGGCGGGCGTACTCCAGCGCGGCGGCGGGGTCGTGAATGGAGCACGGGCCGATCACCACCAGCAGGCGGTCGTCCTTGGCACCCATGATGTTGTGAATGTGGCGGCGGGTCGCGCTGATCAGCGACTCGACGGCTGTGCCGTGAATCGGGAAAAAGCGGATCAAATGTTCAGGAGGAGGCAACACGGTGATGTCCTTGATGCGTTCGTCGTCGGTCTGGCTGGTGCGGTCGGTGGGTTGCGCTCCAGGCGGATACCAGGCGTCGGTGCTGGCAGCAGAGGTCTTGGCATTCATGGTGTTTTCCTTCTACAAATGATGTCGGTGATCGTGAACAGGCATAAAAAAACCGCCGGGGAGGCCGGCGGTTTCTGAGGATTCGGGACGTTTACTTAGGGCAACGTTCAGATCTCTCTACCGCCGGTGGCGCTTGAGAACCAAAAATAGCTAAAGTAAAAACGGGCCAAATTCATGGAGCGAAATGTAGCATGGAATTGAAAGGGGACGAAAACCGGGTCTTGAAACGGGTCCCGACGTAAGTCGTCAGGCCGTGCCCCCGACTGTCAGGCCGTCAATGCGCAGCGTCGGCTGGCCCACGCCCACGGGCACACTTTGGCCCTCTTTGCCGCACGTGCCCACACCACTGTCGAGCTTCATGTCGTTGCCGATCATGGTGACGCGCTTGAGGCATTCAGGCCCGCTACCCACCAAAGTGGCGCCCTTCACGGGGTAGAGAATCTTGCCGTTTTCCACCCAGTAGGCCTCACTGGCCGAGAACACAAACTTGCCCGAGGTGATGTCCACTTGCCCACCGCCAAAGTTGGTGGCATACAGGCCTTTTTTGATGCTGGCCACGATTTCCTCCGGCGCCTTGTCGCCACCCAGCATGTAGGTGTTGGTCATGCGCGGCATGGGGATATGGGCGTAGCTTTCACGGCGACCATTGCCCGTGGGGGCCACACCCATCAGGCGCGCGTTCATCGCGTCCTGGATGTAACCCTTCAATATGCCGTCTTCAATCAGCACGTTGCGCTGGCTGGTGTTTCCCTCGTCGTCCACGTTGAGCGAGCCGCGCCGGTCAGCAATGGTGCCATCGTCCAGGACGGTCACGCCCTTGGCGGCCACGCGTTGCCCAATCTTGCCGCTGAATGCGCTGGAGCCTTTGCGGTTGAAGTCGCCTTCAAGCCCGTGGCCAATGGCCTCATGCAGCAAAATACCGGGCCAGCCGGGACCAAGCACTACGGTCATTTCGCCTGCGGGTGCAGGGCGCGATTCAAGGTTGGTCAGCGCGGCCTTGACGGCTTCATTCACGTATTTTTCGATGCACGCGTCGTCAAAATAGGCCAGGCCAAAGCGGCCTCCGCCGCCGGCAGAGCCGACTTCCCGACGGCCTTTTTGCTCTGCAATCACGGTGACCGATAAGCGCACCAGCGGACGCACATCGGCGGCCAATGTGCCATCGGCACGCGCCACCATCACCACGTCGTATTCGCTGGCCAACCCGGCCATGACTTGCGCCACGCGCGGGTCTTTGGCACGGGCGAGCTTTTCTACCTTGCCCAGCAGGGCCACTTTTGAAGCGCTGTCCAGCGTGGCAATCGGGTCCAAGTCTTTGTACAGCGTGCGGCTGCGCGACACCTTGACGGCGGGTGTTTTCACCTTTGCAGATTTGGACGCGACCGAGATGGCGCGCACCGTGCGGGCCGCATCCAGCAGGGACGCTTCTGAAATATCGTCGGAGTACGCGAAGGCAGTTTTCTCGCCGCTGACCGCGCGCACGCCCACGCCCTGGTCAATACTGAACGAGCCGGTTTTGACTATGCCCTCTTCAAGACTCCAGCCCTCAGAACGCGTGTACTGGAAGTACAGATCGGCTTCATCCACCTTGTGCGCCTTGATTTCAGCAAGGGCACGGGTCAGATGGGTTTCATCCAGACCAAAGGGAGTAAGCAGGAGGGACTTGGCAATAGCCAAGCGTTCAATAGTGGGTTCGCGAGAGATCATCCGGCCATTTTAGGCCTGACGGTTCAACCACGTGAACAGTGCGGCATCATCCAGCTCGTTGAGCCCACCCGCGCTGGCCTGCGCAAACACGTCGCGTGCCGCAGCGCCCAGCGGGCCTGCAAACCCTGCTGATTGCGCCGCCTGCACGGCCAGGCGCGTGTCTTTTTCCAGCAAAGTCATATGGGCGCGCGGGGCAAAGTCGCCCGCGATGGCACGGCGCATGCGGTCAGAGCCGATCCAGCTCTGGCCGCTGGACTGCTCAATCACATCCAGTGTCTGGCCCACATCCAACCCCATCTTCTGCGCCATCACCATGACCTCGGCCGCCCCCACCAGGTTGATGCCCGCCAGCAGGTTGTTGACCAACTTGGTACGCGCGCCGTCGCCCACACGTTCGCTGATGCGAAACACCTTGTTTGACAACGCCTCTATAAGCGCGCGGTAGCGCTCGAACACCATGGGCGCACACGCCACCATCAGACTCATACTGCCGTCCGCCGCACGAACCGGACCACCGGACATGGGCGCGTCGATAGCGTGCAGTCCATAAGGGTTGAGGTCGCGGGCGAAACGCTCGACATCGTCAGGGGCCAGTGTGGGGCACAGCATGACCACCCGGCCCAGTTGCATGGCTGCAGCCACGCCGTGGTCGCCAAACAGCACGTCCTGGGTTTGGAGAGCATCCACCACGCAAATGATGGTTACTACCGAATTGAGAGCCGCTTGCGCAGGATTGGCAATGGCTACAGCCCCAAAAGGCACCAGATTTTGTACTTTTTGGGTTTCAATGTCGCACACATTGACCGGCCAGCCTTTAGCCAATAGATTGCGGGCCATGCCACCGCCCATGTTGCCCACACCAATAATCGTAACCTGATACTTGTCGCCGGGCTCTTTCAAGACTGCACCAGCCGTTTCGATTTGGCGATCGACATCAAAATACCTAGCCCCAGCCCCAGCGTCACCATCGCCGTGCCACCGTAGCTGATGAAAGGCAGGGGCACTCCCACCACAGGCAAGATGCCGCTGACCATGCCCATATTCACAAAGGCGTAGCTGAAAAAGATCATCGCCACTGCGCCAGCCAGTAGCCGCGAGAACACCGTGGGCGCCTCCAGCGCGATGGTCAGCGCACGGATCACCAAAAAGATGAAACAGCCAATCAGCAACAGGTTGCCAAAGAGGCCAAACTCTTCCGAAAAAGCCGCAAAGATGAAGTCGGTCGTACGCTCGGGGATGAATTCCAGATGGGTCTGCGTGCCCTGCATGAAGCCCTTGCCCCAGAAGCCACCAGAACCGATGGCGATCATGCCCTGAATGATGTGAAAACCCTTACCTAGCGGGTCGCGCGTGGGGTCCAGCAGCGTGCAGATGCGCTGTTGCTGGTAGTCCCTCAAAATCGACCAGCGAACACCATCCGCGCACAGGGCAGGCTCAAAAAACACCAGAAGCCCAATCCCCACCACCGCCAGCAGCACGGGCGGAACTACCAGTTTCCAGCTCAGTCCGGCGAAAAAAATCACCGACAGCCCTGCAGCCAGAACCAGCAGGGACGTGCCCAGATCGGGCTGCTTCATGATCAACCCCACGGGAATAGCAAGCAGGAGCCCGGCTACAACAAAGTCCAGAGGATTGAGCTTTCCCTCGCGCTTTTGAAACCACCAGGCCAGCATCAACGGCATGGCGATTTTCAGAATCTCGCTAGGTTGAATAATCACGCCCACATTGAGCCAACGACGGGCACCCTTCTTGGTAACGCCAAAAACCGCCACGGCAATCAGCAGTGAAACGCCCAATACATAGAGCGGTACGGCAAACACGGCCAAGCGCTGAGGTGGAACCTGGGCCACCACAAACATGATGAACCCGGCAATTAGCATGTTGCGGCCATGGTCGGCAAACCGAGTGCCGGAATCAAAGCCCGAGGAATACATGGTCAGCATGCCCGCGCAGGCGAGCAGAAACACGCCAAACGCCAGCGGGCCATCAAACCCGTCGAACAGGGGCATCATGCGCCGCAGGGCTGAGGGTTTTTCAAATACGACTGCCATGCGTGGATTATCTCTTGCCCACTATCATGGGCCATGCACCCGCCGCCAACAACCACAGACCTGGCCACCCACCTGCTCTATCTGCACGGCTTTCGTTCGTCGCCGCAGTCTGCCAAAGCCCGCCAGATGGCCGCGCGGGTCGCGGAACAGCACCCGCATGTGACTTGGTGGTGCCCGCAACTTCCGCCCTCCCCGCGCGAAGCAGTGGCGCTGATCATGGAGGGCACCGCCTCATGGCCGCAAACCGCCATGGCCGTGGTCGGATCTTCCTTGGGCGGGTTTTACGCGACTTGTGTGGCTGAAAACTTTGGCTGCAAGGCCGTTCTGCTTAACCCGGCGGTCTATCCCGCCCGCGATCTGGCCAAATACATTGGGGAGCAGACCAGTTGGCACGATCAGCAGGAGCGGTTTTTCTTCCGCCCCGAATTTGTAGAAGAGTTGCAGGCACTGACGCCGCTAGAACTGGCAAATCCAGATAACTACTTTGCCGTCATAGCTAAAGGCGATGAGGTGCTGGACTGGCGCGAAATGACGGCCCGTTATGCTGGCGCCCACACACGCTTGCTAGAGGGCGGCGACCACGCTTTGAGTGATTTTGACCACCATATAGACGAGGTTCTGGGGTTTTTGAACCTAATTTGAACCCCGCTTGGACCCGTATTGAGCCCGCATCGGGACCCTCGCGTTTGCTGGGACAATCACCCCCATGTTTTTATTGTTTGAAGAAGCCGGAAAGTTTTTGGCCGGCAGGGTGCTCTCGGAAGCCGAATCGTCTGCGCAGGTGGAACTGGACAGTGGCAAGCGGGTCAAGGTGAAGGCCGCCGCCATGCTGCTGAAGTTTGACAAGCCCGCGCCCGCCCAAATGGTCGCCGCCGCGCAGGCCATGAGCGAGACGATCGAACTAGAAATGGCTTGGGAGTTCTCGCCGGACGAAGAGTTTGGCTTTGCCGACTTGGCCCGTGATTACTTCAGTGCACAGGCCACACTGGAGCAGCAGGCGGGCATGTTGTTTCGCCTGTTTGAGGCTCCGCACTACTTTCGCCGCGCCGGCAAGGGGCGTTTTCGCAAGGCCCCGGCTGACATCATTGCCTTGGCGCTGGCCGCCATCGAAAAAAAGAAACAAGTTCAGCTGCAAATCGACCAGTGGGTAGCTGAGCTGAGTGCAGGCCAGTGCCCGGCGGCCATTCGCGAACAGCTCTACAAAATTCTGTTCAAACCGGACAAAAACGCGCCCGAATACAAGGCTGTGGTGGACGCCTCGCGCGCCACGCACATCGCGCCGCTGGACTTGCTGCAAAAAGCGGGTGCGATTGATTCACCGTACCAGTTTCACTGGCGGCGCTTCCTGTTTGAGAACTTTCCCAAGGGCACAGGCTTCCCCGCGCTGGAGGCTCCCGCCATTCGCGACGAGCTGTCGCTAGCCAGCGTGCAGGCTTTCTCCATCGACGACTCCGCTACCACCGAGATTGACGATGCGCTGTCGGTGCAAGGCCTGGGCACGGATGAGATCACGGTGGGCGTTCACATCGCTGCACCCGGCCTGGCGGTGCAGCCAGGCAGCCCGGTGGACCAGCTCGGGCGCAACCGCCTGTCCACGGTGTACATGCCGGGCTTCAAGATCACGATGCTGCCCGACGCCGTGGTGCAAAGCTACACGCTGATGGAAGGTCGCGACTGCCCTGCCGTGTCGCTGTATGTCACGCTGGACGCGGCCACGCTGGAAATTAAGAAGTCTGAGACCAAACTGGAGCGCGTGCCCATTGCTGCCAATCTACGCCACGACAAGCTGGACACGGTGGTCACCTCCGAGTGGCTTGAAAACCCTGAACTTGAGCATGAAAATGGCCCTCAACTTCCGCCAGTTATGCGTGAACAGCTAACATTTTTATACCGGCTGGCGAAAAATCTGAAGGGTAAACGCGAGGTAGTGCGCGGCAAACCCGAGACCTTCAACCGGCCGGATTACAACTTCAGGCTGGTTGGCAACGACGGAGCCGAGCCCAAGGGAGACGAGCAGGTGCAAATCAGCACGCGCCAGCGCGGCGCGCCACTAGACCTGATCGTGGCCGAGGCCATGATTCTGGCTAACAGCACCTGGGGCAGCTGGATGGCCGAGCTGGGTGTGCCCGGCATTTACCGCAGCCAGACGTCATTGTTACCAGGTGTAAAAGTACGCATGGGCACCAAGGCGTTGCCGCACGCGGGCATTGGCGTGAAAAGTTACGCCTGGAGCACCTCGCCGCTACGCCGCTACACCGATTTGGTGAACCAGTGGCAGATCATCGCCTGCGCGCGCCACGGCAAAACGGCGGCACTGGCCGCACCGTTCAAGCCGAAGGACGCCGACCTGTTCTCGATCATCTCCAGCTTTGACGCGGCCTACTCTACCTACAACGGCTATCAGGGTGCGATGGAGCGGTTCTGGACGCTGAAATATATCCAGCAAAACAGCCTCGCCGAGATCACCGGCACGGTGTTCAAGGAAAACATGGTGCGCGCCGACGACATGCCGCTGGTGCTGCCGGTGCTGGGTGCCAAAGACCTGCCGCGCGGCGCCCACGTGCGGGTGAAACTGGGCGAGATTGACGAGATCACGCTGGACGTCATGGGCACGGTGGTTGAGCGGCTGGATGCGGTGCAGGAAACCGCTTCTGAAGAGGTGACCGAAGAGGACGATGACGAGCCCGTGGCCGGTCCGATTGCCATTGCCGTGGACATGAGCGAGACTGAGGCTGTCACCAGCGATAATTCTGCCCCGTGAACCTGCGTAAATTTAGCACCCTCCAGATTGCACTCGGCTTCTCGATCGCCGTGCATGCGGTATTGCTGACCGTTCGCTTTGTGGACCCCGAGGCGTTCAACCGGGTGTTTGAAGACACACCGCTGGAAGTGGTGCTGGTCAACGCCCGCTCCAATGAAAAGGCCGAAAAGGCGCAAGCCATTGCCCAGTTTGCACTGGCCGGTGGCGGTGAAGCGGCCAAGGGGCGCGCCACCTCGCCGCTGCCACCGTCCGCGCTGACCGAAGTGGGCGACGCCGTGGAAGAAGAAGCACTACGCAAAGTGGTCAACCTGCAAAATGAGCAGACGACGCTGCTGGCCCAGATGAAAAGCCAGCTGGCCAGTATGCCGATCCTGAACCCCAGCCAGACCAACCCCACGCCCGAGCAAGTGGAGCGGGAGGAAAAACGACGCCAGTTGGTCAAACTGCTGGCCGAGATTGAACGGCGTATCAATCAGGAAAACGCCCGCCCCCGAAAGCGCTATATCAGCCCCGCCACGCGGGAAGCGGTGTACGCCGTTTACTACGACGGCCTGCGCCGCAAGATCGAAGACAAGGGCACCCAGAATTTCCCTGAAGCCGGTGGAAAAAAGCTCTATGGCGAGCTGACGATGATCGTGACCGTCAATTCCGACGGTCGTGTACTGAAAACCGATATTGTGGAAACCTCAGGCAACCCCACACTGGACCGACGCGCCGAGGCCATTGCCCGCGGCGCCGGACCATTTGGCCCGTTCAACGAGGCCATGCGCCGTCAGGCCGACCAAATTCTGGTGGTGTCCCGCTTCAAGTTCACGAGAGACGAGACACTTGAAGCCAATATGGCTGGCCAATGAAGTCATCGCTACGATGGATCGGCCTGGTGCTGCTCGCTGCGCTGGCTTTACAACTCTATTTCGTAGGCCGCATCGCGCTGATGACGGTGGTGGACCCACAATCCACCGCTTTTGAACGCTCCGAGGCCTGGCGCGTGGTCAACGACAAAGGGCGTCTCCCCTGGCGCCAGCAGTGGGTGGGGTACGCCAGCATCTCCGACAACCTGAAGCGCGCGGTGATCGCGTCAGAAGACGGTGATTTCATCAACCATGACGGGGTGGATTGGGAAGCACTGGAGAAAGCCTGGCAAAAAAATGCCAAGGCCCAGGAACGCGTGGAAAAACAAATTGCGGCTGCGGCGGCCAGAGCGAAGCCCCCAGCGAAACTGCCGAAACCGCCAAAAGTGATTGGTGGCTCCACCATCACACAACAACTCGCAAAAAACCTGTTTCTGTCTGGCGAACGCACCTTGATGCGCAAGGGACAGGAGATTGTGTTGACTTTTGCGCTGGAGACGCTGCTGAGCAAAGAGCGCATCCTGGAGATTTACCTCAACAACGTGGAATGGGGCGAAGGCGTATTTGGCGCTGAGGCAGCGGCGCAGCACTACTACCGCAAACCCGCCGCCCGGCTCAGCCCCTATGAGGCAGCCCGGCTGGCCGTGATGTTGCCACGACCGAAATATTTCGAGAAGCTGCCCAACTCGGGCTATGTTGCCGACCGGGCCAACACCATCGTCGCCCGAATGGGTGATGCCGAGCTGCCCTGATACACCATGCTCGCCAAGTTGATGAGTTACTTCCTGCTGGGTCTGGTGCGGCTGCTCACCGGCTCGCAGGCGCGCTGGCATGGTTGTCCGCCCAAGGCCGAGCAGCGTATTTATTTCGCCAACCACCAAAGCCACGCTGACCTGATCATGATCTGGGCTGCGCTACCGAAAGAGCTGCGCAGCGTGACGCGGCCCATTGCTGCAAGAGATTACTGGACGCAAACGCCATTCAAGAAATGGATCACCACCGAAGTTTTCAACGCTATCTACGTCGCCCGCGACAAAGTCGACGACCAGGATCCATTAGCGCCGCTGTATGACGCATTGGGTAACGGTGATTCCATCATTCTGTTCCCCGAGGGCACGCGCGGTTACGCCGATGAGCCTCAGTCGTTCAAATCGGGCTTGTACAACCTGGCCCTCAAGTTCCCCGATGTGGTGCTGGTGCCGGCCTGGATCAACAACATCCAGCGGGTCATGCCCAAGGGCGAGGTCGTGCCGGTGCCGGTGCTGTGCTCCGTCACCTTTGGCGCACCCCTTCAACTGGGCGCTGGCGAAGACCGACGCGCCTTCCTGGACCGGGCCCGTCAGGCTGTCATCGCGCTACGGGATGTATGAGCAACTGCTATGAACCAGTTTTTAATCAAACTCACCGCCACCCAGCAGATTGGGGCTATGTTTGTGCTGGTGTTTGGCGCACTGGTGCTGGCCAGTGTGGCGGCTTTCCTGCTTTCGCTGCGCGAACGGGGCGATGACGCCGCGGCTGAGGCCTGGCGTGCGAACCTGAGCCGCGTCGATGGTGTGTTGCGAACCAGCTGGGTCATGGTGTTTGTGTTCTGGGTTGGGTGGCTATCCGGTGACGCCACGACGCTGGTGCTGTTTGCGCTGGTGTCGTTTTTTGCGCTGCGTGAGTTCATGACGCTATCGCCCACGCGCCGGGGTGACCATCGCAGCCTGATACTGGCGTTCTTTATCGTTCTACCCATTCAGTACACACTGGTGGGCACGAAGCACTTCAACCTGTTCACTGTATTCATCCCGGTCTATGTGTTTCTGGCCATTCCCGTGGTTAGCGCGCTGGCCAACGACCCGGCCCGATTTCTGGAGCGCAATGCCAAGCTGCAGTGGGGCATCATGGTCTGCATCTACGGCATGAGCCATGTGCCGGCGTTGCTGCTGCTGAATTTTCCTCAATTTCAGAACAAGAGTGCGTTTCTGGTTTTCTTTCTTGTGCTGGTGGTGCAGACCTGCATGGTGGTGCAATATCTGGCCTCGCGCAAATTCAAAAGCGCGCCTGCCGCGCCCGCCATCAGTCAGAGTTTTGGCTGGCGCAGCTGGTGGACCGGTGTACTAGCCGGCAGTGTGCTAGGGGGCTTGCTGGCCGGGCTTACCCCCTTCGCGCCAGGGCAAGCGCTGGCCCTGTCATTTCTGGCCTGCGTGGCGGGGTCATTGGGTCATCTGGTGATGAAGGCGTTGAAACGGGACCGCGGCATTCCCAACTGGGGGAGCAGCGGCGTGTCAGTCACCGGAGCGGGCGGACTGCTGGACCGGGTGGATGCACTGTGTTTTGCGGCGCCCATATTTTTTCACTCCGCGAGGTGGTATTTTGGCCTCTAGCCCATGTCCAACATGCGTTAATAGCTACTAAAATAATAGCATGAGAATATTGGGTATCGATCCGGGTCTGCGCACCACTGGCTTCGGCGTGATCGATGTGGACGGCCAACGCCTGAGCTACGTGGCCAGCGGCACCATCACCACGAAACACATCGACACGGGTGAATTGCCCGCGCGCCTCAAAGTGCTGTTTGACGGCGTGTGTGAGGTTGTCGAGCGCTATCAACCGCAGATGACGTCAGTTGAAATTGTCTTTGTGAACGTGAACCCGCAGTCCACCTTGTTGTTGGGTCAGGCCCGCGGCGCGTGTGTCACCGCTCTGGTGTCCAGCAACCTGCCGGTGGCCGAATACACCGCGCTGCAAATGAAGCAGGCGGTGGTGGGGTATGGTCGCGCCGACAAAGCCCAGATTCAATCCATGGTGCAGCGCCTGCTCACGCTGCCCGGCCTGCCGGGGCCGGACGCAGCCGACGCGCTGGGTCTGGCCATCACCCACGCACATGCTGGCGCAGCCATGGCCCGGCTGGCGAAGGCCAGTGGGCTGGGCGGCAAGATCGGCGGAAATTACAAGGCGGGGCGCAGCCGGTAGCTCGTGGAGCGCGGCCAGCTATTCGGCCCGTGGACCAGCGTTTGCGGTCTCAACATCGGCTTTGGACAATGCGACGCGATAGGCCTCCAGTCGCGTGTGGAAATCAGCCGGGTCCCCGTAAGGTAGAAAACCTGCATACCGGCCGTGGGTACCCAGTATTTTTCGGGCATGTTTGATCGGGCAGAAGTATTGCTCGGTGCGGCCAATAATTTCTGTCGCATAAGCCATCAGACCGGTGCCATAAGCACAGTACTCGCAGTGAAACCGTTCGATAAAATTGAGGTAACCGAGCTGATGCCGGTCGAACACGATGTAGTCCGCGCGCCTGACTTTGGCAACGCCGTAGACAGGGAAACAGGTCGCCTGATAGAACGACACGCACAGATCCAGAACAACCATCGGGATCGCCATGCCATAAATGACAGGGCCAGTAATCAAGTTTTGCCAGCGGTCAGTTACCAGCCAGCGAAAGAAATTGCGCTTCAGGCGTTTGTGGGCCTGCCGGATATCACGCTCGAATTCGACGCGTTTGCCCCGGATGGTGAACATTACGCGCGATTCCTGCTCATGAACCGCCGTTCGTAATTCGTCCTCCAGAGCGGTGATCCGGCCAATCAGTTCGCTGATGCGTGTGTCCATGGGATCTCCGGCAAGGGCTTGCACAAAAGATGATTATCGGCTCATGTACCTCCGAGTCACTTATAGTTCCTCCACGTCGAGCCTCAACCGGCGTGCAGGCTGTTTTGAAAATGAATCTTCCATGATCGTTTACGAACCCAAAGGTTTTGCCGAAGCGCTGATCGCAACACTGTTGCGGTGGACGCTCAAGCTGTTGCTGAAGCCCGTTTTCTCAACGCGGTGTTCGATCAATTTTCAACGCCGATGGTTGAAAGGCCTGACCCGGATTTCGCTGATTCCACGTTCCATCGAGATTGAGCCCGCTGAAGCCGGTGGTGTTCCCGGTGAATGGCTGCGCCGGCGTGGGGTGGCTCCGGCCAAGTCGGGAACTGTGCTCTACCTGCATGGTGGCGCTTATTGTGTGGGTTCGCCCGTAACGCACCGCGCCCTCACTGCGCACCTGGCGTTGGCCACCGGGCTGCCAGTCTTTGCCCTTGACTACCGCTTGGCACCGGAGCATCCGTATCCGGCCGCACTGGATGATGCACTCGCGGCGTACCACGCTCTGTGCGACGATGGCCCGGTGATTATCGCAGGCGATTCTGCTGGCGGAGGTCTGGCACTGGCTACTGCCCTCTCGTTGCATGGCGCTGCAAGACCAGCGCCTGCGGCTCTGGTGTTATTTTCACCCTGGGTTGATGTGACGATGCAGGATGCGCCTGTGACAGAGCCGCCCGGTGAGGCAATGTTGAGCGTAGCGTGGGCCCAGGCGTGCGCGGCGCACTACCTGGGCGATACTCCTGCAAACACACCAGGTGTTTCACCCATTTATGGCGATTTGCGTGGCCTGCCACCCACCTTGATACAGGCTGGCACAGATGAATTGCTGCACGATCAGGCAATCAGGCTGTATCAAGCTCTGAAGACGGTTGATGTTGACGTACGCTGCGAAATCACCGCGCACCGCTGGCATGTGTTCCAGAGCCACGCCGGAACGATGCGCAGCGCCGATGAGGCCGTTGCTCGCGTGTCCCGCTTTGTGATTGGACCGCTAGCCGCAGCCACGGGCCCCCGTACATCGAGCCATGACGTGGTGATACTGGGCGCCGGCATGTCGGGGTTGTGCATGGCCATCCAGCTCAAGCGCGCAGGCATCCGTGACTTCGTGATTCTTGAGAAACAGGCGGGCCTGGGTGGCACCTGGTGGGACAACACTTATCCGGGTGCACAGGTAGACGTACCCGCGCCGGTGTATTCCTTCTCGTTCGCAGCCAATCCGGACTGGAAACAACGCTTTGCCGAGGCACCGGAGATACAGGCTTACATGCAGAAAGTGGCTGAACGCCATGGGTTGCTGGCTCACATGCGGCTGGCAACGCGCATCACAGAAGCAACTTTCGACGAAGCCACAGGGCGCTGGCATTTCTCTACCGATCGTGGGGATAAGTTGCAGGCACGCTTCTTTGTCTGCAGTACAGGTCCTTTGAGCCAATTGCGCTGGCCCGATATTCCGGGGCTGGGCGACTTTCGCGGCAAGCGGCTGCACTCGGCCCGTTGGGATCACAGCCACGAGCTGGCAGGCCAACGCATTGCCGTGATAGGCACCGGTTCAACCGCTTCACAGCTGATACCCCCCGTCGCCGCGCTGGCGGGGCAGTTGCACGTCTTTCAGCGAACCGCGAATTGGGTCTTGCCACGCCTGGAAAGACGTTACACGGCAGTAGATCGCGTTCTGGCGCGCTTTCCGCCATATGCCAAGCTGGTGCGTTGGGCATGGGTGAATCTGCTTGAGATCGGGCGACGGGGGTTCGACGAGGGCACTCTGGCTCGGCGCGGCATGCAGAAGACGGCGGCCGACCACCTGCGGCGGCAGGTGCCTGACGAAGTCATGCGCCAGCGGCTGAAACCGCCGTACCCGCTCGGCTGCAAACGCCTCATTTACTCCAACGATTTCTACCATGCACTGGTTCGACCCAACGTCGAGCTGGTAACTGACGCCATCGAGCGCATCACAGCCCATGGCATCGTCACTGAAGACGGTCGCGAGCGAGAGGTTGACACGCTGGTGTGTGCCACTGGTTTTGACGCGGTCCAACTGCTGTCATCAGTGCAGGTAAAAGGTACGCGGGGACGCACCTTACGTGAGGCCTGGAGTGATGGCCCAGAAGCCTACCGCGGCATCACGGTAGCAGGGTTTCCCAACATGTTCCTGATGCTCGGGCCCAATACAGCTACGGGCCATACATCAACATTGCTCTACATCGAGCCTGAAGTTGCCCATGCCATTGCCTGCATGCAGCACGTGCGCTCAGGTGGCCACCGCTGGATTGACGTCAGACATGAAGTGATGCGAGCACACAACGAGCAACTTCAAACGAGACTGGGCGACTCTGTCTGGGCGCAGTGTCGTAGCTGGTACCGTATGGAGAGCGGACGCATCGTGGCGCTGTTTCCCGGTTTCACGCAGGAATATGTCCGGTCCTTGCGTCGGCTGGATCCCGATGACTATTGCGTCGGATAAATGGGGAGCACCTTCAGGCGATGCGTTCGAGAATCAGCACAGCAAAAAAACCGAAAGCAGCTATCAGCGTCCATTTGAGCGTGATCAGGCCATAGCGCCTGTACTTGGTTTGTCCAGTCCCTGCATAAAAAGCAAATGACACAACTGCACCCAGTAACAAAAGCAGAATGAGCCAGCGAAAAAGCAACATGACGGGTAAACGCAGGTGATGGCGGGCGTTACCAGGCTTTGGCCAACTGACCGAAGCCGCTGGGCGCGAGTTTATCGTCCTGAAAAGTAACCAACTCCCACGAATCGGTATTGGAGAGCAGCTCACGCACCAGCTTGTTGTTGAGCGCATGTCCTGAACGAAATGCACTGTAGGCGGCCAACAGTGGTTTGCCCAGCATGTACATGTCGCCCATGGCATCAAGGATTTTGTGTTTGACGAATTCATCGTCGTAACGCAACCCACCTGCGTTGAGTACCTTGTAGTCGTCCATCACGATGGCGTTGTCCAGCCCGCCGCCGAGGCCTAGACCGTTTACACGCATCATTTCTACGTCTTTGGTGAAGCCAAAGGTACGTGCCCGAGCGATATCGCGGGAATACGAATGCACGCTCATGTCAAACTCAACCCGTTGACCGGTGGAGTCCACGGCCGGGTGATCAAAGTCGATCTCGAAGCTCAGTTTGTAGCCATGGAAAGGCTCCAGGCGAGCCCAACGCTCCGATGCCCCCTGCCCCTCTCGCACTTCGACAGGCCTGATAACGCGGATGAATCGACGCGGCACATTTTGCAGTTCAATGCCCGCGCTTTGCAGCAGAAACACAAAGGATGCAGCGGAACCATCGAGAATGGGCACCTCTTCAGCCGTGATGTCTACATAAAGGTTGTCAATTCCCAAACCGGCACAGGCTGACATCAGATGTTCAACGGTAGCCACCCTGGCTCCGCCGTTAGCCACTGTGGTTGCCATACGGGTGTCTGACACCGCACCAGCGGACATCGGGATGTCCACTGGCGTGGGCAAGTCCACGCGCCGAAACACGATGCCGGTATCCGGTTGGGCGGGTCGCAGCGTGAGTTCCACGCGTTGCCCGCTGTGCACGCCCACACCAACGGCGCGTGTGAGGGATTTGAGGGTTCGTTGTTTCAGCACGGGGCTATTTTACTAATCGGCCTGTTTTCTGAGAAAGGCGGGGATTTCGTAGTCATCCATGCCCCCGCTAGACAGCGCATCCACCTTGGCTGCGGCCTGCGTGCGGTCCCGGGTGCGCCAGACGCTCGGGGTTGCCATGGAGTGATAGTCGGGCTGCGCTACGCCTGCGGGTGCAGCTGCCACATTCACTGGCTGGCCGACCATATTGTTCATGGTCGGCACATGAAACGGCACATTGTCCGTTCCGGTGCGCAGCACCTGGAGCGGGGGCGCCGTACGGCGCATGCCCTGACGGCTAAGACCCGTAGCGACTACGGTCACGCGGATTTCATCGACCAGACTGTCATCATAAGCAGTACCGTAGATCACATGCGCATCGGGGGATGCATAGGCGCGGATGGTGTTCATGGCCAGCTTGGATTCGCTGAGTTTGAGAGAACCTTTGGCCGCGGTGATCAATACCAGCACGCCTTTGGCACCAGACAGGTCTATGCCTTCGAGCAGCGGGCAAGCTACAGCCTGCTCGGCAGCAATACGTGCACGGTCCGGGCCGGCCGCAACGGCCGTGCCCATCATGGCTTTGCCGGGCTCACCCATGACAGTGCGCACGTCTTCAAAGTCGACGTTCACATGGCCGGGCACATTGATGATCTCCGCAATGCCACCGACAGCATTTTTCAGCACGTCGTTGGCATGGGCGAATGCTTCATCCTGCGTCACATCGTCGCCCAGCACTTCCAGCAGCTTCTCGTTAAGTACCACGATGAGCGAGTCCACATTGGCTTCGAGCTCGGCCAGCCCATTGTCAGCATTTGTCATGCGGCGGCCACCTTCCCAATCGAAAGGCTTGGTCACCACACCCACGGTCAGGATCCCCATTTCCTTGGCTACACGCGCAATCACAGGCGCTGCACCAGTTCCTGTGCCGCCACCCATACCGGCTGTGATGAAGAGCATGTGGGCGCCGTCAATAGCTGCACGAATGTCGTCTATGGCCAGCTCTGCAGAGTCACGGCCCTTGTCAGGCTTGCTGCCAGCGCCCAGACCGCTGCTGCCCAGCTGAATCGTCTTGTGCGCAACGCTGCGACTCAGAGCCTGAGCGTCTGTATTGGCACAAATGAACTCCACGCCCTGAACGTCACAACCAATCATGTGCTCCACGGCGTTTCCGCCGCCGCCGCCAACCCCGATCACCTTGATCTGGGTGCCCAGGTTGAAACCTTCTTCTTCAATCATTTCGATGCTCATTTTTCTCTCCTGAATTGCAGTTGCCTAAATTGATAAACCGTTGTTGTCTTGTTGTTTCCTAGCCTGTATGGGCATCGGGTGGATCTGTGCATCGCCATCGCCAGTGCGGGCCAGCTGGGTCGTGAATAGAACCGACTTGCATAGCTGCAGATAAAAGTGTTTTTTGCATGGCTAGAAGTTCCCCACAAACCAGTCTTTGACCTGACCAAATGCAGTTTTCATCGACCCGTTTTTTTGGGCCACTTTGAAACCCCGCAGCCGAGCAAGCCTTGCCTCCTCCAGTAACCCCATGACCGTAGCGGCTCTGGGCTGGGCCACCATATCGGACAGGGCTCCCGTGTATTTGGGAATGCCACGTCGCACCGGCTTAAGAAAAATATCTTCACCCAGTTCCACCATGCCAGGCATGATGCAGCTACCACCCGTCAGGACAATTCCGGATGAAAGTACTTCTTCAAAACCCGAGTCACGCATAACCTGGTGCACCAGTGAGAAGATTTCCTCGATACGCGGCTCGATCACGCCGGCCAAGGCCTGACGGCTGAGCATGCGAGGGCCACGGTCACCCAGTCCCGGCACTTCGACCTGGGTTTCGGGGTCAGCCAGCAGTTGCTTGGCGTAGCCGCTTTCCACCTTGATGTCTTCGGCGTCTTTCGTAGGCGTGCGCAAGGCCATGGCAATATCACTGGTGATCAGATCCCCTGCTATCGGGATGACGGCTGTGTGGCGGATGGCGCCATTGGTGAAAATGGCCACGTCGGTAGTTCCCGCGCCAATGTCAACCAGCGCTACGCCCAATTCGCGCTCGTCTTCGGTCAGTACCGACAGACTGGAGGCCAGCGGATTGAGCATCAGCTGTTCCACTTCCAGGCCGCAGCGACGCACACACTTAATGATGTTCTCAGCTGCACTTTGCGCACCGGTCACGATATGGACCTTGGCTTCCAGCCGGATACCGCTCATGCCAATGGGTTCTTTGACGTCCTGACCATCAATGATGAATTCCTGAGGCTCGACAAGCAGCAGCCGCTGGTCTGTCGAGATATTGATGGCCTTGGCAGTCTCTACGACCCGGGCCACGTCCGCCTGAGTAACCTCGCGATCTTTCACGGCCACCATGCCGCTGGAATTGATGCCCCTAATATGGCTGCCAGTGATGCCAGTGTAGACACGCGTGATCTTGCAATCAGCCATCAACTCGGCTTCTTTCAACGCCTGCTGAATGCTCTGCACGGTAGCGTCGATATTGACCACCACACCACGCTTGAGGCCATTACTCGGCGCAATGCCCAGACCCGCGAGTTTCAGCTCGCCGCCAGGCAGGACTTCGGCTACCACCACCATCACTTTGGCGGTTCCGATATCCAAACCGACGACCAGGTCTTTGTATTCTTTTGCCATATGTTCACCTGTTGCTTGATTGACCGCTATTTCTTCTGTGCATCCACAGCACCCGTGGTCACGCCGCGCAAGCGGATGGCGTAACCTTCTTCGTACCGTAGATCCGCAGTCTCCAGTGCATCGGGATTGCGCTCATACCGTGCCGTTACCTGCGTGACCGTTTTCAGAAACCGCTGGGAACGCATCAGCACTTCATCGTTTGAACCACGTCCCAGCTCCACTTCTGCGCCGGAGTCGAATCTGGCTCGCCAGCCGCCACGCCCGGTAAGTTCAAGTTGTTCCAGCACCATGTCCAGAGATCCATAGGCTGGTTGCAGGGTCTGGTACATCGCCCACACCACCGCAGCCTGTCCTTCTGGGCCTATAAGGCGGGGAATATCTTCCTGCTCAATTTCGCCAGCGTTGGCTTCGAACACCTCGCCAAAACTATTGACCAGCAGCCCATCACCGTCCGCGCCCCAGTAAGCAACTGCCTGATGCTCCTGCAACGCAACGTTCAGACGGTTGGGGAAAGACCGCTTAACGATGGCTTGGCGCACCCAGGGTACTGATTCAAATGCAGCCCGAGCCTGCGACAAATCCATGGTGAAAAAAGTGCCGCCCAGCCTCGGCGCCACATTGGCTCGCAAGGTAACGGCATTGTTGTGGGTCACATCACCAGTTACTGCGATGCCGCCAATTGCAAACGCCGGATGACGGGCCACCCAGCCCACCATCAGTCCCGCAAGTAAAAACCCAAAGACAACCAGCAACGCAGACGCGGTGATGTTCATCAGTTTGATGTCCAGGGGAGCGGGCATGGATGGCGTCACGCTGGTGGCCCTCCTTTTGTCGAGGCCGTCGTAGCCTGTGGAGGTAAGTTGTCACAGGTTGCCCATGCAAGTAACCGCACACACAGGTCTTGGTAGCTGATGCCCGCCGCCTTGGCCGACATAGGTACAAGAGAATGACCCGTCATGCCAGGCGACGTATTGATTTCCAGCAGATAGGGTTTACGGGTTTTGGCATCGATCATCACATCAAGACGACCCCAACCCCGGCAGCCCAGCACCCGGTACGCCTTCAGCACCAGCTGCTGGATGGCTTCTTCTTCACCCGCGGGCAGGCCGCACGGCACCAGGTACTGGGTGACGTCCGTGAAGTACTTGTTCTGGTAGTCATAATTGCCATCGGGGGCCACAATGCGAATCAACGGCAGCGCCTGCGCGCTCTCGCCTGTGCCCAGAACCGGACAGGTCACTTCATCGCCACTGATGAACTGTTCGCACAACACGTCGGCATCCAGTGCGGCAGCCGCGTCCACCGCGTCTTGCATTTCCGAGTAGCCCGCAACCTTGAACACACCAATGGAGGAGCCTTCGCGAGCAGGCTTCACGATCACGGGCAAACCCAGCTCATCAGGAATGGCCAACACCTGCTCGCGACTGTAGACGCCACGCCGCAGCAGGTGATAACGCGGCGTAGGCAGCCCCTCAGCCATCCAGACCCGCTTGGTCATGACCTTATCAATCGCGATGCTGGAGGCCATCACGCCGGAACCCGTGTAAGGAATGCCCAACAACTCCAACGCCCCTTGAACCGTACCGTCTTCACCAAAACGACCATGAAGTGCGATGAAACAGCGTGTAAAACTATCTCGCTTCAATTCGCTCAGGTCGCGTTGTGCTGGGTCAAACGCATGGGCATCCACACCACTGTCGCGCAACGCCTGAAGGACACCATTGCCCGATAACAGTGAGATCTCCCGCTCGGCAGACGCACCGCCCATCAACACGGCAACCTTGCCAAATTGTGAAAGGAGTTGGCTCATAGCCTACGTCCCTTATCCGTGAGTAGCTCTGATTTATGCAGCATTTCAACGACCTTTGCGGGCACTGCACCAATGGACCCTGCGCCCATGCAAACTACCACGTCACCACCTCGGGCGTTGTCTGCAATCACCTGTGGCATGCTGGCGATCTCATCCACAAATACTGGTTCCACTTTGCCCGCCACACGCAGGGCCCGGGCCAGTGAACGGCCATCCGCAGCAACAATAGGCACCTCGCCGGCTGCATACACCTCAGCCAGCAACACGGCATCAGCCTGTCCGATCACCTTCACAAAGTCCTCAAAGCAATCGCGGGTACGGGTAAAACGATGCGGCTGGAACGCCAGCACCAGACGCCGCCCCGGGAACGCGCCACGTGCAGCCGCCAGTGTGGCCGCCATTTCCACCGGGTGATGGCCGTAATCATCAATCACGGCGAAAGTGCCTCCGTCACGAGCCGGTAAGTCCCCGTAACGCTGGAATCGCCGACCAACGCCCTTGAACTCTGCCAGAGCCTTTTGCACAGCGGCGTCAGGTACGTTGAGCTCAACGGCAACGGCTATTGCTGACAATGCATTCAGTACGTTGTGGCGCCCTGGCAGATTGAGGGTAACGGACAGATCAGGCAGGACAACACCGTTGCGCCGCTGTACCGTGAATTGCATCGTGCCGTCCACTGCCCGTACATCCACTGCCCGCACCTGCGCATCTTCGTTGAATCCGTAGCTGGTGATAGGGCAGGTCACCTGCGGTACTATTTCCATGACCGCCGGGTCATCCGTGCAAAGAATCGCTGTGCCGTAGAAGGGCATGCGGTGCAGGAAGTCAACAAACGCACCCTTGAGCCTGTTGAAATCGTGACCGTAGGTTTCCATATGATCAGCGTCGATATTGGTCACTACCGCCATCACTGGCAACAGGTTAAGAAACGACGCATCCGACTCATCCGCTTCCACCACGATGTAGTCACCACTGCCCAGCCGGGCGTTGGCGCCTGCGCTGTTGAGGCGACCGCCGATTACAAACGTGGGATCCATGCCCGCCTCAGCCAGCACGCTGGCGACCAGACTCGTCGTCGTGGTTTTGCCATGCGTGCCAGCGATGGCGATACCCTGCTTCAGACGCATCAACTCCGCCAGCATCAGGGCGCGTGGAACAACCGGAATCCGCTTTTCACGCGCGGCCATAACCTCCGGATTGCCAGATTGCACCGCGGTCGACGTGACCACGGCGTCGGCTCCAGCCACGTTGGCACTTTCGTGCCCCACATAGGTTTTTATGCCCAGCGCCGACAGCCGTTTCAGCGTCGCGCTATCGGACAAGTCAGAGCCTGAAATCGCATAGCCCAGGTTATGCAGCACTTCGGCAATACCGGACATACCAGCGCCGCCGATGCCGACGAAGTGAATATGGCGAATGGCGTGTTTCATCGGGTCAGTTCCTCACAGGCAGCCACCAGCACTTGTGTAGCCTGCGTTTTTTCAAGTTTTTTTGCCTGAGTGGCCCGAGCAAGCAATGCGGGTCGGTCCATCTTTTTCAGCATGTCAGCCAAACCTTCAGCCGTGATCTGCGCCTGCGGCAACAACCACCCCCCCCCCTGATCCACCAGAAACCGGGCGTTGGTAGTCTGGTGATCATCCACGGCAGACGGAAAAGGCACGAATACCGCAGCTGCACCCACGGCAGCAAGTTCTGTGACAGTGCTCGCGCCGGCACGACAAATCACGAGATCAGCATCAGCAAAGGCCTGAGCTGTATCGTCAATAAAGGGCGTGAGTTCGGCCATTACTCCCGCAGCGCTGTAGTTGGCGCGCAGTGCATCAATCTGCAAAGCGCCGCTTTGATGGGTTACGACCGGTCGGATCGCGCCGGGGATCAGTGCAAGAGCACGTGGTACCCATTCATTGAGCGCTTTGGCACCCAGACTGCCTCCCAGCACCAACAGCTTCAACGGCCCCGTGCGGCCAGCAAAACGGCTAGCCGGATCGGATTTGGAAAGAAACTCCACACGCAAGGGGTTACCCACCCATTGCGCCTTCTTGAACACTCCAGGAAAGGCAGTGAACACACGATCAGCAACCCCTGCAAGGACTTTATTCGCCATACCAGCGACTGAATTTTGTTCATGCAGGATAAGCGGCTTGCCCAGCAGCACACTCATCATTCCCCCGGGAAAGCTGATATAGCCTCCCATCCCCACGACCACATCCGGCTTCACACGACGAACTACAGCAACGCTCTGCCAGAATGCACGTAGCAACCGCAAAGGCAACATCACGAGTGACATTTTTCCTTTTCCGCGTACCCCGGAGAAATCGAGTGTCTCAAAGGCATATCCACTGGGTGGCACAAGGCGACTTTCCATGCTGGGACGCTCTTCTGTACCTTTGCCGCCCAGCCAGTGCACCCGCCAGCCGCGTTCACGCAGCGCATCGGCAACGGCAAGGCCCGGGAAGATGTGCCCTCCGGTACCCCCCGCCATGATGAGTGCACAGCGCTGGGTCATGCCCGTCCTCCATGCATCAGTTGCCGATTCTCATAATCAATCCGCAAGACAATAGAGAGGGCCACAAGACTGATCAAGATCGCGGAACCACCATAACTCATCAGCGGGAGGGTCAGCCCCTTCGTTGGCAGTGCTCCCAGATTCACGCCCATGTTGATGAAGGCCTGAAAGCCCATCCAGATACCCACTCCCTGTGCCACCAGCCCGGCAAAAACACGGTCCAGCGCGATAGCTTGTCTGCCAATGTGCATGATGCGACGTGTCATCCAAAGGAACATGCCAATCACCGCGATCACGCCTATCAGACCAAACTCCTCGCCGATAACAGCCAGCAAAAAGTCAGTGTGAGCTTCAGGCAGCCAATTGAGCTTCTCAACACTGCCGCCCAGACCGACGCCAAAAATCTCACCCCGCCCAATGGCAATCAGGGAGTGGGTTAATTGGTAGCCCTTGCCCAGGGCGTTCTTTTCGGTCCAGGGATCGAGGTACGCAAAGATGCGTTCACGCCGCCAATCGCTCAAAGCAATCATCAAGCCAAAGGCCACCACCAAGATAGCTGCGATCAGGAAAAACATGCGGGCATTGACACCACCCAGGAACAGGATGCCCATAGCGATCACGGCAATCACCATGAAGGCTCCCATATCAGGCTCGGCCAGCAACAGGAGGCCAACCACGGCAATCGCTACAGCCATGGGGGCGACGGCCCGAAAAAAATCTTCCTTGACGTCCATTTTCCGAACCATGTAATCCGATGCGTACAGAAGCACCGCCAATTTGGCCAATTCGGAGGGCTGAAAATTCATGATGCCCAGGGAGATCCAGCGCCGGGCACCGTTGACTCCTTTGCCAATGTGCGGAATCAGCACGGCGATCAGCAATACCAGCGAGGCCACGAATAGCCAAGGTGCCACCTTCTCCCAGGTTGCCACCGGAATCTGAAACGCTACCAAAGCGCCAACAAATGCAACAACCAGCGAGATCGCATGACGAAGCAGGAAATGGGTATGCGCGTAATTGGCGAACTTGGGGTTATCCGGCATTGCGATAGAAGCCGAATACACCATAACCAGACCCCAAACAAGCAACACCACAGCGACCCAGACCAGCGGCTGATCGAACCCTGAAACATGGTGCGGGGTTGAGCCTGCACCAGCGCGAGATGTCCCCAAACGCACCGGCAATGCATCCGCAGCGGGGCGCGAAATGCGGGAAAAAAAACCGGTGAACTGTTGGGCCAGCGTACTCATGCCATGCCCTCCAGAACGACGCCCCGGCTGTCTGCCAATGCGTTGACTGATTCACAAAATACCCTGGCGCGATGTTCGTAGTTGTCGAACATGTCAAAGCTGGCACAGGCCGGCGACATCAGCACAGCATCACTGGCCTGTGCCTGTTCAAACGCAATGTTGACGGCATCCGACATGGAGGACGCATCCGTCACCGACACCCCACAACCCTCTATCGCAGAGCGGATCAACGCGGCATCGCGCCCGATCAGCACCACGGCACGGGCAAAACGCGCCACCGGTGCCGCCAGTGGTGAGAAATCCTGCCCTTTGCCTTCGCCGCCGAGGATGGCAACGACTTTGCGGTCTGCGCCCAACCCATTGAGTGCAGCCACTGTCGCCCCGACGTTGGTGCCTTTGCTGTCGTCGAAAAACTCAACCTCGTTGATGACACCTACCGGCTCTACCCGGTGAGGTTCTCCGCGGTATTCACGCAGACCGTACAGCAGCGGGCCCAATGCGCACCCCGCCGCAGATGCCAGCGCCAGCGCCGCCAGGGCATTCAGCGCGTTATGACGCCCCCTGATGCGCAGTGCATCCGCCGGCATAAGGCGCTGGAAGTGAACCTCCTCTTCCACGCCTTTGCGTTTTTTCAGGGTTTCATCGGCTTCCAGCGCGCGAACCAGCCACACCATGCCATTCACCTGCTCGATGCCAAAGTCCCCCGGACGCTGGGGCATTTCGCCGCCAAATCCAACCCACTGGCGGGGTGTCCGGCCTTTGACTGGTGCAGGCAACAAGGCCATCACACCAGCATCATCGCGGTTAAGCACCATCAATGCAGACTCACCAAAGATGCGGGCCTTGGCACCGGCGTATTCGGCCATAGAACCATGCCAGTCCAGATGATCCTGGGTGATGTTCAGCACCGTGGCAGCCGTCGGCTCGAAGCCGGTCGACTGATCAAGCTGGAAGCTGGATAATTCGATGACCCACACTTCAGGCAAACTGTCTTCATCCACCCTCTTCGACAGGGTATCCAGCAGCGTCGGCCCGATGTTGCCGGCCACGGCAACCGTCTTGCCAGCGCGACTGATCAATTGCCCTGTCAGCGAGGTGACCGTAGTTTTGCCATTCGTCCCCGTAACCGCCAGAACCTTCGGGTTGTAGCCGTGTGATGCCTTCAATTCAGTCAACGCTCGAAAAAAGAGATCCAATTCACCAGAAGCCCATATTCCCATTGCGCGAGCAGCTATGAAAACAGGAGCGACTTCAGCAGGCGTCAACCCGGGACTCTTGAAGACCGCGCTAACGGACGAGCCTTCGACCAGCGAAGCATCGAACGGTGCGCTGAGAAACGTCGCTTGCGGTACATCACGCTTCAACGCATCCAGTTGGGGCGGTGATTGGCGGGTGTCCACAACGGTCACAACCGCACCGTTGCGGGCGCACCAGCGGGCCATCGCGAGTCCGGACGTGCCGAGCCCCAGGATGAGTATGTGCTGATCGCGAAGTGAAAGCATCGTCTTCCGGCCTATCGCAGTTTCAGGGTGGACAGACCCACCAGGCACAGCAGCATGGTGATGATCCAGAACCGCACAACAACCTGGGTCTCTTTCCAGCCGCTCTTTTCAAAGTGATGATGCAGAGGTGCCATTTTGAGAATGCGGCGACCTTCGCCGTATTTCTTCTTGCTGTACTTGAAGTAGGTAACCTGCAACATCACCGACAGCGCTTCCACCACGAAGATACCGCCCATGATGGCCAGCACAATCTCCTGACGCACGATCACGGCGATGGTGCCCAGGGAAGCCCCCAACGCCAGCGCACCCACATCGCCCATGAAAACTTGC
>JAKQJK010000320.1 GCA_029561195.1 Pseudomonadota bacterium
TAGCAAACCGCGAGACCGAGCGCGATGAGCAACAACGGCGTCGCTTTAACCGCCAACTCCGAGAGCCCGTAGCCCGATTTAATCGGCTCCCAGAAGAACATCTGCAAACCCTTAATCGGGTCTTTGCCCATCAGCAGAAAAATGCCGATGCCGATGATGACGGTGATGACGAGCGCGAGCAGGGGAGACGCAATGCTCCAGAATTGGGAGGGTTGGGGGCGGGCTTCGAGCTTTAGCATGATTGCGTCCTGCGCTGGACGAAGGATCGAAGCATCAACTCGTGGGAAGTCGTAGGGTGGGTTTCAACCCACCGCAAGTTGATACCAGCCAACGTGTTTTGTATCGCCACCAGCGCGCTCTGTGGCCGCGCGTGGCCAGTTACCTTTTTGCTTCGCCAAAAAGGTAACCCAAAAAGGCGACCCCGATATTCGCCCCGATCCTTGTATCTTGAACTCCATCGGGAATTGTTAGACGATGTTGGGGTTGAACTGGTTTGGCAAGGCACGTGTAGCCTGACTTTTCCTTGGGCTCATCACCCCGTGCCGCAGCAAACGGCGCACGTGCCAAGCCGCTGGTTTGAAACCCGAACAGTTGTAGGAACGCACCCTGGTGTAGTTCGCATTTGCAAGGAGGGGTTATGACTAGTTTGCCGAACTCTGAACAACCTACGATGCAACCCGTTGAGTTGCTGGTAGGCATTGACGTTGCCAAGCAAAGCATTGAAGTCTCGTTGGGCAGTCATCTGCCGACTATTGCACTCAGCAACGACAGCGAAGGCGCACATGCCCTGCTGGAGCGGCTCAAGGGTGAACGAGTAGCGCTGGTGGTGATGGAGGCCACCGGCGGCTTAGAAGCGATGATGGCCTGCGTGCTACAAGGCGCAGGCTACGCCGTCGCGGTCATCAATCCACGCCAAGCTAGAGACTTCGCGCGGGCCATGGGGCAATTAGCCAAGACCGATCGCATCGACGCGCATATCCTCTCGCAACTGGCCGGCGTACTTGATCGTCACCCGCAGCGTGAGCGCTACGTACGCGCCCTGCCAGCGGCCGAACAGACAGAGCTAGCCGCGTTGGTGGCGCGTCGAAGGCAGCTCGTGGGAATGTGGGTGGCTGAACGAAACCGCCTACCGGGTTCGCATCCGAGGGCGCGCCCGAGCGTGATCGCGATGATCGAAGCATTAGCGCAACAACTGGCCAACATTGATCAAGACATGGATCGCCACGTCAAAGCGCACTACGCTGACGTATCGAGCCTACTCGACAGCGCCAAAGGGGTCGGCCGCAGAACCATAGCCACCTTGATCGCCGAGCTGCCGGAGCTGGGCAAACTTGGTCACCGCGAGATTAGCGCCTTAGTGGGTGTGGCGCCGATCAATCGTGACTCGGGCCAGATGCGAGGCAAGCGCACGATTTTTGGAGGACGCGCTAGCGTGCGTCAAGCGCTCTACATGGCAGTACTCAGTGGCACACGCTACAACCCAACCATCAAGGTGTTCTACCAACGTTTGCTCAAGGCGGGGAAGCCGAAGAAGGTTGCATTAACTGCATGCATGAGAAAGCTCTTGACGATTCTCAA
>JAKQJK010000335.1 GCA_029561195.1 Pseudomonadota bacterium
GTGGAAAACGATGCCAACCCGACCGATGCAGATGTGCCTGATGAAGGTGCTGACGACTCTGGCGAAGCTGATACCGTCTAGTTGCCATTAATCTGATTGCTATTATTTTTATAGCCACTCACGCATATAAATAGAGGGCCAAGGCCCTATTTGATACATAAAAAGCCTGATGCAACGCCCTTTCAACTTCTCGGCCGGCCCGGCCGCCATGCCTCCTGAGGTGCTGACGCAGGCTGCCGCCGAGATGCTGGACTGGCCGGACGCGGCAGGTCAGCACAGCGGCATGGGCGTGATGGAGATGAGCCATCGTGGCAAGGAATTCATTTCGATCTACGAGCGAGCCGAAGCCGATCTGCGTGAGCTGCTGGCCGTTCCAGGCCACTTCAAAATCCTGTTCATGCAGGGCGGCGGACTGGCGGAAAACGCCATTGTGCCCATGAACCTCAGCGCGCTACGAGCCCCTCAAGGAGCGGTTGGCACAATTGACTTCGTCGTAACCGGTAGCTGGAGCGACAAGTCGTTCAAGGAAGCAGGCAAATACGGTCAGGCCCATGTTGCAGCCAGTGGAGAGGCCGGCAAATTCACCAATATTCCGCCAACGTCCAGTTGGCAACTTCATGACAACGCCAGCTATGTGCACGTGTGCACTAACGAAACCATTCACGGTGTCGAGTTTCAAACGCTGCCCAATCTCAAAGCGCTGGGTTCAAGTTCGGCACTTGTGATAGATTTTTCATCCCACGTGGCATCGCGTCCGGTGGACTGGGGCCGCGTCGGACTGGCATTTGGCGGCGCCCAGAAAAACCTGGGGCCGGCCGGCTTGACGCTGGTGGTGGTGCGTGAAGATCTGCTGGGTCACGCACTGGCCATTTGTCCCAGCGCCTTCAATTACAAGACCGTTGCCGACAACCAGTCGATGTACAACACTCCACCCACCTATGCCATCTACATGGCGGGCCTGGTTTTTCAGTGGCTCAAGCGTCAGGGGGGTGTCGCAGCCATGGAGCAGCGCAGCCTGGCCAAAGCCAACCTGCTTTATGAGGCTATTGACAAGTCAGCGCTGTATGAAAACCGCGTGGATAAAGGCTGCCGTTCGCGTATGAATGTGCCTTTCTATCTGCGTGACGAATCTCGCAACGATGCTTTTCTGGCTGGTGCCAAGACACGCGGATTGCTGCAACTAAAAGGGCATAAATCCGTTGGCGGTATGCGTGCCAGCATCTATAACGCGATGCCGCTTGCAGGTGTGCAGGCGCTGGTGGCCTACATGCGCGATTTCGAGCAAACGCAAGCCTGAACAAATCAAATCTGATACATGACCAACCCCACCACGCCCTTGCCTAATCTGGCTGATTTGCGCGTCAAAATCGATGCGATTGATCAGCAATTGCTCACGCTGCTGAACAGCCGTGCGCTGGTCGCCGAGCAAGTAGGCGAGGTAAAAAAACGCGAGGGAACTGCTTTTTTTCGCCCTGACCGTGTTGCGCAAGTCATCGACAAAATTCAGCAGGCCAACCCGGGGCCACTGAAGAATCCGCATGTGGCTGCCATATGGCGCGAGATCATGTCCGCCTGCCTGGCACTGGAAGCGCCCCAGCGGGTGGCTGTGTTGGGACCAGCCGGTACTTTTTGCGAACAGGCGGCCATCGAGTTTTTCGGTGGTGCGGCAGACCTGACCTACTGCGCCAATTTCGATGAGGTCTTCCATGCCACGGCCGCTGGCAGTGCTCAGTTTGGCGTTGTAGGTGTGGAGAACTCCACAGAGGGCGTGGTAACCCGTTCGCTGGATCTGTTCCTGCACTCACCCACCCATGTGATCGGCGAAGTCACGCTGCTGGTCCGGCATAACCTGCTCCGTCTGGAAAATTCGCTGGAAGGTATTGAGGTGGTATTGGCACATCCTCTGGCTCTGGCCCAATGCCAGGCTTGGCTGTCCAAACACCTACCCCATGCAGAGCGCCGCCCGGTGTCCAGCAATGCGGAAGGCGCCCGGCTGGCCACAACCAACCCCACCTGGGCAGGCCTCGCCAGCGAGCGGGCAGCCACGCAGTTTGGTTTGCACATTGCTGCCCACGCCATCCAGGACGATGCCTACAACCGCACCCGCTTCGCCATCATTTGCCTGCCGCAAACGCTGGGCACGCCGCCGCCATCCAATAATGATTGCACCAGCCTCATTGTGTCGGTGCCCAACAAGCCCGGCGCTGTTCATGACCTGCTGGTGCCGCTCAAGACGTATGGTGTGTCCATGACCCGGTTCGAATCGCGGCCGGCGCGCACTGGACAATGGGAGTATTACTTTTACATCGACATCCAGGGACATCCGTCCCAGCCAAATGTAGCCAGCGCCCTGAAGGAATTGCAGGGTCTGTGTGCGTTCTATAAAGTGCTGGGAACCTACCCGGTGGGCAACTGATGCAACTCGATACAACAAGGAAACAGCATGTTTGAACAACTCGGGCTGATTGGTTGCGGCCTGATGGGCGGTTCGTTTGCACTGGCCCTCAAGCGCGCGGGACTGGTCAAGCGGGTGGTGGGCTACAGCAAGTCCCCCTCCACCACTGAACGCGCGCGCCTGATGGGCGTGATTGATGTGGAAGCACCCTCAGCCCTGCTGGCCGTATCCGGCGCTGATATTGTGCTGATTGCCGTGCCAGTGGCAGCAACGGAGGCTACTTTCAAAGCCATCCGCCATTTGGTGACACCCAAAATGCTGATCATGGATGTGGGTTCGACCAAGCGCGACGTTATCGATGCAGGCAGACGGGCGTTGCGCGAGCACGTCGGTTCCTTTGTGCCCGCTCACCCGATTGCAGGCCGTGAGGTGTCCGGCGTCGAACATGCCGATGCCGATCTGTACAACGGCAAACAGGTCATCCTCACACCCATTGAACGCACCCTGCCCGCGCAGGTACAAATGGCAGTCGATGTCTGGTCAGGGCTGGGTTGCCGCGTAGTAACCATGACGCCGGAGGCACATGACGCGGCTTTCGCAGCTGTCAGCCACTTGCCACACCTGATTTCTTTTGCACTGATGAATGCCATCGCGGGACAACCCAACGGCAAGGACTATCTGTCTCTGGCCGGTCCAGGTTTTCGCGATTTCACCCGCATTGCCGCAAGTGACGCCCAAGTTTGGCGAGACATCATGATCTCCAACCGTGAAGAACTGTTGGCGCAGGCCAAAATATTTCAACGCAGCTTGCAGGCGTTGGAATTGATGATTTCCAGTGGAAACGCCGAGGCGCTGGAAGGCTTGATCGATCAGGCCAGCCTCACCCGCGCAAACTGGACGATGTCTAAAAACCAAAAGTAATGTTCGCAACCGAGTTTCTTGACATTCCGCCACTGGCCAGCGCGGGGGGCACGGTGGTGCTGCCAGGTTCCAAAAGCATTTCAAACCGGTTGTTGCTGCTCGCGGCTTTGAGTCGCGGCACAACGACACTGCACGACCTGCTTGATTCGGACGACACCCGCGTGATGCTAGACGCCCTGCGCCAGCTCGGCTGCGGCGTGCGGCAATCCGGCACCACGATAGCCATCGACGGGCTGGACGGCCAGCTGCCCAACAAACAGGCTGACCTGTTCATGGGTAATGCGGGCACGGCGATCCGGCCTCTGACGGCCACACTGGCGGTTCTGGGTGGCGACTTCAAGTTGCACGGCGTACCGCGCATGCACGAACGACCCATCGGTGACCTGGTGGACGCGCTGCGCCAACTGGGCTGCGCCATCACGTACCTCGGCGTGGACGGTTTCCCGCCGATGCGCATTGGCGGACCCATGTTGAAGCTGGATGGGCCGGTGAAAGTGCGTGGTGATGTTTCCAGCCAGTTCCTGACCGCCCTGCTGATGGCTCTACCGCTGGTCGCGAAAAAAGACATTGTGATCGAGGTGGTCGGCGAGCTGATCTCGCGCCCCTACATTGAAATCACACTGAACTTGCTTGCGCGCTTTGGCATTGCCGTGGTGAGGGACGGTTGGCAGCGGTTCACCATCCCCGCCGGCTGCCAGTTCCAGTCACCCGGCCAGATTCATGTCGAGGCGGATGCCTCATCCGCTAGCTATTTCATAGCGCTTGGCGCAATATCGACGGGCTCTGAGGGTCAAAATGGCATCCGAATTGAAGGGGTAGGGGCAGATTCGATTCAGGGCGACATTCGTTTCATGGAAGCCGCACAGATGATGGGGGCGCAGATTGACAGCGGCCCCAACTGGCTGCACGTCCGGCGCGGAACCTGGCCACTGAAAGCCATCGATCTGGACTGCAACCATATCCCCGATGCAGCGATGACGCTGGCCGTCATGGCACTGTATGCCGATGGAACCACGACGCTGCGCAACATCGCCAGCTGGCGAGTGAAAGAAACTGATCGCATCGCCGCCATGGCCACCGAGCTGCGCAAATTTGGCGCTGTAGTGGAGGAAGGCCAGGACTACATTCGCGTTACGCCACCAGCATCCCTTCATCAATGGCGGGCAGCCAGTGTCCACACCTATGACGATCATCGGGTGGCCATGTGTTTCTCACTGGCCGCGTTTAACCCAGCTGGGCTGCCGGTTCGTATTCAGGACCCCCAATGTGTCTCCAAGACCTTCCCGGACTACTTCGAGGCGCTGTTCTCGGTGGTAAAAACCCCTGTTGGCGCCATTCCAGTGATCTGCGTGGACGGCCCCACAGCGTCGGGTAAGGGCACTCTGGCGGCGGTATTGGCCAAACGGCTGGGTTATCACTTTCTAGATTCTGGCTCGCTTTACCGCATCACAGCCAAAGCCGCGGGCGAGGCAGGTTTGGCGCTGGATGCTGATCACGCGCAGGCTATTGCCGACATGGTGAAAGAACTGTCTATCCAGTTCATCGATGGGCGGGCGCGGGTTAATGGTGTAGACGTCAGCGACGCGATACGCACCGAAGAGGCGGGCATGAACGCATCGAAAGTATCCACCCTGCCCCAGGTTCGCATGGCGCTTATCGACCTGCAACACAGTTTCCGCCGGCTTCCAGGCCTGGTGGCCGATGGTCGCGATATGGGTACGGTGATATTCCCCAATTCCCCGCTGAAGGTTTATTTGACAGCCAGCGCCGTGCGGCGGGCAGAACGGCGTCATAAACAGTTGATTTCAAAGGGAATTTCGGTTACACTCTCGTCTCTTCGCGCCGACCTCGAGGCCCGTGATGCCCGGGATTCATCCCGAATCACAGCCCCTCTCAGGCCAGCAGAAGATGCCCGGTTGCTGGACAACTCGGATTTGACAGTCGAACAGTCTGTCAATGACGTGCTGGACTGGTGGCTGGACAAGCAGCCGTTCGGGCAAGTCTGAGGACCGATCCGGGCAACTGCTGAAAGACAAGCGTCATGACGCCTGTCGCGGCCCACACAACTCTTCTCGCGCATCAAGCGCACCGGTTGTGTGGTTCAACAACTTAACCCCGTGGACCCGTCCACAAAAAAAATGTCTGAATCTTTCGCAGCCCTATTTGAAGAGTCGCAAAAACGCTCTGAAACCCGTATTGGCGAAGTTGTCACCGCTGAAGTCGTTCGCATCGAACACAACTTCGTGGTCGTCAATGCCGGTCTCAAATCCGAGGCTTATGTTCCTTTGTCCGAATT
>JAKQJK010000366.1 GCA_029561195.1 Pseudomonadota bacterium
GGTCGCCATGATCATGTGCGGGCCTTCGCCGAGTGCTGCTGCATCGAATGTATTCGTCACTACACCGTCGACCGTAATGGAACCCGGCACCACGCTGCCCACCGCGTTGTTGTAAGCGGCCACCTCGATGGTGAACGGAGGCGTGTTCAGGCAGAACGGGTCGTTCATGTTCACGAAGTACGGGGTCGGGTAGCAGGCTTTGTTGGAAATTGTGGACGTGGTAGCCGCAGGAGCCATGCCGAAGTTGCCGGTGCCCGCATTGCTTACCGAGATATTGTAACCCACACATTCCGTAAAGCGACCTTTCAAAGTATAGTAAATCATCTCGTCGGCTTCGTCCACGGAATTGTCGCCGTCATTGTCGATGCCATCCGCCGTACCGGCAAGGAAAGGCGTGCCAACTGCCACCGTCACCGGATTAGCCGGTGGTGCGGGGCTGTTATTGGTAAAGAAGCCTCCATTATTGCTCGTTACAAACCACGTTTGCATGGCCAGCGATTTGATCGTGATCATATCCTGGAACTGGCCGTTTTCGAGTGTCGTCGCGTTGTCCAGGCAACTGGTCACCACGTTGTACTGCGGTGTGCACGGAGCGATACCTTCCTGTACGGTTACGATTGCGGTGCAGGTGCCCACGTTCAAACATGGGTCCGTCACGCTCAGGGTTACCGTATTCTCGCCGATATTGGCGCAGGTCAACACGCTTGGTGTAACACTGAATGCCAGATTTGCCGGCGGAGCGCAGTTATCCGTAGAACCATTGTCAACCAGTGCGGTATCCAGTATGTATTTGCCTGTTTTGTCCAGCGTAACCGTGGCGTTTTTGCAAAGCGCTGTCGGTTTTGTCGTGTCGTGTACCGTAATCACCTGCGTGTGTACCAGCGCATGTGTCGGCGCCGAACCGCCTGCAATCAGGGCATTGTCTGCACAGTCCGTAATCGTCCAGGTGCGCGTCAGCGTATAATTGTAGTGTCCGCAGTTGGCAGGATTCGGATCCTGCGTGCTTACTTCGTTAAACGCTACCGTCAGCGCGCCGGGCAGGGTGCAGTTGTCGTGCACGTCCGCATTGGTGAGCGGC
>JAKQJK010000003.1 GCA_029561195.1 Pseudomonadota bacterium
TACGGGCGAAAGCACGGCTGATAGCTCCAATTTCCAGCCCACGATCGACACCAACCAGGCTGGCGCAACAGAAGCCTATGGTGAAGGCTCCATCCAGATCCTGGAAGGGCTGGAGGCCGTGCGCAAGCGCCCCGGCATGTATATTGGCGATACGTCTGACGGCACCGGTTTGCACCACTTGGTATTCGAGGTGGTGGATAACTCCATCGACGAATCACTGGCAGGTCATTGCGACGATATTCTTGTCACCATCCACTCCGACAACTCGATCAGCGTGGTCGATAACGGCCGCGGCATTCCCACCGGCGTGAAGATGGATGACAAGCACGAACCCAAGCGCTCGGCTGCGGAGATTGCTCTGACGGAATTACACGCGGGCGGCAAGTTCAACCAGAACAGCTACAAGGTGTCCGGCGGTCTGCACGGCGTCGGCGTTTCTTGCGTGAACGCTTTGAGCAAAATGCTGCGCCTGACAATCCGCCGCGATGGCAAGGTGCATGTGATGGAGTTCAGCAAAGGCTTCGTCCAAAACCGCCTCATCGAGACCGTCAATGGTGTCGAAGTGTCTCCCATGAAGGTCATCGGTGATACCGAAAAACGCGGCACTGAAGTTCACTTTTTGCCTGATCTGGAAATTTTCCAGACAAACTCTGATTTCCATTACGAGATTTTGAGCAAACGCCTGCGCGAGCTCAGCTTTCTGAACAATGGCGTAAAAATTCGCCTAAAGGACGAGCGTAGTGGCAAGGAAGACGACTTCTCTGGCGCAGGCGGCGTCAAGGGTTTTGTCAATTTCATCAACAAGGGCAAGACGGTGTTGAACCCCAACATCTTTCACGCCATGGGTGATCGGCAGTCCGACCAAAATACCAACATCGGTGTTGAAGTGGCCATGCAGTGGAACAGCGGCTACAACGAGCAGGTACTCTGCTTCACCAACAACATCCCCCAGCGTGATGGCGGTACCCACCTCACGGGTCTGCGTGCCGCGATGACGCGCGTGATCAACAAATACATTGACGAATCTGAGCTGGCCAAGAAAGCCAAAGTCGAGGTGAGTGGAGACGACATGCGCGAAGGGCTGACCTGC
>JAKQJK010000012.1 GCA_029561195.1 Pseudomonadota bacterium
CGGGGCCACGCCGCGGGTCACCTGAATGTAGATCAACTGAGGGGGTAAAAACCCGTCTTTTTTAATGTCATTTTTGCCTTCAGACCTCGTGGAATATGTGTGAGTAGCTATCAATTTAGTAGCTATTTCCAGCCATTGAGCGGGCGAATGTGGATTGGTGATGCGGAGTTCGGCCAGGCTGCGGCTCAGCCGTGCCATGTGCTGTTCAAAGCGGAAGACCTGCCCGGCATAAACCGGCAGCACCTCATAGACGCCATCGCCGAAGATAAAGCCCCGGTCCATGACGCTGATTTTTGCGTCCTTCAGGGCTGTGTAATCGCCGTTGAGAAAGCACAGGGTGTCTGGCAAGATGTCGCTTGGTGCGGACTTGGCGTTCATGCCCGGATTATCCCCGCCCGCCAAAATCCGCGTGCCGTCCCCGTGATATGTCAGCTGACAAAAACCACGGCGGCTACGGCCGCCCAGCCCAGGCAGAAGTTGGCGACGACCAGCTTGTGGATGTTGGACAGATGCACGCTGGCTCGCGGCCAGTCTGCGCGCGCCACAGCCCGTTTGAGCCGTTTGAACGGGCCAAAATACAAATGGCCAAAGACGGCGAACATGGCCAGACCAAGGCCCAGCATCCAGTGCCAGCCCTTGGGCGCATTGCCCATGCCGGTGCTGATCATCATGTGCAGTCCTGTCAGCAGCAGGGCAATCACGCTGACCCACACCAGCACGAAAAAGCGCACCAGCACGGCGCTTAGCAGGGTGAGCCGCGCGGAGGGCTGGAGCTGGGCAATCGCCACTGGCCGCAGGCTTGTCAGCATGAAGACCACGCCACCCAGCCAGATAATGGCCGCCGCGAGGTGAAGGAATTTGGAGAGCATGAGCATGAGAAAACCTTTGTCTGACAAATGGGTCGCTGTCAGGGACGCCTGACGGATGACCCAGAATGAACGGGATTGTCTCTCCCTTTGCCGATTTGCCGAACACTTGCTTGAGGCGCGGGTTTCTACGTATAATCAATGGCTTTGCTGAAGTTTTCAGGGTGTAACCTGCGCGTAATCTGACTTGATCACAATGGCACCCGAACCAAATATGGCGGAAACTTCGCAAGCTTTGCATGTGGAGGCGCAAGAGCCTGAATTCAAGCCGTTGACCGCTGAACAAGCGCGCCAGTTGCGAGAAAGATCCCCGTCAGTTTCCCCTTGGCGGGTGGTTGCGGGTCAGGCGGTTGTTGGTCTTGTGGTGGCAATTGCTGCCTGGGGCCTGACGGGGCGGCAAAACGTGGGCTGGTCGGCTGGTTACGGTGCGTTGGCGGTGGTTTTTCCGGCCGCCTTGTTCGCCCGGGGTCTGATGAGTCGCGTGACGCTGGTGAATCCGGGTGCTGCGGTATTCGGGTTCTTCCTGTGGGAAATGGTAAAAATAGCCTTGACGGTTGCGATGTTGTTCGCGGCGCCAAGGCTTGTTACTGATCTGAGCTGGCCAGCAATGTTGGTTGGTCTGATCGTAACGATGAAGGTGTATTGGGTGGCGCTGCTGGTGCGCCCCGGAAAACGATTAAAAGTGCTTGAAAAAGCGTAAAACTTAAATACGGATAAACAGATGGCTGCTGAACACGGACCCTCCGCTGGTGAATACATTGGTCACCACCTGACGCATCTGCAAAACAAGCCGATGAGCGGCGTGATCGACTTTTCGGTCTACAACCTTGATTCGATCTTTTGGTCGATCCTGATGGGTGTGCTGGGAACGTTCTTTTTGTGGAAAGCTGCGAAATCTGCAACGGCGGGTGTGCCAGGCCGTTTCCAAGCTGCAGTCGAAATGCTGGTGGAAATGGTTGACACGCAGGCCAAAGGCATCATTCACAACGCCAACAGCCGCAAGCTGGTCGCGCCTTTGGCCCTTACCGTGTTTGTCTGGATTTTTCTGCTGAACGCGATGGACTTCTTGCCCGTAGATTTGATCCCCTGGATTTGGGAACGGATTTACGGCGCTACAGGTGGCGATCCTCATCATGCTTATATGCGTGTGGTGCCTACCGCTGATCTGTCCACTACGTTGGGCTTGTCTTCGGGTGTGTTGTTCGTCTGTTTGGCTTACAACGTCAAGATCAAGGGTTTGGGCGGCTGGATTCACGAGTTGTTTACCGCTCCATTTGGCGCGCACCCATTGCTTTGGCCCGTCAACTTCCTGATGCAGATGATCGAATTTGCAGCTAAAACCGTATCGCACGGCATGCGGTTGTTCGGCAATATGTACGCGGGCGAACTGGTGTTCATGCTGATTGCGCTGATGGGTGGTGGCGCAGCGCTGTCGCTGTCTGGCATTTTGTTGCCGATTGGTCAGGTGATTGTGGGCTCCATCTGGGCCATCTTCCACATTCTGATCGTTGCGTTGCAGGCCTTCATTTTCATGATGTTGACGCTGGTGTATGTGGGGCAAGCCCACGACGCCCACTAGTTTTCAAGTAGTTTTTTCAGAGTTTCCCCTTTCCCTTTAACCATTAACTTTTATTCTCAGGAGCTAAAAATGGAACACGTACTCGGCTTTGTTGCACTCGCTGCCGGTCTCATCATTGGTTTGGGCGCTGTTGGCGCTTGCATCGGTATCGGCATCATGGGCAGCAAGTATCTCGAGTCTGCAGCCCGTCAGCCTGAGCTGATGAACGAACTGCAAACCAAGATGTTCCTGCTGGCCGGTCTGATCGACGCGGCTTTCCTGATCGGCGTCGGTATCGCGATGATGTTCGCGTTTGCCAACCCGTTCGTGCTG
>JAKQJK010000025.1 GCA_029561195.1 Pseudomonadota bacterium
CAGTCGTTGAGAAGTAAATTCTCAATCACTTCAAGCCTTATCAATCAACTGAATCTGGAGTCATAACATGGCAGCAAAAGACGTAATTTTCGGCGGCGAAGCCCGCGCACGCATGGTCGAGGGTGTGAACATCCTGGCCAATGCCGTCAAGGTAACCCTTGGCCCTAAAGGCCGTAACGTGGTTCTGGAGCGCTCGTTCGGCGCCCCAACCGTGACCAAAGACGGTGTATCCGTCGCCAAGGAAATCGAACTCAAGGACAAGCTGCAAAACATGGGTGCGCAGATGGTCAAGGAAGTAGCTTCCAAGACTTCTGACATCGCTGGCGACGGCACCACCACCGCTACGGTGCTGGCCCAGTCGATCATCCGCGAAGGCATGAAGTATGTTGCCGCCGGTATGAACCCGATGGACCTGAAGCGCGGCATCGACAAGGCTGTAACTGCCCTGGTTGCCGAGCTGAAGAAAGCTTCCAAAGCCACCACCACCTCCAAGGAAATCGCACAAGTTGGCTCCATCTCCGCCAACAGCGACGAAACCATTGGCAAGATCATTGCCGATGCGATGGACAAGGTCGGCAAGGAAGGTGTGATCACCGTTGAAGACGGCAAGTCACTTGAGTCCGAACTCGACGTGGTTGAAGGCATGCAGTTTGACCGTGGCTACCTGTCACCTTACTTCATCAACAACCCTGAGAAACAAGCCGCTCTGCTGGACAACCCGTTTGTGCTGCTGTACGACAAGAAGATCAGCAACATCCGTGATCTGCTGCCGACGCTGGAATCCGTGGCAAAAGCTGGGCGTCCGCTGCTGATCATTGCAGAAGACGTCGAAGGCGAAGCCCTGGCTACGCTGGTGGTCAACACCATTCGCGGCATCCTGAAGGTTGTGGCTGTCAAAGCTCCAGGCTTTGGCGACCGTCGCAAGGCCATGCTGGAAGACATCGCCATCCTGACGGGCGGCAAGGTCATCGCTGAAGAAGTCGGCATGTCGCTGGAAAAAGTTACGCTGGCTGATCTGGGCCAGGCCAAACGCATCGAAGTAGGCAAGGAAAACACCATCATCATCGACGGCAACGGCGCTGCTGCTGACATCGAAGCCCGCGTCAAGCAAGTGCGCGTGCAGATCGAAGAAGCCACGTCCGACTACGACCGTGAAAAGCTGCAAGAGCGCGTGGCCAAGCTGGCCGGCGGTGTTGCCGTGATCAAGGTTGGCGCTGCGACCGAAGTCGAAATGAAAGAGAAAAAAGCCCGCGTGGAAGACGCCCTGCACGCTACCCGCGCTGCAGTGGAAGAAGGCATCGTGGCTGGTGGCGGCGTGGCTCTGCTGCGCGCCAAGCAGACTGCTGGCAAGATCAAGGGTGACAACACCGACCAGGACCACGGTATTGCTTTGGTGTTGAAAGCTATTGAAGCTCCCCTGCGCGAGATCGTGTACAACGCCGGTGGCGAAGCCTCTGTCGTTGTGAACGCTGTGTTGGCCGGCAAGGGCAACTACGGTTTCAACGCTGCCAACGACACCTATGGCGACATGATCGAAATGGGTATCCTGGACCCCACCAAAGTGACCCGCACCGCACTGCAAAACGCAGCGTCTGTGGCCTCGCTGATGTTGACGACCGAATGCATGGTTGCTGAAGCTCCGAAAGAAGAGTCAGCTGGCGGCATGGGCGGCATGGGTGGCGGCGACATGGGTGGTATGGGCGGCATGGGCGGCATGGGCATGTAATTGCCGCTTGCTGCATCGGAGAGCCTTCGGGCTTTCTGCGCACATAACAAAACCCCGCAAGGTTCACACCTTGCGGGGTTTTTATTTTGCTATTTAATTAATAGCTTCTCAGGCATATACTACGGGGTCTAGAGGCATAAAAGACTGTTAAATGGCATCCATTTTCAGTTCTGCAGACATTTGCGCAGCAGATTCAAAATGAATGCCACGCCAGCCTCGGGATTGTGCTGCGACCACATTGGCTTTCAGATCATCAATGAAAACGGTTTGGGCCGGCTCCAATGCATAACGGTTTTCCAGCAGCTCGTAAATGGCAGGGTCGGGTTTGATGTGTTTCACATCCCCCGAGAAGATGCCCCCGTCGAACCATGTCAGAAAGCTGTGGCGCTGTTCCAGCACGCGGGCATAGGGCACGGGCATGTTGGACAGGTAATATAGGCGCAGGCCTTTTTGCAGGTTTCGACGCTGAACTAGCTGCCCCAAGACAGATACGGTTTCTTCAATCGGCGTCAACCGATCACCGATGTTGGACACTAGCGCGTCCAGTTCAGATTCAGGCAAATCGAGTCGCAATGCGGTGCGTCGAATCACTTCCGCCATCTCGACCGTGCCGCGATC
>JAKQJK010000046.1 GCA_029561195.1 Pseudomonadota bacterium
GATGCTGGGCCCGAGGCCATGGATCGCAGTCAGGTCGGTGCCGGTCAGTTGGTACAGCATGGCTCGTACGTCGAACTTCGGCGCGTTGGCTTGCTTGGTCTTGGTACGCGGCGCCGGCAGCCTCGTCTCTGGCTCAGGCCGACCGACGTTCAGCTGACGCAGCGAGTTCTCAATCTGCCGGTCGCAGTCAGCGATGCGATCTTGGTAGGAATCAAACAGCGCAAGCGCCTGCGACAACGCGAACACATGCTCGGGCTGGTAGTTGCCGACCAGCGCAGCCCGAATGGTCTGCATGCTCTCACGGCATCGGACGTCACGCATGGATGCAAGGACGTCGGGATCCCGCTCGCCCGCCACGATGGCCCGAATGATCTTCAGACCGGTGACGCCGCTGATATCGCTGAGGACATGGTGCAGTTGGAGGTTCATCAGCGTCAGGGCCTTTTGCATGTGCTGCATGTGCGCTGCCGCATACTCGAGATGGCGGTCTCGGATCCGCATGTAGGCGCGCAGCGCCGCGATGTCCCGGGCCGGATGGAAGCTCGGTCGCAGTAGTCCGCACGCGTGCAGGCGTTGCAACCACTGGGCATCATTGACATCGCTTTTGCGCCCCGGAACGGCCTTGCAGTCTCGGGCATTGGCGAGCACAACGTTCAGTCCGTGCTCTTCCAGGATTTCGTAGACCGGAACCCAGTACACGCCAGTGGATTCCATTGCCACGGTCGTAATGCCGACGGAGACCAGCCAGTTGGCCATCGCCTCGATGTCGGCAGTGAAGCTTCCGAACGTGCGAACCGGGTCGTCGCTCAGTTCCGGCGGCACAGCCGCGACCTGGATTCGTGCGCCGATGTCGATACCGGCGGCCCTGGTATTGACGATCGGCAGACCGAGCGCCTTTCCAACCTTGGACATGGCAACCTCCTGTAGGCAAAGCGCCGGACAGGGGAGCGGATCAATCACTTTCCTAATCGGGGTCGCACAAGGCGCCACCACAGCTGGGTCCGCAAGATCCCCAGGGGCCACGTTTTTTGACGGGGACGAAAGCCTCCAAAAAGCTGACGGCCACAGTCCGACTTGGTCAGTGTAGGTAGCCCGGTGTTTCTGCCCACTGGGACGGGGCAAAGCCGAGATGGCCGTTTTTTGACAGCACCAGCAGCGCTGCCGTCTCGGCCAGCGCTCGGTCCTTGCGCAGCAGGTCGCGCTCGAGCTCCTTGATCCGCTTGCGGTCTGCGCGTGTGGCCTGCGGGCTGGCGCGCACGTCCTCGGGGTCGGACAACGCGGTGGTGCAGCTGGCGCGCCACTTGTCCAGGTCGGCGGGAAAGACACCGTGCCCACGGCACCAGGCGCTCTTGGCCGCCTCGTTCATCGCCGCGGTGGTGACCACGGCCTCAAGCCGGGCGCCGGCAGTCCAGGCCCGCCCTCGGGCGGGCCTGGACTGCGCCTCCTCGCGCCAGCGCTCCAGCGTGCCCGCGCCGATGCCAACCTCGCGTGCCACCACCTCCAGCGGCGCGCTCTCCGGCGGCAGCAACCTCGCCACCGCCTTGTCCTTGAATGCCTGTCCGTATCGAGCCAAGTCCGTCCTTCATCGCCGCCCCCGGGTGCGTTCTATGGAGGCGACAACTATTCTGACGCGGGGGGACTTCGCGAAAGGCGTCTTCCACATCAATTCCTTCAATGATCATTGCGATGATCGAATCGCGGTGGCGCCGGATTTCGGGCGACAAATCCGCCTTGTTTGAAGAATAGTGATCAAACATCTGCTTTGCAGCCTGCTCGTAAGTCAGTTTCTTCACTTTGGCGGGCTTTACTGACTTCCTGCCTTCTGCTACATGCCCTGCGAATTCCAGCTTTACTTTTGACCAGTCATAGTTGTAGACCTCATCTCTTGCGGCGACAGGATCAAAACTTCTTGTAAATCCGATCCCACATTCACCAGACTGCTTACTCACCACAATTGACGAGAGATCTGGCAGTGCCTGCGCTTTGGTAAAGAGTCGGACGATATCAAGCCTCCGTCCAGTAGAAACAGGAATTGCATTCTGGACAACTTCGTTGTCCGGGCACCGCGCCTTCGCTGCATCAACCAAGGCGCTGTAGGTTGTGCGACCTCTTTGGGCCGCGATCTCTACAAGTATCTGGAAGTAGACAGTCGCCAACTCGTAGTCTGCTTGCGTTGGAACCGGTTTTTTATCTTCAGTGACTGGTGGCATGCTGTAGATTTTCCTCTTTGATGCCTAACGTTTGAGCTAACCGGACCGTTGCGGCGTGTGGCTAAAAGCCCAGAATGAAATGGAGGGCTTTTGGACGCACGCCGCAATGGGTCCGGTTGAGCGAATGGTTAGGCGTCACGTTTTATACATTGAGTTAGCTCGCGCTAGTACAGGGCACCCACCATAAGTATTGGCCAAGTCACTCCATGATAGAAGTCCGTCTAGTAAGTGCAATGATGCGGTTATTGGTGCCTTGCTGATATTTAGATAGTACTTGGACGAGATTAGACCAAATACATATACCTCAATGTTCTTGCCGCATAGTGCTTTAATGTCAGACTTTAGGGTTTCGATCCCCTGCAACTGCGGTGTAGAAAAAGTCTCTATACCTTTCGCCTCCAAGATTATTATGGAAGTATCTGAGAATAGTGCCAAGTCAAAAGTTGTTTGAGCTAGTGAATTGAAGCGGCTAGGTTTCACTGCAGTAGGAATTGCCTTGTGCATGTCTCGAAAAAAGCACGCTTCAAGACCAACTTCCCAATGTGTAGAGGTCGGGACATGAGCTACTGAAGCACTATTCCATGACCATCTTGAACCGATGGCCGGTGGAACCTTGCAGTGCTTTCTAATAGCTTGATGGAGTGAACCAGGATTCGCAAGTTCGTGTCGATACAATGCAGCACAAAAGCTGCGTTCAGATCTAGTCAAAGTGGCCCAGGAGTGACCGGTTGGGAAATAGGGCGGCATATTGTAAATTGGGGTTTGTGACGCCTAACGTTT
>JAKQJK010000048.1 GCA_029561195.1 Pseudomonadota bacterium
AACATCAAGGACTGGTGCAAGAACAGCTTCGAGGTCGTCAACCAGCTGCGCATCAACACCGACTACAGCCACCACCGCTACGACGTTCTCATCCTCATCAACGGTGTGCCCTGCGTGCAGATCGAGCTCAAGACGCTGGGCATCAGCCCGCGCCGCGCCATGGAGCAGATCGTTGACTACAAGAACGACCCCGGCAACGGCTACAGCAAGACCCTGCTGTGCTTCCTGCAGCTGTTCATCGTCAGCAACCGCACCGACACCTGGTACTTCGCCAACAACAACGCGCGGCACTTCGCCTTCAACGCCGACGAGCGCTTCCTGCCCATCTACCAGTTTGCCGACGAGGCCAACAAGAAGATCACCCACCTCGACCACTTTGCCGAGGCCTTCTTGCCCAAGTGCACGTTGGGCCAGGCCATCAGCCGTGACATGGTGCTGGTTGCGAGCGAACAGAAGCTGCTGATGATGCGGCCCTACCAGGTGTATGCAGTCAAGGCCATCGTGGAGTGCATCCACCAGAACAGCGGCAACGGCTACATCTGGCACACCACCGGCAGCGGCAAGACGCTCACATCCTTCAAGGCGTCGACACTGTTGAAGGACAACCCGGACATCGAGAAGTGCCTGTTCGTGGTCGACCGCAAAGACCTGGACCGCCAGACCCGCGAAGAATTCAACCGCTTCCAGGAAGGCTGCGTCGAAGAGAACACCAACACCGGCGCGCTGGTGCGCCGCCTGCTGTCAGACGACTACGCCGACAAGGTCATCGTCACCACCATCCAGAAGCTGGGCCTGGCGCTGGACGAAAACAGCAAGCGCAACAAGCTACGCAAGAAGAACGACCTCAAGACCTACAAGGAACAGCTCGAACCGCTGAGCGACAAGCGCATCGTCTTCATCTTCGACGAATGCCACCGCTCGCAGTTTGGCGACAACCACGAGGCCATCAAGACCTTCTTCCCCAAGGCCCAGCTCTTCGGTTTCACCGGCACGCCCATCTTCGAGAAGAACGCCACCGCCAAACAGTTCGAAGGCGAGGAAGGCCAGTTCAAGACCACCGAGGACCTGTTCCAGAAACAGCTGCACGCCTACACCATCACCCACGCGATTGAAGACACCAACGTGCTGCGCTTCCACGTGGACTACTACAAGCCCGAAGGCAAGAACCCGCCCAAGCCCGGCGAAGCCCTGGCCAAGAAAGCCGTGGTCGAAGCCATCCTGGCCAAGCACGACACCGCCACCGCCGGCCGCCGCTTCAACGCCGTGCTGGCCACCGCCAGCATCAACGACGCCATCGAATACCACGGCCTGTTCGCTGAACTGCAAAGGGCAAAGCAGGCCGCCGCCCCGGCCTTCCAGCCGCTGAACATCGCCTGCGTGTTTTCACCCCCGGCCGAAGGCAACCCCGACGTGAAGCAACTGCAGCAAGACCTGCAGCAGGAAAAGGCCGACAACGAGGAAGACCCCGAAGGCAAGAAGGCCGCGCTCAAAGCCATCCTGGCCGACTACAACGCCCGCTACGGCACCAACCACCAGATCGGCGAGTTCGACCTGTACTACCAGGACGTGCAAAAGCGCATCAAAGACCAGCAGTGGCCCAATGCCGACTTCCCCGCCGCCAGGAAGATCGACATCACCATCGTGGTGGACATGCTGCTCACCGGCTTTGACAGCAAGTACCTGAACACGCTGTACGTGGACAAGAACCTCAAGTACCACGGGCTCATCCAGGCCTTCTCGCGCACCAACCGCGTGCTCAACGGCAGCAAACCCTACG
>JAKQJK010000073.1 GCA_029561195.1 Pseudomonadota bacterium
GCCGGCAAGGGGAATTTTGTGACCAAAGAACGCCAGGCCCAACGCGGGCTCATTATCAACCTGAACCTGCACCGCGGCGCCAATGCCAAACTTTTCGGCGAACAACTGCGCAAGGACGGCATTCAGGTGCTGCGTGTATTCGACCAAACACCCAAACAACCCAACGGTCGGGTGCGCGTCCGCGTCTCCGGCACGGCCGACCTGTCCAAACTGGCCGCTTACCCCGAAGTAAAATGGATAGAGGAAGAAGGCGATATCACCATCGATGCTGCCGACGGGCTCGTGCCTTACAACGGCGGCGTGCAGGGTATCATACAGTCCAACGGCGCCGCTACCCCACTCTACAACAACGGCATTCGCGGCGAAGGGCAGGTGGTGGGCCTGATCGATGCGCCACTCGACATGAACCACTGCTTTTTCACAGATGGCGCCGTCGCCAATCCAGGCCCCACGCACCGGAAAGTGGTGGGTTTCCGGCAGGTAACTGCGTCGCCTTTTGCGGCGGCGGCCAATTGCAACAGCGGCCATGGCACCCACACTGCCGGCACCGTTGCCGGAAACAGCGCGGGCAATGCCAACAACGGCATCGCTTTTAATGCCAAACTGACCTACGGCGACCTGAACGACGTGGCATTTTCCAACGGCGGCGGCACGCGAACTTTTGCTCAATATCTTGACGAAGCGCGCAGCGACGGCGCATTTGTGCATTCCAACAGTTGGAGCGACAAAAATTCGGCCGTGCAAAATGCCTACACCGCGTTGAGCCAGGACCTCGACGATTTTACCTGGAATGATGAAGACCAACTTGTGGTCGTTTCTTCCGGAAACAACATCGACACCAACAACGACGGAAACAACGACTCGCCGAGCCCCATTCGTCCGCCATTTTCTTCCAAAAACGGCTTGTGCGTAGCGGCGTCTTCGGAAGCGAACACGAACAACATAGCGACCGGCGGCGTCGGACCTACCTTCGACAACCGCCGCAAACCGGAGATCTACGCGCCGGGGTCCAATACCACTTCCTCGCAGGCAGGCACCAATTGCACCACCTTCGCCTGTGGAGGCAGCAGCATGGCCACACCGGCAGTTGCAGCGTCGGGCGCCCTGGTGCGCCAGTATTTCACGGAAGGCTGGTATCCTTCAGGCACCAAACGGCCGGACCACGCCTTCACACCTTCCGGCGCTTTGCTCAAAGCCACCCTGCTGAATGCTACACGCAACATGACCGGCACCGACGCATTCGGCGTAGCCGCCAATGTAAACGGCTATCCGACCAACCTCGAAGGCTGGGGCGAACTGGTGCTCGACGACGCGCTCTACTTTGCCGGCGACGCCCGCAACACCTGGGTATGGGACGTTCGGCACGATGGCGGCCTGAATACCGGTGAAACGAATACGTATTTCCTGCCCGTGGCCACCAACACGCAACCCCTGAAGGTGACGTTGACATGGATGGAACCGCCGGCAGCCAGTGCCAATTTCGGCGCGCCAGTGGTGAACGACGTGAACCTGCGCGTGACGGCGCCCGACGGTACCACCGTTTTTCTGGGAAATAACTTCAACGCAGGCCAGTCTGCCACAGGCGGCGCGTTCGACGGCGTAAACAATGTGGAAATGGTGCTGGTGAACACCCCACAAACTGGCACCTGGCGCATCGAAGTGATCGGGACGGCCATCAACCAGGGCAATCCGTCGCAAGGATATGCGCTGGTAGCCACAGCCGATACACAGGAACCGCCTTCCCCGACGGGCGTGCAAAATACGCTGGTGCTGCGCGCTGCAATGCCCGGCACCACGCCGGCAGGCGCGCCCGGTCTTGCCAACTGCCAGAACCTGATGACGAATATCAATACCTACATCAGCGAAGTGAGTTACGGTCAGACGACCATCGTACCCGTTTTCCGGCAGGTTACTTTGACTACCCCGCTGGGCACGTATTTATCCAACGACCACAAC
>JAKQJK010000078.1 GCA_029561195.1 Pseudomonadota bacterium
CAGGGCATCCCCTATCTGGCGTGGGTGGTGATCTACACCGCATTTTGCTGGGGCATGTTTGCCGCCATTCTGGGCAGCGTCACGCCTGAACTGCGACAGGAACTGGGCAACTACCAGGCGCTGGGCTGGTTGATGACCGCCTGGGCTTCCGGCTCCATCGTGGGCGCCATGCAGGGCGGGCGGCTGGCACAGCGGCTGGCCGCGCGAAAACTGTTCCTGAACTATTGCGGCCTTGCGCTGGTAGCGCTGTTATTGATCGTTCTCGCCAGCAACGTGTGGCTGCTGATGGTGGGGTTTTTCTTCATCGCCGTTCTGGAGGCGGCACTGATCACTCTGGGCCACAGCATTCTGGCGCGCGTTTATAGCGAACCACAGGCGCGGGGGCGGGTATTGAGTCTGGTGGACGTGGCCTTCAGCGCCGGCAATCTGGCTACGCCGCTCATCGTGATCGGGCTGCAAAATTTCGGCGATAGCTGGCGGCTGCCTTACCAGTTGTTCTTCATTCCGCTGATCGCGGCGCTGTTACTGTTCTGGACCCACAAGCCCGATTCCACGGAATCGGCGCAAGCACCCCAGGCTGGAGGAGTCTCATCCAGCACCATTGCTGCCCAGCCCATGAGCTACTTGCAGCTGCTGCGCAAACCGGTGCTGGCGTGGTCCATGGCTGCGGGCATGCTGGGCGGTTTCATGGAGTGGGCGCAATACTTCTGGTACGTCAGTTACGGCATTGAAGTTCAGCACCTGAGTCCGAATGCCGCCCGCATCAGCCTGCAGTTTTTTATTGCGGGCATGGTGGCGTCGCGTTGCTGGCAGGCTTTCTGGCACAGCAGCTGGACGCTGCAGCAAAAGCTCTGGCGCCTGAACCTGCTGGCGTTGGCGGGTCTGGCACTGGCGGTTTTATTTCCTGCGCACGGATGGATGCCTGCCTATGCGTTGGGCAACTTCCTGTTCGGACTGGGCAACGGCGTCGTGTTCCCAGCACTGCTGGCGGTGATGATCAACCACGTTCCCAGCCAGGCGGCACGTCTTTCAGCTTTGCTGATGATGGGTTTCACGCTGGGTGCACAACTGGCTGGGGCCGTACTGGGCTTTGCTGCCGACTGGTTGGGCGTGCATGCGGCCTACAGCGCATTGCTGGTCGCCGCTGTGGGCTTTGTTGGCGTCACCTGGTACCTGCGCCGGGCAACCGGCCAATTGCCTACTCAATCTTTAGGTTCTGCGTCTTGACAACGTTGAGCCAGGCGCGATAGTCGGCCTCGATGAAATGACCCAGCAACGCGGGTGATCCGGGCGCGGCCTCTACAGCATCGGTCTTGAAACGGGCTACCACTTCAGGCAAGGTCACCAGTTTGTTGATGGCCGCATTGATGCGGTCAATCACCACAGGCGGCGTACCGGCAGGAGCCATCAGCGCAAAGTAATTCACCACGTCAATGCCAGCATAGCCCGCTTCGGTCATGCTGGGCACATCGGGTAACGCACTGGAACGTTTGGCGCTGGTAACAGCGAGCGCCTTCACACGGCCATCCTTGATGAAAGGCAACAAAGCTGGGATGGTGCCGGTCACCAGTTGCACCTGTCCCGCGATCATGTCCATCGTGGCCGGTGCTACGCCGCGGTAGGGAATGTGGGTGATGTAGGTACCCGTTTTGGCCTTGAGCAACTCAAGCACCAGATGATTCACGCCACCCGCACCGGCTGAGCCATAGTTCAGTGCCCCAGGTTTTTGTTTGGCGAGGGAGATCAGCTCTTTCATGTTGCCGGCAGGCAGGCTGGCGCTGGCGGCCCAGACCAGCGGGCCGCTGGCAATCATGCCCACGGGCGCAAACTGGCTCAAAGGGTCATATCCCGCGCTCGGTAGCGAGGCCGCCACAGTGGTGAAAGGCGATGCCACCAGCAACAAGGTATAGCCGTCAGGCGCCTGTTGGGCCACATACTGCGTGCCAATGGCTCCAGACGCGCCAGCCTTGTTCTCCACCACGAAGTTGCCACCCATCACCTCACCCAGCTTTTGGGCGACCAGACGCGCCATGGCGTCGGTTCCGGCACCAGGCGCAAAGGGCACAACAATCTTCACGGGGCGTTCCGGATAGGTGGTCGGAGTGGCTTGCGCCATCACTCCGATCGAATGCGCTACAGCTGCCAGAGCCAATGCAGAGATTGCCAGGCGGCGAAGGGAAAGCGGGATGTTCATGGTCAGACTGGAAAAGAGTGAAGAACGTTGATGGCGTGAGGGATTGTGCCGGACCAGCATTACACCGGCGTGACGAGCCGGGCGCAGAGCTGCCCCAGTTCAGACACCGTGAGGTGCGGCTGATCATCGTGAGCCCACGCATGGTCACCGCGATTCACCCATACCGTTTGCATGCCCGCGCCCAAGGCACCCAGCACATCGAGATGAACGTCATCACCGATGTGCAGCACTTCAGCTGCAGTGACACCCGCGGCAAGGGCTGCGGCATGAAATATCCGGGGATCGGGTTTTCCCACGCCAAACTCATGGGCGCTCAGGCTGTCGTGGAAATACTCTCCGATACCCACGCGACCCACGTCGGCGTTGCCATTGCTCAGCGCCACAATGGGAAAGCGCTGCGCCAGAAACGCCAGCGCTGGCAGTGCGTCTTCGTACAGATTCACACGCATGCGTTCAGCAAAAAAAACCTGAAATGCGTCTTCTGTCAGCTGGGGGTTTTCTTCCGACTGGTGGAGCGCGAGCCGGATGGATTCCCGCCGCAGCGCACTCATGTCGTGCCCTAGATCGGGGTGGTTCTTGACCACCTGCTCACGCAACGCAACACGGGCTTTGGGATTGGCAAACACGCCAGCGGTGACCGGCGCCCGTAGCGCCAGCCAGGCCGCCAACGCGGCTTCAGCACGCTCAATCGTGGGCCATATCGGCCACAGGGTGTCGTCCAGGTCCAGGGTTATTGCCCTGATTTTTGAAATATCCAGCATAGGTGCGGGAGAATACCGCATGCCCTTTTCACTCGCTTCCCCGTTTACCAAAGAACCCGCCTTCACTCATGGCCAGGCTCCACGCACCGCCGTGCTGCTGTGCAATCTGGGCACGCCCGATGAGCCAACACCATCGGCTGTAAGGCGGTATTTGGCGGAATTCCTCGGCGACCACCGCGTCGTGGAGATCCCCCGGCCCATCTGGTGGCTCATCTTGCACGGCATCATTTTGCGCACGCGCCCGGCCAAATCGGCTGCCAAGTACGCCACCGTCTGGACCGCCGAAGGCTCACCGCTCAAGGTGTGGACCGAAAAGCAGGCCAAACTGCTGGAAGGCTGGCTGGGCCAGCGCGGCCACCAGGTGAAGGTGCGCTACGCCATGCGCTACGGCAGCACGTCCATCGCGTCGCAGCTCGATGCGCTAAAGGCTGAAGGCTTCACGCGCGTGCTGGTGTTACCGCTGTACCCGCAGTATTCCGCCACCACCACTGCCAGCGTGTTCGACGCGGTCTACACATGGGCTGCGCGCACGCGGCTGATTCCCGAGTTGCGGTTTGTGAACCACTACCACGACGACGCGGGCTACATCAACGCGCTGGCCGCACGCATCAAGAAACACTGGATGCAAAACGGCAAGCCCGACCAGCTGGTGATGAGTTTTCACGGTGTTCCCGAGCGCACGCTACACCTGGGTGACCCCTACCACTGCGAGTGCATGAAAACCGCGCGCCTGCTGGCCTATCAACTGGGCCTGAACAAGGACCTGTTCAAGGTAACCTTCCAGTCCCGCCTGGGACGCGCAAAATGGTTGCAGCCCTACACCGAGCCCACCCTGATCGGGATGGGCAAGGCGGGCGTGAAACGCGTGGACGTGGTGTGCCCCGGCTTCACCAGCGACTGCCTGGAAACACTGGAAGAAATTGCCATGGAGGCGCGGGAAGCGTTCTTAAACGCAGGCGGGAAGGAGTTTCACTACATCCCCTGTGTGAACGACGATCCGGCCTGGATTACTGCGCTATGCGAGATTACGCAGCAGCATTTGTCGGGCTGGCCAACGCAGGCTTCGCCAGATGCTACGGCGATGGCCGCCTCACGGGCGGCGGCAATGGCTCTGGGTGCCAAGCAATAGATGCTACATATTTAATAGCTACCCACGCATACGGGTAGAGGGCCAAAAGCCAATTTGGCTTGTATTTTTGCCCAAATCCCGGTAAAGCTCTCTAATGATCCATTAGATCCGCCATTTCATGGTGCATCGCACCAATTTCGTGCGATACTAGGGTATTCCCTAATGCGGGTTTTCCCTGCTACTGGAGTATCCAATCATGAACCACCTCTTTTTCCTATGGTCCGCCGTTCGCTCGGCCTGTGAAGCATTGAATCTCAACGCTGATCGGGACGACCAGCGGGCCGTTGAAGCCTACCTTTCTCAATCGCAATCAGTCTCCGAGCTGGAGTACCGCGAACGCCAGTGGATGCGTTCGCACTGAGCACCGATTCACTTCCTAATGTTTGAAAGACAACCATGAGCATCATCCTTTTTTTCAAGTCCCTTTTTTCCAGCCCTGTATTCGCAGCCGGTGAGCGCGTGAACCACGTGCGCCGTGGTTCTGTTGAACGCACCGATGGCTATGTTGTTGGTCAGACCGACCATGGCGTGCTGGTCGAGTGGCCACGCGGCGGCGCCAGCGTGATCCCCGCAACCGAACTGGCAGTTATCGGCTAAGTCTCCGTTTGTCCGTCGGAAGACGGACTAAAACGCACCAAAATAGGGCCTTCCTTGGCCTTGAGTCGCAGAAGTCGGGTGTGCTTAGCCGAGTCCAGGTACAGATTGGTGGTCAGACTGTGACCGATCCATACACCCCGATTTAGTCTGCGTTGAAGTCGTCCGGGCTGTTGCTGCTCCACTCGAACCAGCCTCCGTCATACACGCTTATTCGCTCCCAGTTCATCAGCCAGGCGTAGTAAAACGCCATTGACGCACGCCAGCCCGTACCGCAATAAAACGCGACCTGCTGGTGGGGATGGATATCCTCGTCACGCCAGAACTGACAAATCTCGTGGGCAGGTCTCATGGTGCCGTCGGGCTGCTGGAAGGTGCTCATGCTGTTCATGTCATCGTCATCTCCAGCATGGCCCCAGCGCGCGCCAGGGATTTCACCCCTGGCCTTGATGTAGCTGTAGCCCGATGTCTTGCCGGTGAACTCTTCCCAAGTGCGAATACTGACCAGCGCGCCATCGCGCTGCGACAGCAGCGCCTTTGCCTGCAGTGTGTCGATCAGGTACTGCGGGCAACCGGGAAACTCCGCACCAAAGGCAGTAGCAGGCGGGTACACGTGGGCGGCACCCGTGGCAAGCGGCAGGTCTGCACGCTGCCAGGCAGGCAAACCACCGTCCAGCAAGCGAACATCTTTCACGCCGGCATATAGCAGCAGATGGGCGGCACGCGCGGCAGCTGTTGTGTGACGGCCATACAGCACAACCGTGGTGTCACAACGAATGCCAGCGTCCAGCAATGCGCGCAGCAAATCCGGGTCTGGTACCTTGTTCCAGAACGGCTCCTCCTCTAGGCTGTTGGTATCCAGATAGGCGGCTCCAGGAATATGGCTTTGCAAAAACAAATCCAGCGCTTCACAACCCACCTCAAACAAGCGCCACTCGCCAGATGGCATAGCAGTAACAGCAACGCCTGCCATCAGGTCGTGCAACCAAAAGGGGGCTATGAGCTGTTGCCAGCGGACCAGGTCGTCACGAAATAAACGGTGTGCAGTCAAGCCGCGAATGTTAAGACATTGCGCGCAATGTAAGAGCGTGTAACGGGTGGTTGTCTGACACCTTTTCTGAAACTGGCTCATTAAAATCATAGCGCGGCCTATGCGTCGCATTTCATAAGGAGTCGTTGTGAACCAGTTCCCGTGGAAAACATTTGTTGCTTTTGCCATTTCCGGCATTGCCGCAATGATCAGCGCGTCGGCGTCGTCGCAAACTGTCACGGTTGCGGCCTCCACGACCACAACAGTCCCGGCAACCACGCCTCTCGCAGAGCCCGCCCGGAAACTGGCCTCTCAATACAGCGAGTTTGCCGGCTCGCAAAAGAATGCCGAACAATTGATCACCGGCCTGCGCAATGACACACCCGTGACATTGGTTGCGGGCACTGGTGGCAGCGGCTCTGCCGCCACCTCAGCCACATTCACCCCTGCTACCGGCAAGATGGGCTACGGAAACGTCAATATTGCTCTGGCACTAGCCCGCGAAGATCTGACCAAACTGGGCATCACCAATCCAACCCCGGAACAACTGGCCGCAGCTTTGAACGGAGGCGACATCAAAACTGCAACCGGCACGGTCACCATGGCTGGCGTGCTGGCCCAGCGCCAAAGCGGCATGGGCTGGGGGAAAATTGCCAACGGTATGGGTGTGAAACTGGGTTCGCTCGCGAGTGCATCCAAAACCGGAAAAACAACCGGAAAGACATTACAGGTTGCGGCAGCCGATACGACAGGCAAAGCGCATGGTTACGGCAAGTCGGGAGAATCACACGGCGGCGGAAATGCCGGCGGTAATGGCGGTAATGGCGGTGGAAACGGCGGTGGCAATGGTGGCGGAAAAAAATAGATTGGCGCCCTTCTTCTCTTACACACGAAAATCAGTATGAAACGTTTTTTAAGCGCAGCTGCACTGATTGCAATGGCTGGTGCAGCCATTGCAACCACCAATGTGGGGGTCTCGGTCAGCATCGGTCAGCCCGGCTTTTACGGCCACATCGACATCGGCAATATGCCGCCGCCTCGCATCATTTACCCCGCTCCCGTAATCATTCGGCAGGTGCCGGTTGGGGTTATGGTGCAGCCCGTCTATCTGCGCGTGCCACCGGGTCATGAGAAAAATTGGCGCAAGCATTGCTATCGTTACAACGCCTGCGGCCAACCGGTCTATTTCGTTCAGCAAAGCTGGTATACCCAAGAGTACGCGCCCCGATACCGTCAGGAACACGGCATGCGTGAAGATGACCACGGGCACGGCAAGCGGAAAAAGAAAGGGCATGACGGTCATTAAAACCGTCAGCGTAAGTTGCGCTATATTTTTAATAGCTACTCACGTATACTCTACGAGGGCTAAGGGCCAAATTAGGTCTTGAAATTGCCCAAAATGACCTTCTCGACACCGACTGATTGACAGGTCCGACCGGCCCCGGCGATTGGCAAGGGGAAACCCGCTCATTTCGGGCTGATCCAAAGTGACCTGGCGCAAGATCCGCGCTACTGCGCCTTGCGTCTCTTCATCAGGCGCGGTACCACCAGCACGGCGACGATGATTATCAACAGCGTAACTGACATCGGGCGCTCCAGGAATACAGTCCACTTCCCTTCGCCTATGGACAACGCGTTGCGCATTTGAGCCTCCGCCAAGGGGCCGAGAATCATGCCCACCACAACAGGTGCAGTAGGGAAGTCATAGCGGCGCATCACCACGCCCAACAGGCCAATCACATACAGCAGCACCAGATCAAACGCGCTCTGGCGCATGCCATAAACACCGACCGTGGCAAATATCAGTATGCCGGCGTATAGATGCGGTTTGGGTATCTTGAGCAGCTTGACCCACAGGCCCACCATTGGTAGATTCAAAATCAGCAACATGACATTGCCAATGTACAGCGAAGCAATCAGCGCCCACACCAAGGCAGCCGATGTCTGGAACAGTTGGGGGCCGGGCTGAATACCGTAGTTTTGAAATGCGCCGAGCAAGATGGCCGCGGTGTTGGAGGTGGGAATGCCCAAGGTCAGCAGAGGGATCAGTGTCGCGGTAATGGCAGCATTGTT
>JAKQJK010000079.1 GCA_029561195.1 Pseudomonadota bacterium
CAAACTCATCGGTTACCTGCGTGCCCAGGGTACGCAGCGGATTGTTGCAACAGTCCTCCGGGAGAACCACCGAATGCTGGAGCTCGCGCACTCGTTGGGATTTCGGGATTCGGAAGTGCAAGAAGACGGCGGCACACGTTCAATCGTTATGGAGTTACAAACATCTACCTAGTGTCCTCAACCTTGTGTCCTAGTGCCGATAGGAGGCTCATTTCTCATGCCTCATACGCTTTGACCACCGTCGATTGCCATCTCTGCACCGGTAATGTAGGAAGACTTTTCACTGCATAGAAATTCAATCAGATCAGCCACTTCCTCCACTTGCCCTAGACGGTGCATCGGGATGACGTTGTCAACAATAGCGCTAGTTCCAGGAGAGAGAATGGCTGTCTTGATTTCACCTGGCGAAACTGCGTTGACTCGAACACCCATTGGAGCCATGTCGGCGGCCATTTCCCGGGTCAGTGCTGATAGTGCCGCCTTGGAAGTAGCGTAGGCTGCCCCCGCGAAAGGATGGACCCGATGGCCTGCGATTGAGCACAGGTTGACCACCGCACCTTTGGCATTGGACAGCTCCTGAGCAAAACCCCGGGTCAGCACGAGCGGTGCATAGAAGTTCGTGTTGTACATCGCCTGCCATTCATCCAAGTCAGTTGTCAGCGAATTCATGCGTTCGCCATTGGGGCCTTTGGGTGAAGTTCCTGCGTTGTTTATCAATGCGTGCAACTGAGAACCTGCAATTAGAGGGCGTAATGTATCGACTGTCTTCACGATCTCGTTCAGGTCCGACAAGTCCAGCTGGATATGCGTGTTGCTTTCAGCGGCCCAGGGACATTGATCGGGTAGTGGCTGCCGAGACACTGTGATGACACGCCAGCCCAGCGTTCGAAAACGTTGAGCGACAGCATGACCAATGCCCCTACTGGCACCTGTAACGATTGCGGTTTTCTGGACAGACATGTATTCGGGAATTCCTGATTAAGTAGTTCGGCATTGCGCCTCAAGGAACGCAAAGATCACCGGATCATCGCAGAAGGCGACGTTAAAGCGAAGCCAGGCACTGGGCTCCAAACCTGGGCTGAACAAATGGCCTGGTCCGAGCAGAATGTCCTGTTCGGCTGCTTTGTACGCCAGTTCGGCAGCGTTGGGTATGGCGGGATGGCGTGCCCAAAGGAATACACCAGCTTTGGGTTCCGTGAAAATCTCGAACCCGATTTGTAGAAGCCGCATCGCGGCCAACTCGTGTGAACTTGCCAATCGTTCCCGCAAACCCCGCAGGTGTTTGCGCCAGCGCCCGTCAATCAGCGCGCCATGAGCCAGTCGTTCGCTGAACTCGGATGACGTCAGCCCCGAGATCATTTTGAGTTGAGCCAGATCTTCCAGTAAATCCGGATTAGCCGCCAAGTAGCCCACACGAATATTTGGCGAGATCGTCTTGGAAAAGCTACTGACATAAATGACCCGACTTAGCTGGTCCAGGCTGGCAAGAGACGGCCTAGGTTCGGGATCCAGGTCAGCGTAAATGTCATTTTCGACAACCAGAAAGTCATGCTTGTCTGCGAGCTGCATCACCTTATGCAAATGCGCGAGTTGGGCTACGGAACCTGTGGGACTTTGAAGTCTGGGTTGAGTAAAGAATACCTTGGGCTGGTGCGCTATGACTAACCGCTCCAATGCCAACAGGTCATAGCCAGCGGGGGTTCGCGGAACTCCAAAAAGACGAGCTCCCAAGAACCGTAGTGAAAAAAGTAGATTGGGGTATCCGGGGTCATCGACAAGCACTGCGTCACCCGGTCGAACAAGTCGCCTCGAAACCAGGTCCATCGCCTGGCTGGAACCGTGCGTGAGCAACACCTGCTCCGAGGTCACTGCGATTTCCTGCTCCGCGAGCAAATCGCGAACGATCAGGCGCAAGGGAGGATACCCTTTTGGCTCCCCGTAACCGCCCAGATCAACGTTATCGGCGGCAAGGCTGCGTAAACTGCGACGCACACCCTCTTGAAACAACCAGTCACCAGGCAACCAGCCCCAGCCGGGCTTCATGCGAAGCGCCCGATTTTCGAAAATCCGGCGGAGGTACCACATGGAGTCAAAGCTGAAATTGGGCCCATGTCCGGGAACCTCGACAGCAGATGCCGGCCTCTGTTTCACGAAAAATCCCGAGTGGGGACGCGACTGAAAGTATCCTAGCGCCACCAGACGGTCGTACGCGTCAACCACCGTGAACACGCTTACGTCATGAGCATGAGCAAGTTGCCGAATGGACGGGACTTTGGAGCCCGTGCGCAGAGAACCGTCCTGTATGGCCGTACGAAATCCGTCGACGATCTGCATCACCAAGGGCGTCGAACTTTGTGGATCAAGAGAAAGCATGGGTGGGGGGAAAGCCAACCGGTAGGTAGACTTCGAGGGTTTGTCTGTATAGGTGGTGCTTGCAGCACAGTACATCATCAAATAGAGGACACCTGTATATGGTAGCTGGCGCAAGTCGAACCTACATTCACGGTTGCTTGCACCTACCCTACTTATGTCTCGGACTGCTACGCAATCAGTGGTTCAACCAAACCGAAGATTGCTGGCACGGTTATAGCTTCACTTGTTTTGGCCGTTGGTGAAGGGGGGGGCGGGAATCCCCGTTTTTTTTGAGACACTGCGATCTTCCTTGGATTGGCAAGGAGATTTGTGCAGTAAAGGTAATTTATGAACGTATCAAGTGCGGAAATTTCGTTGGCGGGCCAGAGTGATCTCAAACATCACCTGCATCCCTACACCCAGCTTCGTCAGTTGGAGAAGGACGGCCCTTTAGTCATCGTCCGGGGCGAAGGGGTTCAGGTTTTCGATGAGCACGGTAAAGCCTATATCGAGGGTATGGCTGGACTGTGGTGCGCTTCATTGGGTTTTTCTGAGAAGCGACTAGTGGAAGCTGCGACACGCCAGATGTCGACTTTGCCTTACTACCATTCGTTCTCCGGCAAAGTTCCTGGTCCGGTACCCGCCCTGGTTGAAGCCATGATCAAGTGGGCGCCTGTGCCCATGGCAAGAATACTGTTTGCCAACTCAGGCTCAGAGTCAAATGACACGGCTTTCAAACTGGTCCGCTATTACAACAATGCAAAGGGCCGACCACTCAAGAAAAAGATCATTGCGCGAAACAAGGGTTACCACGGTGTAACAGCTGCCGCTGCGTCGATGTCAGGGTTGGCTACCATGCACCAGCACTTTGACCTCCCACTGCCGGGCATCGTTCGGGTCAGTTGCCCTCATTTGTACCAATTCGGATTGCCAGGCGAAACGGAGAGCCAATTTGTTGACCGGTTGGCAAAGGAGTTGGAGGACACCATTCTGCGCGAAGGTCCTGAAACGGTTGCCGCCTTTATAGCCGAACCCGTTCAGGGCGCAGGTGGGGTCATCGTGCCTCCGCCAGGATACTTTGCCAAGGTGCAGGCCATTTTGAAGAAGTACGACATCCTCTTTCTGGTCGATGAGGTCATCACCGGATTTGGACGATTGGGAAAGGCGTTTGGCACCGAGGTATTCGACTTGAAGCCCGACATGATCACCGTGGCAAAAATGCTGACGTCGGCCTATGTACCCATGTCAGCGCTGTATTTGACAGACGAGATTTACCAGACGATCGCAGACACCAGCGCTGCCGTTGGCGTCTTTGGGCACGGCTATACCTATAGCGGCCATCCATTAGCGTGCGCAATTGCGCTCGAAACCCTTCGCATTTACGAGGACGACAAAGTCATCGAACACGTCGCCAAGGTAGGTCCACGATTGCAAGAAGGCTTGCAAAAACTTAAAGGACATCCGTTGGTAGGTGATGCACGCGGCCTGGGTCTGATCGGGGCTATTGAACTGGCTTCCGATCCGGCGCAACGCAAACCCTTTGATCCCAAGAGGGGTGTCGGCAACTACTTCGTCAGCCGCGCGCAAGCTCATGGGCTCATCGTGCGGGTTCTGGGAGGTGACGTGATCGCTTTTTCTCCTCCACTGATCATTTCGGAGTCGGAAATTGACCAATTGCTGGAACGTACGAACTTGGCGCTGGCTGATACGCTGGCCTGGGTTCAAACTTGGCAAGGCGAAATGAACTGACTGAGCTGTGTGACTTATAGTGCCGAAGACAGTTAAGGTTTGCAGAACATGGCTCTAATCGAGTTTGAACACGTATACAAGCGTTACCCAGGAAGCGCCAACGCTGCTGTGGATGACTTGAACCTGCACATTGAGACGGGTGAGTTTCTGACGCTTCTGGGGCCTTCCGGTTCCGGCAAAACATCAACGCTCATGTTGCTGGCCGGATTTGAAGCGCCCAGCGCAGGTTTCATTCGGCTTGATGGTAAATCCATCGAGTCGCTCCCGCCCCATCTTCGCAATATGGGTGTGGTGTTCCAGAGTTACTCGCTGTTTCCCCATATGACAGTGGCTGAAAACGTTGCGTTCCCGTTGTCGGTGCGCAAGGTCCCGGCAACGGACATTGCGACCAAAGTCTCAGCGGCCCTGGCAAAGGTTCATCTGGAAAGCTTTGCACAGCGCAAGCCCAACCAACTCTCGGGTGGCCAGCAACAACGTGTCGCGCTTGCTCGCGCCCTGGTGTTTGAACCACGGGTAGTGTTAATGGACGAACCCTTGTCGGCACTGGATAAGAAACTGCGTGAGGAAATGCAGCTTGAAATCAGGCGGTTGCACCGGGAATTGGGCGTCACGATGGTGTTTGTCACACACGACCAGTCCGAAGCCATGACGCTATCTGACAGAGTGGCGGTATTCAACCAAGGTCGCATTGAGCAACTCGCCTCACCGCAAGTCTTATACGATTCGCCCGCCAATCCGTTTGTTGCCAGCTTTCTGGGTGACAACAACATGGTCTCAGCGACCCTGGAAGCCAGTGAAACACCCGCTAAAGAAAAAGGCACCATTAAGGTCAGGACGACTGGCGGCCAAAGCTTGTACGCGTGCAGTCGCAATTCGGGGCTAACGGGAAGCGACTCTCTCACACTATGCGTGCGGCCAGAGTTTCTTCAGGTGGCTGCCGACCGTGCTTCACTGACGACCCATAACTGCCTGAATGGCACATTACTCGACCTCATTCATCAAGGGGACCATTGGCGGCTTGTTGCCCGTTTGAACGACGTCGGCAAGGAAGATGCGACGGAGGCGCAGTGGTTTGCAAAAATCAACCCTGGGGCATTGCCGCAGGGTTTGGTTGTGGGACAGAACCTGTGTCTGGGATTTCGTCCCGAAGATGCATGGATATTTTGATAGATAGTCTGATTTTTTTACGAAGGAGAATGGGTATGAAAAAGCAAGCAGTCGCAACAATCGCAGGTGCCGTATTTTTGGCCTGCCTGGGTAGCCAGGCTTTGGCACAATCGCGGGATCTCAACGTCGTGTCATGGGGTGGGGCCTATCAGGATGGGCAAAAGGAAGTGTTTTTCAAACCTTTCAACGCCTCGGGAACCAAATTGACCGACGAGGCTTGGGATGGCGGCTTGGGTGTACTGAGAACCAAGATCAAGGGCGGCAATAACACGTGGGATGTGGTCCAGGTTGAGGCAGACGAACTAGAAGTCGGCTGCGATGAAGGGCTGTATGAAAAGCTGGATGTCGCCAAGATCGGTGGCGCGGCGCGTTATCTGCCCGGAACAGTTCATGCCTGCGGCGTAGGCGCAATCATTTACAACCTGGTGCTGGCATACGATGGTGACAAGATTAAGGCGGCTCCCAATGGCTGGGGCGACTTTTTCGACACCAAGAAAATACCTGGCAAACGCTCCATCCGCAATGGTGCCAAGTGGAATCTGGAAGTGGCCCTGATTGCTGATGGTGTTTCCTCCAAGGACGTATACAAGGTTCTGCGTACACCAGAAGGTATCGAGCGGGCGTTCAAGAAGCTGGACACGATCAAGTCTGACCTGGTGTTCTGGAAGAGCGGTGCACAGCCGCCACAAATGCTCGCTGCCGGCGACGTTGTGATGACAACCGCCTACAACGGCCGCATCACCGCTGCGAACGAGAAGGACAAAAAGAACTTCAAGATCGTCTGGAAAGATACACCCTACACCATGGACAGCTGGGTAATCATGAAGGGGACGCCCCAAAAAGCAAATGCCGAAAAGCTGGTCGAGTTCATGGGCAGACCTGACAATCAGGCCAAGTTGCCGAAGTTCGTTCGTTATGGTGTGACGGCAGCTGCCGCTGCACCACTGATCGACAAGACCTTGATGGGTGACTTGCCAACCAATCCGGACAATTTGAAAATGGCTTTCGCTGAAGACGTGAAGTTCTGGATCGACAACGGCGACAAACTCGCCGAGCGCTGGACCAAGTGGTCCGGTACGAAGTGATTTTCAGGCTTCCTGACTGAGTCTGCGGCCATGCTGACGCGCCAACGAAGTGCCTTGCTGTTACCCCTTACGGGGTTTCTGCTGGTATTCTTTGTCGTGCCGCTGGTATGGTTGCTTTCGCTGGCAGTGCGTGAGGCTGAAGTACCTCGCGCACTGCCCAGAACTCTGACCGTGTTGCAATCGTGGCAACCCGGGCAGGCTCTGCCTGCGAGCCTCTTTCCGGGCTTCGCCCAGGACTTGACTGAAGCCCGTGCAGCCAGCACGCTTGCCGATGCGGCTCGGCGCTTGAATTATGAAGTCAACGGCGTTCGCAGCACACTGATGCGTGCCGCCCGTGAAGTTTCCTCGGCCCCTGCCGACACTGCTTTCAATCAAGATTTTTTTGCGACGGTTGACCCTGCTCTTGCAAGCCCTGAATTCTTTGCGGCGGTACGGCGAGCGAACGGGCCATTCTCAGCTTACTACCTGTTGGCCGCGTTCGATCTGACGCGCAATGCCAAGGGTGAGATTGAGCACGCGACCGAGGCCAACCGCATCTATATCGACGTGCTCTTGCGCACTTTGGGTATCAGTGCCAGCGTAACGATCTTGTGCCTGCTTTTGGGCTTCCCCGTGGCGTTGCTGCTGACACAGGTGACTGAAAAGACAGCTGACTGGTTGATGATTCTGGTGTTGCTACCCTTCTGGACATCATTGCTAGTGCGCACAGCGGCATGGGTTGTGGTACTGCAAAAAGAGGGCATGGTCAACGGCTTGCTAATGCGTTTGGGCCTGATTGCAGAGCCGTTGACCCTGATTTACAACCGCACTGGCGTCCTGATTGCCATGACTCATGTATTGCTTCCATTCATGATCCTCCCGTTGTACAGCGTACTCAAGGGCATTCCGCCGCACTATATGCGGGCCGCTGCCAGCTTGGGCGCGCGCCCTGTTACCGCCTTTTTCAGGGTGTATCTACCAATGGCGGCACCGGCAATCGTGGCGGGGTCATTGATGGTATTCATTCTGGCCATGGGCTACTACATTACACCGGCTCTAGTCGGTGGCGGGGCCGACCAGATGCTGTCGTATTTTGTAGCTACTTACACTACCGACACGGGGAATTGGGGCTTGGCTTCCGCATTGGGTCTGATGATGTTGGCCACGACCATCCTCCTGTATGCCGTAGCACACAAAGTATCTGGCGGCCGCGCGCTGTCCATGGGTTGATGCTGTAATGAAACCTTGGAAGCTGCTTTACTGGTTGCTTTGCACCGGCGTTCTGGTGTTCTTGCTGGCACCGATCGCCGCCATCATTCCGCTGTCTTTCTCCAGTGGCTCTTTCCTGACCTACCCTTTGCCGGGCCTGTCGCTGCGCTGGTACGAGGAAGTATTGGGTGGTGGCAAATGGCTGACAGCTCTGGGCAATTCACTGTATGTTGGTGCCGTTGCCACCCTCATCTCTGTCATCCTTGGAACACTGGCCTCGTTGGGCCTGATGCGCCACAAGGCGTGGTGGAGCGAGGCACTCAAGCTGGTTGTCCTGTCTCCCATGATCGTTCCCGTTATCCTGATTGCCGTTGCATCTTATTTTTTTCTGGCGCCGCTGTCTCTTACCAGTACCTATAGCGGCTTGATCATTGCGCACACCGTGATTGCCGTGCCTTTTGTGGTCGTCCCCGTACTGACCGCGTTGGAAATTCTCGACCCCAATCTGGCTCGTGCGGCTGCGGCTTGTGGCGCAACGCCTGGGGTTTGCTTCTTGCGGGTCACATTACCCGGCATCATGCCCGCCATGGCTTCTGGTGCCCTGTTTGCTTTTGCTGCGTCGTTTGACGATGTCGTTATTGCATTGCTGATTGCAGGGCCGGATCAACGGACGCTTCCACGCGAGATGTTTTCCGGACTGCGGGATAGCATGACCCCTGCTCTGACGGCCGTCGCCACCATCATGATCGTCTTTTCGACGACGCTGTTCTTGCTGATGCAAGTCCTGCAACGCCGGTCGCGCAAAAACTCAAAGATCGCAAACTAGGCTGCTTCGACGGTCACGCCAGTGCACGCTGGATGATGATTTTTTGCACGTCACTTGTGCCCTCATAAATCTGGCACACACGTACATCACGGTAGATGCGCTCAACCGGAAAATCACTCACATAGCCATAGCCACCCAGAGTCTGGATCGCGGCACTACAGACTTTTTCGGCCATTTCACTGGCGAACAGTTTTGCCATGGCGGCTTCCTTCAGACAGGGTAGCCCTGCATCGCGCAAGCTGGCGGCATGCCAGATCAGTTGGCGGGCGGCTTCAATTTGTGTGGCACATTCAGCCAGCCTGAACCCGACCGCCTGGTGCTTAAAGATGGACTGGCCAAAACTCTCACGCTGCTTGGCGTAGTCGAGTGCACATTCAAATGCACTGCGGGCCATGCCCACACTTTGCGCCGCAATGCCGATCCGCCCTCCCTCCAGTCCACCCAGCGCAATCTTGTAGCCTTCGCCCTCAGCACCAATCAGGTTCTCGGCGGGAATACGGCAGTTGTCAAAATTGATTTGTGCCGTATCGCTTGAATGTTGTCCCAGCTTGTCTTCCAGACGCGCCACCACATAGCCCGGTGCACTGGTTGGCACCAAGAACGCGCTCATGCCTTTCTTGCCGGCACCTTTGTCTGTCACGGCAATGACGATGGCTACATCGCCATACTTGCCACTGGTGATGAACTGTTTGACACCATTGATCACGTATCCATCACCGTCCTTCACTGCAACAGTCTTGAGTGCTGAGGCGTCCGACCCCACGTGCGGCTCGGTCAAACAAAAAGCACCGAGCATCTGGCCCTGCGCCAGCGGCGTCAGCCATTGCTTCTTCTGCTTGGAATTGCCGTAGCGCATCAAAATAGCGTTGACCGGACAGTTGGTCACGCTGATGGCGGTGCTGGTGCCACCGTCACCCGCTGCAATCTCTTCCAGCACCAGCGCCAATGTCACGTAGTCCAGATTGGCACCACCGAGGTCCTCAGGCACACATATTCCGTAAGCGCCCAGGGCGGCCAAGCCTTTGTGCGCCTCTTTCGGAAAGTGATGTTCCTTGTCCCAACGAGCAGCATTCGGCCACAGTTCCTCCCGGGCAAATGCGCGCACCGCGTCACGAATCATTTCCTGGTCCTGATTGAGTATCAAATTTGCCTCCAGCCCTCAAGATATATGCGCAAGCAGCTACGCTATTTATAGCAATTCAATTGCCACTGCAGTTGCTTCACCCCCGCCAATACACAGCGTCGCAACGCCGCGCTTGAGCCCGCGCGCCTTGAGCGCATAAATCAGCGTGACCATGATGCGTGCGCCGCTAGCGCCAATCGGGTGGCCCAACGCGCAGGCGCCGCCGTTCACATTCACGATGTCGTGGCTCAGCCCCAGTTCATGCATCAGCGCCATAGGCACAACCGCAAAAGCCTCGTTCACTTCCCACAGATCCACATCCAATACACTCCAGCCCGCTTTGGTAAGCAACTTCTGCACGGCA
>JAKQJK010000081.1 GCA_029561195.1 Pseudomonadota bacterium
TCAACTCGCGTGCATCTTCCAGTGTCTGCCGGATTTTTTCGCCGCCGGGGACTTCACCGACGCCGGTGTTGCCCGTGCTGTCGGTCAGGATGACCAGGTTGCGCGTGAAAAACGGGCCGTGCGCGCCGCTGAGGTTGAGCAATATGCCGTCGTGCCCGGCAACGGGAATTACGCGCAACTGCGTAACGGTGGGGCTATGAGCAGGGTTGTGAAGTGGCGGGGTCAGGGAAGACATGGTGCAGATGCGATGGTTAAGGCGGGGAAACGAATGGAAAGGCTATACGGGGTCAGTTGTCCTACAACTTCGGGGCAACTTCTGTGCCGATGACCAAGTGAACGCACATGCTGTTCTGTCTGGCGTCTACACGCCTCAGGCAATTGCAGATATGTCCGGGCTCTGGGTTTTGCGCAGGCGTTCCCGGCTGTTGGAAAGATGGGTTCGCATGGCGGCCCGGGCGGCTTCAGGATCCTGATTCCGGATGGCGATAAAAATGCTTTCGTGCTCGCCGTTGACGCGTTGCAGGTACCGCAGCCGCCCTTCAGGCGCACTCTGTGGCGTGTTGACACGGGTGCGTGGAATGATCATGGTGCCCAGATAAGTCATCAGGTCGGCAAAGTGCTGGTTGCCAGTGGCACGTGCTACTTCCATATGAAACTGGAAGTCGGGTGGCACTGCATCCGAGTCCTGGTCAATCGAGTCCTGAAATGCTTTGAGCGCAGCTTGCAAGGCGTCCAGATTGGATTCGTTTCTCCTTTGGGCGGCCAGTCCGGCGGCTTCAGTCTCGAGACTGATGCGCAACTCCAGAACTGAAATCACATCCGCCACGGTGGCGAGGTCCTCGGCGGCGATCTTGAAATTACTGACGGTTTGCTGCTCGATCACAAATGTGCCGATGCCGTGCCTTGTTTCGACCATGCCGGATGCCTGTAGCTTCGACAGGGCCTCACGCACCACCGTGCGGCTGACGTCGAATCGGGTCATGATTTCAAGCTCGGTCGGGAGCTTGTCGCCAGGTTTGATCAGGCCCTCGCGGATGTTGCTACCCAGGCTTTCAACGATCTCGCCCACCAGGCCTCTGGGGCGGCGCGCGCGCACTGGTTCATCTACGGCCGAGCCGGTCAGGTCGGACGGCGACTGACTAGGGGTTTGCCTTGATTCCATTAAAAACTCTTGACAAATAGACGTCGCATATTAAAATTTCAAGTCATCAGACAACGTATGACTGACGAGTATCGGTAGAGAGACTGTATGCAAACTTGCGGGAAATGTCCAGCATTTGCTGACAAGGTGATAGACCGTCACTTTATGGCGTTGTGACCGAAGCTGAGTTCATTTAAGAGATTTTCATGACGATCAACGTTCACAATCGGATTCTTCTGACTGGCGCTGCGGGCGGCTTGGGCAAAGCCCTGCGAGAGAGGCTCAAGGCCAACTGCAATGTGCTGCGGCTGTCTGACCGGCTGGATTTTGGTCCGGCGGTCGAGCGTGAAGAGGTGGCAGTGGCAGATCTGGCTGATGCCGATGCTGTGCTTTCCATGATGCAGGGTGTCGATGCAATCATTCATCTGGGGGGCGTTTCGGTGGAATCACCGTTTAACCCCATTTTGCAGGCCAACATCATTGGGGCGTATAACTTGTATGAGGCTGCGCGCAAGCAGGGCGTCAAGCGGGTTGTGTTTGCCAGTTCCAACCATGTCACTGGGTTTTACAAGCAGTCTGAAACCATCACGGCAGATCAGCCCGCACGTCCTGATGGTCTGTACGGATTAAGCAAGGCCTTTGGTGAAGACCTGTCCCGCCTTTATTTTGATCGCTACGGCATTGAGACCGCCTGTGTGCGCATTGGCTCCTCGTTTCCCGAGCCCCGGGATCGTCGCATGCTGGCCACTTGGCTGAGCTTTGATGATTTGCATCGCCTCATTACAGCTTGTCTGACCACTCCTGTTCTGGCGCACACCATCATTTTCGGCATGTCAAACAACGCTGTGACTTGGTGGGACAACTCCCGGGCACGCCATGTGGGCTATGTGCCTCAGGACAGTTCGGACGTGTTTCGTGCGGCGGTGTATGCCAAAACACCTCCCCCCGATCTCAGCGATGCGGCTACGCAGTACCAAGGTGGTGCGTTCGTGCGCACAGGCCCTTTTGAGTAATTGCTCCGGCAACCGTCTGTACCAATAAATGTCTGAGCCTCGAGTCCTGTCTGCCTCACGCGATCGCGTGGGTGAATCCCCTGTGTGGTCTGTCGCTGAGCAAGCCCTTTATTGGGTGGATATTGAAGGCCGTCACATTCACCGCTTTGACTGGGCCAGTCAGACGCAGCAAACCTGGAGTACCCCTGAGAGGGTGGGTTGCATCGCACTGACTGATCGGTTGGGCCCTGCAGGAGGTGTAGTGGCGGCCATGGAAACGGGTGTTTTTCTGGTGAAACTTCTGGCTGTGCCCGACGTGGGGGTGACGCTTATTGCGAGCATCCGGCATCCGCAGTCGAACATGCGCTTCAACGACGGGCGCTGTGACCGGCAAGGGCGGTTTTGGGTCAGCACGATGTGCATGGACATGTCGCTTGCAGCACAGGTGGGCTCGATCTATTGTCTCGATGAATCAGGTCTGGGCGAGCCCAAGATCGACGGACTCATTACGCCCAATGGTATGGCCTTCAGTCCGGATGACCGTACTTACTACCTGTCTGACTCGCATCCCACGGTGCAAAAAATCTGGGCTTTCGATTTCGATGCCCGGACCGGCAGCATATCGGCCGGTCGTGATTTTGTGGACATGATGCCTTTGCCCGGTCGCCCTGACGGTGCGGCGGTTGATTCAGAAGGGCATTACTGGATCTGCGCAAATGACGCGGGGCAGTTGCATCGCTTCAATCCGAAAGGTCAGCTGGTGGCATCGCTCACTGTGCCGGTATCCAAACCCTCCATGTGTGCCTTTGGTGGTCCCAATCTGGATGTGTTGCTAGTGGCTTCCATCCAGCCTGCCGCCGCGACTGGTAGTGACGCCTGCCTCAGTGGTGCTGTGTTTGTCATGGATGCAGGTGTTCGGGGACTACCGGAGCCGGGATTCTCACGATTTCCAGCAACTTTCAAGAATTGAACGAAGATTCAAATGAAATTCACTATCGCTGCAGTTCGGGTTACGCCTATTGCCATCAACGATCCACCCCTGCTTAACGCTGCAGGTGTACATGAACCTTTTGGATTGCGCTCCATCATTGAGGTTGTCGGTGCCAACGGCATGATTGGATTGGGCGAAACCTATGGGGATGCTCCTGTACTCAGTTTGTTGATGGGCACGAAGGAAAGTCTGGTGGGCCTTTCTGCCTTTGACCTGAATGGTTTGTGGGCACGCGTTATGGCACATGCACCTCAGACGAAAACAGGCCACGTGGAAATGGAGCTGGCACCTGGTTCGTTAGGAAGCAATCTTGTAAATAGCGCATTCTCGGCATTCGAGGTAGCGTTTCTCGATCTGCAGGCGCGCACGCTGGGTATCCCGATGGTGGAGTTGCTGGGGGGGGCCGTGCGCAATAAAGTGGCTTACTCGGCCTATCTGTTCTATAAATGGGATGCGTCTGTTGACCCTGAGTACGCGCCGGACCCGTATGGCGAGGCGGTCAACCCACAGCAAATCGTGCGGCAAGCTCGCCAGATGATTGACCAGCACGGCTTTGAAAGCATCAAACTCAAGGCCGGTGTGTTTGACCCCGAGGAGGAAGCTGACGCCATTCTGGCGCTCAACGCAGCCTTCCCCAAACACCAATTGCGCATTGATCCCAACAGCAACTGGACCATGAAAACCAGCTTGCGTGTTGCCGAAAAACTGGCGGGTTGCCTGGAGTATTACGAAGACCCAACGCCGACCCTGGAGGGCATGGCAGAGTTGCACAAGGCCACAGGGCTGCCCTTGGCAACCAATATGGTGGTGACTAATTGGGCTGAATTGCGGCGGAGTGTAGAACTCAATTCCGTGCAGATTTTGTTGTCTGACCATCACTACTGGGGTGGCCTGCGTGCAACACAGGCGCTGGCGCGAACATGTCAGGCTTTCGGGCTTGGTTTGTCCATGCATTCCAATTCGCATCTGGGCATCAGCCTGATGGCCATGACACACCTGGCGGCTTCTGTGCATCACCTCACCTATGCCTGCGATACCCATTACCCGTGGCAGAGCGACGAAATTCTGGTCGGTGGGAAAGTACCTATCACTGGCGGGTGTGTCCATCTCACGGATAAACCAGGCTTGGGCATTGAGCTAGACCGTGAAAAACTGGCTGAGCTGCACGAAGCCTATCAGCGCTGCCGGATCCGCACGCGCAATGACGTGGCGCAAATGCAGCGCTACCGACCCGGCTGGCAGCAAATCAAACCACGGTTTTAAATTTCCTAACCCCTAAATTTTTCCCGATTGCCAAGATTTCAGAAAAGGACACTCCATGAATCCCCAAGACCTCAAGACCGTCGTTAGTTCTGGCCTGTTGTCATTTCCAGTAACCGACTTTGACCAGCAGGGTGACTTCCGCCCCAAGACCTACATTGAGCGCCTGGAATGGCTGGCACCTTACGGCGCAACTGCTCTGTTTGCTGCGGGTGGCACCGGCGAGTATTTCTCGCTGGTGGGTGACGAATACAGCGCCATTGTCAAGACGGCGGTAGAAACCTGCCGTGGCAAAGTGCCGATCATCGCCGGTGCCGGTGGCCCCACGCGCATGGCGATTGCCCATGCGCAGGAAGCCGAGCGTCTGGGTGCCCACGGCGTGCTGTTGTTGCCTCATTACCTGACCGAAGCCGGCCAGGACGGTCTGATTGCTCACGTGGAAGCGGTGTGCAAAAGCGTGAAATTTGGTGTGATTGTTTACAACCGAAACGTTTGCAAGCTAACCCCCGATTCGCTGGCCATACTGGCCGACCGCTGCCCTAACCTGATCGGATTTAAAGACGGCGTAGGGGACATCGAGACCATGGTGGCAATTTACCAGCGCATGGGAGACCGTTTTTCTTACCTGGGTGGTCTGCCCACAGCCGAGGTGTACGCGGCGGCGTACAAGGCTTTGGGTACACCGGTCTATTCGTCGGCCGTGTTCAACTTCATTCCTAAAACAGCGATGGAGTTCTACCATGCAGTGGCGGCTGATGACCTGAAAACGCAGCATCGCCTGCTGCACGATTTTTTCATGCCCTACTTGGCTATCCGCAACAGGATGCAGGGGTATGCTGTGAGTATTGTCAAGGCAGGTGCAAAAATAGTGGGGCATGATGCCGGGCCAGTACGTGCTCCTTTGACGGACCTTAAACCCAATGAGATGGAAGAACTGGCTGCGCTGATCAAGACGCTCGGACCGCAGTAAGTCACTCCATTTTTTTTCGAGAACAAACATGACACAAAAGTACGACAACCTGATCGGTGGCCAGTGGGTTGCAGGCACCAGCTACACCCCCAACATCAACCCCTCCAATTTGGCCGACGTGATCGGTGACTACACCCAGGCCAGCGCGGCCCAGCTGGATGCAGCCGTGCAGGCTGCTCGTGCGGCGTTTCCTGCCTGGTCGACTTCCGGGATCCAGGCCCGTGCTGATGCGCTGGATAAGATCGGCACGGAAATCCTGGCCCGCCGTGAAGAACTCGGTACTCTGCTGGCCCGGGAAGAGGGAAAGACCAAGGCTGAAGGCATTGGCGAAGCTGCACGTGCCGGCAACATCTTCAAGTTCTTTGCGGGTGAATGCCTGCGCTTGACCGGCGAGGTCGTACCTTCCGTTCGCCCTGGCATTGGTGTGGAAATCACCCGAGAGCCGGTTGGCGTCATCGGCCTGATCACGCCTTGGAACTTCCCGATCGCCATTCCCGCGTGGAAAGTGGCGCCAGCGTTGGCCTACGGTAACTGTGTGGTGCTCAAACCGGCCGACCTTGTGCCGGGGTGTGCCTGGGCATTGGCCGAGATCATCAGCCGCAGTGGTATCCCAGCAGGCGTGTTTAACCTCGTAATGGGCCGTGGCAGCGTGATTGGTGACCCACTGGTCAACCATCCTGATGTGAACGCCATAAGTTTCACCGGTTCCCAGGGTGTGGGCGGCCGCATTGCCCAGCAATGTGCGGTCAATCTCAAAAAAGTTCAGCTGGAAATGGGCGGCAAGAATCCACAAGTCATTCTTGACGACGCGGACTTGGCGCAGGCGGTCGAACTCAGCGTGCAAAGCGCGTTCTTCTCGACCGGCCAGCGTTGCACGGCCTCCAGCCGCCTGATCGTGACCGATGGTATCTACCCCAAGTTTGTTGAAGCAGTCAAGGCGCGCATGGCAGGTCTCAAGATCGGTGATGCCTTGCAGGCGGGAATTGACATTGGTCCGGTATCTTCGTTGTCACAACTGGAGCAGGACCTCAGCTACGTTGGTATTGGTCAGGCCGAGGGTGCCTTGTTGGTGGCTGGAGGGGAGCGCCTGAAGCTTGCGACTGACGGTTTTTACATGGCTCCGGCGCTGTTGACCGATACCACGGCGAACATGCGCATCAACCGCGAAGAGGTATTTGGCCCGGTAGCCAGCATCATTCGTGTCAAGGGTTACGAGGAAGCTCTGGCGGAGTCCAATAACACGCCGTTCGGTCTGTCGGCTGGTATTGCCACAACGTCGCTCAAATACGCCACTCATTTCAAGCGACACAGTCAGGCTGGTATGGTGATGGTGAACCTGCCCACGGCAGGCGTGGACTACCACGTGCCATTTGGCGGACGCAAGGGCTCCAGCTTTGGTTCTCGCGAGCAGGGCAAGTATGCTCAGGAGTTCTTCACTACGGTGAAAACAGCCTACACCCTGGCCTGACGTATTCGGCCGGATGGGTAGGCGTGTTCCAACCGGTAGGACGTGATGCGTGTTGATGATTCTTCCTGCATTGCGGTTGCGTAGTGTCCTGTGCAGACTGTGCCTTGATTCTTAATTCTGTTTCAGCCCGTTTCAGGAGGTCGTCATGTACATCGGAGAGCAGCTCATCAACCCTTCCGCTGAGCGGCTGCGCCTGTCTGTTCAACTAGGTGTGGAGCGCGTGGTCATCGATAACCGGGGGACTGAGCTTGTCAAGCCGGGGGGCGTTTGGGATGTTAGCAAGCTGCGTGAATACCGTGAATGGGTAGAAAGCTTCGGTCTCAAGATCGATCTGTTCGCGCTGGATGTAGGGTCCATCCTGCTGGATTATTTAACTGAGGAAACCAGTGCCCGGCGCCAGGCCGATGTGTTGAAGCAGAACATCCAGATAGCTGCAGAAGCGGGTCTGACAGCCCTCAAGTACAACGTCCAGATGGTCGGTATTACGCGCACCGGTCTGCGCCCGGGGCGCGGCGGTGTTCAATACAGCGGATTCAAACTGGCCAGCTATAGCCCGGAGGCTGATCGCAAGCACAGCTACTGGGGTGTAGGTTATCCAACCAATCAGGATGTGGGCGGTTCCGGGTCAAGTTTGTTGTGTGGACAGAAGCAGTCCAGAGAGGTGCCACCAGTAACTGAAGAGAGTGGTTGGCGCGCTATTGCCTTCCTGGTTGACCAATTAATACCTGCCGCCGACAAGGCCGGTGTCAAATTGGCTTGTCATCCGCATGATCCTGCTTATCCCCTGGGTGGACTGAATGGCATAGAACATGTGATGGGCTCTATCGAAGGATTGCGCCGCTTTGTGGCATTGTCTGACAGTCCTAACCACGGGCTCAATTTTTGTCAGGGCACAGTGGCTGAAATGGCGCCTGAGCCACATGCCTATGTGATTCGCGCGATTGAAGAGTTCGCGCCGCGTATATTCATGGTTCACTTTCGCAATATCAAAGGCGGCTACCTTGACTTTGCCGAAGTCTTTCCCGACGAGGGTGATGTGGACATGAATGAAGCCATCCACGCCTACCAGCGTTCCGGTTATGAGGGCATTTTGTGCCCTGACCACGTCCCGTTGTCCGATCTCGATCCCAATCGTGAGCGCTTCATGTCGTTTGCACTGGGCTATACACGGGGCTTACTGCACGCCGCAGGGTATCAACCCAAAATCACGACATTGATCAACTGATCCCTGGCCATTTATTCTTATTTCAACAGGAGACTAACCATGCCCATTCGAAGAAAACTCATCTGCCTTGTTGCAACTGCAGCACTGAGTGCTGCCTTGCCGCTGGCCGCTACAGCCCAGGCCGACTACCCTAGTAAACCGGTGAAGATCATCGTGCCTTTCCCGCCGGGTGGCACCAGTGACGTGATGGGGCGCATGATGTCCGAAGAACTCGGCAAAGTCCTGAAGCAGCCCGTCATCATCGAAAACATCGGTGGTGCAGGCGGTGTGGTGGGTACCGAACGGGGAAGCAAAGTAGCGCCAGACGGCTATACCATCATTCAGACCGGAGTCGGCCAAAGTGCTGTTGCCCATGGTCTCGACCCTGATCTCAAATACAATTCCAATAGCGATTTCATTCATGTCACGCAGGTTCACTCTGGTCCCAACCTGCTGGTTGTGCACCCCAGCACGCCCTTCAAGACGCTGAAGGAACTGGTGGACTATGCCAAAGGCAATCCCGGGAAACTGGACTACGGCTACACCCACGCGGCTTCTGGCCACATGGCAATGGAGCTTTTCAAGCAGACAGCAGGCATCTTCATGACGGGCATCCCTTACCGTGGCGGTGGCCCGATGATGACTGACATGCTGGGTGGCACCATCAAACTCATGTTCATTAATCAGGACGTGGCGCTGCAGCACATTAAGGCAGGCAAGTTGCGGCCGCTGGCGGTTTCCAGCGTCCAACGGAACCCGCTTTACCCCGACGTGCCTACTGTTGCCGAATCCGGTTATAAAGGATTTGAAGCCCTGTCGTGGTCTGGCATGTCGGTACCCAAAGGTACGCCGCAGCCTATCGTAGACAAGCTTGAAGCAGCCATGACACAGGTGATGCAGTCCCCGGCGATCAAACAACGCATGGAGTCACAAGGCTTCGTGGTCCCGGTGCAGGGTTCCAAACCCTATGCAGCGTTCGTCAAGAGTGAAATCGACCGCTGGACAAAGGTGATCAAAACCGCTGGTATCAAAAACCAGTAAGTTAGAACATGACCGCTCCAGACCAGACAGGCTCGTCGCAACCGCGCAAGCGATTGAAGCCTGAAGAGTTGAGGTCGTGGCGCTGGTTTGGTCGCGAGAGCATGCGCACCTACAACCAGCGCTCGCGCATGGCGCAGATGGGCTATGCCTACAGCGACTATGCGGGCAAACCCATCATCGCGATTCTCAACACCTGGAGCGAGATCAGCACCTGTCACACGCATTTCAAGCAGCGTGCCGAGGAAATCAAGCGGGGTGTCTGGCAGGCAGGCGGCTTCCCGGTGGAAATGCCTGCCATTTCACTGTCAGAAACGCTGCAAAAGCCTAGCGCCATGCTTTATCGCAACCTGTTGGCTCTGGAGTCGGAAGAGTTGCTGCGTTCCTATCCCTGCGATGGCGCAGTGTTGATGGGTGGGTGCGACAAGACGACGCCTGGCTTGATCATGGGGGCGACCTCAATGGGCTTGCCGATGATTTTCATGCCGGCAGGTCCCATGCTCAATGGCAGTGCAGGTGGCAAAACACTCGGCTCTGGCTCCGACATGTTCAAGGGATGGACCGAGCTGCGTGCGGGAACTATCAATCAGGACGATTGGGAAGAGATCCTCTCCGGCATTGCCCGTTCTCCGGGGCATTGCATGACTATGGGTACGGCCAGCACCATGACTAGCGCGGCTGAGGCTCTGGGACTCACATTGCCCGGTGCAGCATCCATACCGGCGCCGGATTCGCGCCATGCGCAGATGGCGGTACGGACCGGTCAGCGCATCGTGGAGATGGTCTGGCAGGACATTCGCCCTGCGCAGATATTGACGCCAGAAGCGTTTGACAACGCGGTGACCACCGTGCTGGCGCTCGGGGGTTCCACCAACGCGCTGGTGCATTTGATTGCGATGGCGCGGCGCGCTGGTGTGCAACTGACGCTGGACCGTTTTGATAAGCTGGCCACCACCACGCCGCTTATTGCCAATCTGCGTCCGTCTGGTAAACATCTGATGGAAGATTTTTATCGCGCCGGTGGACTGCGTGCGCTGCTGGAGCGCATGCGGCACAAATTACACACCAACGCTCCCACCGTCAATGGTTTGACACTGGGCGAAAACATTGCGGGTGCAAAGGTATTCAATGACGACGTGATCTTGCCTATTGAGCAGGCTTTGCTGTCTGAAGGCAGTCTGGCTGTATTGAAAGGCAATTTATGCCCGGATGGCGCCGTGATCAAACCGGCTGCTGCTGAGCCTCACTTGCATCAACACACGGGGCGTGCCATCGTCTTTGCGAGTTATGCCGAACTCAGTGCGCGCATTGATGACCCCGATTTGGATGTTGATGCCACCAGCGTGTTGATTCTGCAAAACGCCGGGCCCTTAGGCGGCCCCGGCATGCCGGAATGGGGGCAACTCCCCATCCCAAAAAAATTGCTGGCGCAAGGCGTGCGTGACATGTTGCGCATCTCTGATTGCCGCATGAGTGGCACCAGCTATGGTGCGTGTGTGTTGCATGTGGCGCCTGAGTCTTTTATCGGAGGGCCCTTGGCTCTAGTGCAAACCGGGGACATCATCAAGCTTGACATCCCCGCGCGCCGACTGGACATGTTGGTGGACGAGGCCGAACTGGCCCGACGCCGCGCGGCATGGGTACAACCGGCGCCTCGCTACCAGCGCGGTTATGGCGCGATTTTCTCCCAACAGGTTACGCAGGCCGACCAGGGCTGCGATTTCGTCATGCTCGCCGGAACTCAGTCCACACCCGAGCCCGACATCTATTAACCCACTGACTTGAACCAAGGGAACAACTTGTGAAGACAGACATTGC
>JAKQJK010000085.1 GCA_029561195.1 Pseudomonadota bacterium
GCCCGCCAGCTGCTCGGGGGCGGTGATCACAACATACGGCGCACAAGGCACGCCGCAGCGCACAAAGTGGGCTTTTTCCTTGATGCGGTCCTGCGCGATGCTGACGGCGTTCGCGCCCGGCGCCACCGGACGGTGGGCACCCAGCGTGAATAGTGCCGGTGACGGCACATTCTCAAATTCGGTGGTAATCGCTGCGCAGCGCTGCATCAGCTGCGCCAGGCCCTGTTCATCCAGGTAGTCGGTCTGGATGTGAAAGTGGCTCACCAGCCCGGCCGGGCTGACCGGATCGGGGTCCAGCACCGCCGTGAAATAACCCATGCGTTGGGCAGCATGCACGAACATGCGTCCCAGTTGGCCGCCGCCCATCACACCCAGAGTTGTCTGCTGCCCCGAGGCTGTCGTGCCCGGCAGAATGGTTTGCGCGCTCATGCGCCAACCTTAACGCTGGCGCCCGGCAGAGGCAAGATCATGTCCCTTGCAGCCTGCGTTTGTTTCGTACGAAATGCTTCCAGCTTCGCCTTCAACGACGCGTCGCGCAGCGCCAGCATGGCGACCGCGAACAGCGCTGCGTTGGCTGCCCCCGCCGCCCCGATAGCAAAGGTGGCTACCGGCACACCCTTGGGCATCTGCACAATGCTGTGCAGCGAATCCACGCCACTGAGGTGTTTGCTGGCCACGGGAACGCCCAGCACCGGCACTGTGGTTTTGGCCGCCAGCATGCCCGGCAGGTGCGCCGCACCGCCAGCACCCGCGATGATGGCCTGCAGGCCACGCGTGCCGGCACTCTCGGCATAGGCGAACATGTCGTCTGGCATGCGGTGGGCTGAAACCACCCTGGCTTCGTATGTAACGCCAAACTGTTGGAGAATCTCGACTGCGTGTTGCATAGTGTCCCAGTCGGAACTGGAGCCCATCACCACGCCAATTTGAATGTTCATAGGTTTGTTGGAGGACCGGGTGGCTGTGGCAATATGCTCAGCAGCAGCGGCTTGACTCCCCATATTTAGCTTTGATTTTACTTTTTCACCCCCAAGTGATGCCGAATGATTGATGTAACCGTACAAAACTTTGATGCCGAGGTGATTGAAGCCTCGATGACCACACCCGTGCTGGTCGATTTCTGGGCGCCCTGGTGCGGTCCCTGCAAGGTCATCGGCCCGCTGCTTGAAAAGGCTGAATTGGACTACGGCGGGCGCTTCAAGCTCGTCAAGATTGATTCCGACCAGCAGCAGGAGTTGAGCCAGGCATTCGGCATCCGCAGTATCCCCACCTGTGTGTTGATGATGGGTGGCAAACCGGTGGATGGCTTCATGGGCGCGGTGCCCGAGGGTCAGCTCAAGACGTTTCTGGATAAACATGTGCCCTCGCCGGGCGAGTTGGAAGCCGAAGCGGACGCCGAAGACGCACATGCCCTGATTGCCGCCGGCGACCCGCACGCAGCTCTGCACAAATTGCACGAGGCACTGACTATCAACCCCGGCAACGACGACGCACGCTATGACTACGTCAAGCTGCTGATCGAGAGCAACCTGCTGGAAGACGCCGAAGCTGCACTGGCTCCGGCACTGGCCGCCATTCCCCGCCAGTTGCGCTTTGATGCCTTGGAGCAGTTCTTGAATGCTATCAAATTTGTAACTACTCACGCACAGGGGACGTGGCCTATAGAGCAGTTTGATACCCTTATTGCCGCCAATAAGCGTGATTTTGACACCCGGCTTGCCAAAGCCCGCGTACTGATGGTGGGCGGCAACTGGACAGGGGCTATGGACGAATTGCTGGAAATCATCATGCGCGACAAGGCTTGGGGCGATGCTGTGCCGCGCAAGACGTTCGTGGCCATTCTGGAACTACTGACCCCGCCCAAACCCAAGGCAAACCCACAGGCCTCGGGGAAGACCTCAGGCGGAATCGAGATCGCCGGCAAGGTGGTGGCAGAGCAGGACCCTCAGGCTCAGCTGGTGTCGGCTTACCGGCGCAAGCTCAGCATGTCGCTAAACTGAATACGAGCTGCCTAATCGCTGGTCAGGCGCGTCAGCGCTTCCTGGTATTTCGCAGCCGTTTTGGCAATCACCTCGTTGGGCACGCGGGGCGCTGGTGGGGTCTTCCCCCAAGGCTTGCCGTCTATGCGCACCTGTTCCAGCCAGTCGCGCACAAACTGCTTGTCGTAGCTGGGCGGGTTGATGCCCTCCTGGTAACTCTCCGCAGGCCAGAAGCGGGACGAGTCAGGCGTCAGCACCTCGTCCATCAGCGTCAGCGTGCCATCGGTGTCCAGACCAAATTCAAACTTGGTGTCGGCAATGATGATGCCTTTTTGAATGGCGATCTCGCAGGCGGCCTTGTAGAGCCGGATGCTGATGTCGCGGATGCGGTTAGCCAGATCCAGACCGACCATCTCGACCGTTTTCTCGAAAGTGATGTTTTCGTCATGGTCGCCCACGGCCGCTTTGGCCGCGGGGGTGTAGATGGGCTCCGGTAATTTCGACGCGTTCTTCAGCCCCGGCGGCAGCTTCACGCCACAGACAGCGCTGTTTTCCTGGTATTCCTTCCAGCCGCTGCCCGCCAGATAGCCGCGCACCACGGCCTCCACGGGCAGGGGTTTCAGCCGTTTGACCAGCATGGAGCGGCCCTGAACCTGAGGCAACTCATCAGCGGCGACGACACTTTCGGGCGCATCGCCGGTCAAATGGTTGGGGCAGACGTAGCCCAGCTTGTCAAACCAGAACAGCGCCATTTGCGTCAGGAGAACGCCTTTACCGGGAATAGGCTCGCCCATGATTACGTCAAAAGCACTCAGACGGTCACTCGCCACCATCAGGATACGCCTGTCGCCCACGGCGTAGTTGTCACGAACCTTGCCACGCGCGAGCAAAGGTAGGCTGTGTAGGGCAGAAGTGTGTACAGACGAAACTGGGGATGTCATGTCGAAACCAAGCAAGAAAAAAGACCTGCAAACGGCACATTCGCCGACTGCAGGCCCCGATTATCGCAAGGCGCGTAATTCGCGCCTTAATTCACCAATTGCGCCAGTTCGCCACGGGCATATTGGCCCGCCACGACTGACAGGCTGTTGCCCTTGATCTTGGCAGCCTGGCCTTCACAGCCAAACTGTAAATAGCGCTGCTTGCAGATTTGTTTAGCGGCTTCGCGGGCGGGCTTGAGCCAGTCGCGCATGTCGAACTTGTCCGTGTTTTCTGCCATGAACTTGCGCACGGCAGCGGTCATAGCCAGACGGATATCGGTGTCGATATTGATCTTGCGCACACCGAATTTGATGGCCTTTTGAATCTCTTCTACAGGCACGCCGTAGGTTTCTTTCATCTTGCCACCGTACTGGTTGATGATGGCCAGCAGGTCTTGCGGCACACTGCTGGAGCCATGCATCACCAAGTGTGTGTTGGGCAGGCGGCGGTTGATTTCCTTAATACGCTCAATCGCCAGAATGTCGCCGGTGGGCTTGCGCGTGAACTTGTAGGCGCCGTGGCTGGTGCCAATGGCTATGGCCAGCGCATCAAGCTGCGTACGCTTAACAAAGTCAGCGGCCTGCTCGGGGTCGGTTAGCAACTGGTCCATGGTCATGGTGGCGTCGGTGCCATGGCCGTCTTCCTTGTCACCCTTCATGGTTTCCAGCGACCCCAGGCAACCCAGTTCGCCCTCCACGGTCACGCCCGTGGCGTGAGCCATGTCCACAACCTTGCGCGTGACTTCCACGTTGTAGTCGTAACTGGCGATGGTCTTGCCGTCCGCCATCAGCGAGCCGTCCATCATCACCGAGCTGAAGCCCAGGTTGATGGCGCCCTGGCACACGTCAGGGCTCTGGCCATGGTCCTGATGCATCACCAGAGGGATTTGCGGATAGGCCTCAATGGCAGCCTGGATCAGGTGCTTGATAAATGGTTCACCCGCGTACTTGCGGGCACCTGCGCTGGCTTGCAAGATAACGGGTGCACCCACCTCTTTGGCAGCCTCCATCACGGCT
>JAKQJK010000104.1 GCA_029561195.1 Pseudomonadota bacterium
CGGCAACGGGGTCTATATCGGTTTTATGGCGACAATCAATCCCGGAGCAGTTGTCCCGGACGGAACGGTTATTCATCCCAGAGCGACGGTGGAAGCGGAACCATCCCAGAAGGCAGCTTAGAGAACGGAACCAAACGAGAACCAAAGAGAAAGGAAATACGATAATGAAACGCTCACTGTACCATTTCACAGGTGACACTCTGCGAGATGGCAGGCCGATCCCAAAGCCCGGAGTGTGGCTCAAACATGACGGGCCGATTGTGCCGTGCGCGTCCGGCCTTCACGCCAGCGAACATCCGTTTGATGCTTTAACGTTTGCTCCTGGTAAAATGCTTCACAAGGTCCAGTTGCGAGGTGAAATAACAGCGCACGGCAATCCAACCGACAAGCACTGCGCCCGCGAGCGCCGCATCGTCGCCACGATTGATGCGGAAAACGTACTGCGATGTTTTGCGCGGCGGGTTGCTTTGGCTGCCGTGAAGCGACATTGGCCCGAAGCGCCAAGGGTTGTAGTCGAATACCTAAAAACAGGGGATGAAACAAAAAGGGCCGCTGCATGGGCCGCTGCAAGGGCCGCTGCAAGGGCCGCTGCATGTGCCGCTGCATGGGACGCTGCATGGGACGCTGCAAGGGCCGCTGCATGGGCCGCTGCAGGGGACGCTGCAAGGGACGCTGCAAGGGACGCTGCAAGGGCCGCTGCATGTGCCGCTGCATGGGACGCTGCATGGGACGCTGCATGGGACGCTGCATGGGACGCTGCGAAGCGAAAACAACGCGACCTGTTCAAGCGGATGGTGAATAAGGAGTTCAAGAAGCATCTAGCAAGTAGTTAAAGGAGGAGCTAACGATGCCCCATCTAATCGAACCCAAACGAGAACCAAAGAGAAAGGAAACGAAGCAATGCAAACAAACGAACAGGAACGGCGGATGACGCTGCACGTTGACGGCGCGTGGCGTCAGCTTGCCGGAGAGGAACTGGAGCGCGAGCTTAACCGGCAGCGGATAAACATACACCCAGAAGCTGTCATTCATCCTATGGCACGAATCGGTGCACACACAATAATAAGCGGCGGAGCGATGATTGAGGCCGGGGCTACGGTTGGCAAGTGGACAAAGGTGTCCGCGTATGCTCGGGTCGGATTTTTGTCAAGGATTGGCGAATTTTGTCACGTTCTCGAAGATGCGGATATTGCACCATCATGCGATATCGGGAACGGTTGCTATATCGGAAAGGCAGTAAAAGTTGGCAGCTTTTCCAACATCAGAAAAAGCGTAGCACTTTACAATGAGACCCTTGTCAGCGATAACGTCACTATTGGCGAGGGGTGCGAAATAGGGCCACATGCCAGCATTGGCGAGGGAACGAAGGTTGGGAATTATGTGTATATCGGAGACAAGTCTGACATTGCTGCTAATTGCATCCTGCGCCACGGAGCCTACGTCAGCCATAATGCTAAGGTCGGCGGCGGGGCGACATTGGAGCGGTGGGCGCGGGTCGAGTGGAAGGCCACGATAGACGCTGGCAAGACCGTGAGCAGCGGGTGTGTCGTACAGGCGAACCATTAGGAGGAAACAATGGAAATAAAACAATTAAAACGTAGGGGCAAGATTTTATGGTTTGTTAGATATGGCCCCGATGCTTCACATAAGTGGGATGCAAAGTCATTCACGAAGCTAAGGGAGGCAAGAGAGTTTGCCAAAGATCTACCAGAAACTCCTACTGGTGGTGTTCGCCCGTTTGTGATCGAACGCTATGAGTATGTAAGTGACAATGTATATGGAGATACCATAAGAGTGCGAGAGGTGAAATGAGGACACGATGCCAAAGCTCAAAACCAATCCAAATGGGGTCAGCGTCTGATACAATGACAACGCAAAACGAAACAATGACAACGCAAAACGAAACAATGGCCCTCACGGTGGCGGGGCCGGAAACCACAGTCGCCACCATCCCACAATCGCCGGTCGGCCTGTTCCGAACGGCTGAGCCCACAGAAATAATCGAGCGTGCAACCGGCATGGCAACCGCGCTAAAAGAAGTCGTTGCCAAGCAAGGGCTGTTGTCGAATATCAAGGGCAAAGAGTACCCGCGCTGCGAGGCGTGGACACTCCTCGGCTCCATGCTCGGGGTATTCCCGGTGCTGGTGTGGTCACGGCCAGTCGAGCATGGCTGGGAAGCGCGGGTGGAAGCCCGAACCATCAGCGGTGCAATCATTGGTGCGGCAGAAGCCCAATGCCTGCGCACAGAGAGCGCATGGGCGAAGCGCGACGACTACGCGCTGCGGAGCATGGCGCAGACGCGGGCAACCGCCAAGTGCCTGCGGATGCCGCTCGGGTTCATTATGTCGTTGGCCGGATACGAAGCAACCCCGGCTGAGGAGATGCCACACGACCTGCCCGAACGTCCGCTAGAGAAGCCGGTTGCGCCGGTCGAGAAGCCGACCGCAACCGCCGCCAGTCGCGTCAAAATGATTGACGCCCTGCAAGCCGGAGTGGGAGGCGCGAATCGGGACACCGTGACGGCCTATTTCCGCGTCAACGGGATGCTCGGGGCGCATGATGAAATTGAGTCTATTGCGCTGCAACACGTCCCGGGAACCGTACGGCAAATGGAGGAACTGGCGGAGCGGATTGCACGGTTCTCATTGCGCGAATCGGGCGAGCCCGAGGCCGAAGTTGACGCTGGCGAGGAACTGCGCGGAGTACTCGAGGCGGTGTCCACCAAGACCGGACAGAGCAAGAAGGGCGTTTGGACACTCTACGGGGTGAAGATTGGCGGTGTGTGGGCGAACACATTTGACGACGCTCTCGGAAAGTCCGCCGAGGCACTCAAACATAACGAGGTCGTGGCCTACGTCACGCGAAAGGCAAAGGGCATAACCCTGAACTCGCTGGAGGTAGCATGAGCACGGTAGCACGACTTTCAACGAACCAATCGGCGCATTGGTATCTGCCGGACGGCACACCGTTTTTCGAGGTGCCCTACGCCGACAAAGCTCGGGCCGGACAGATGCGCCCGGTGACGCTGCGGGACGCACGGAAGGTCAACGCGCTCCCGAGTGTGACCACTGTCCTGCGCGTGCTGGCCAAGCCGGAATTATTCGCCTGGCAGGTCGAGCAAGCGGTGCTGGCCGTGATGACCACCCCGCGCAACGACGGCGAGGCGGATGACGCCTTCGTCCACCGAGTCTTAGCGGTTGAGAAGGTGCATGAGCAGGAGCGGGACGCGGCGGCGGACTTGGGCACGCGGATACACGCGGCCTGCGCCGAGGGTGTGTCCGGCGGGCCGGTCGTTGACGACCTGGCCTACCAATACGCCAGAGAGGCGATTGCGTCCATGTCCTGCCGTGGCCGAGTTCACGCCACCGAGACGGTGCTGGTTGGTGACGGCTATGCTGGGATGACAGACCTGGTACTGGAAACCCAGGACGGTCTATTAGTCGTGGACTGGAAAACGACTAAGCGTCTCCCGGCCAAAGCCTGGCCTGACCACGTGATGCAACTGTCCGCCTACGCGGCGGCTTTGGCGCGGGACAACGCCAGAAAGACCATTCGCACGGCCAACTGCTACATTTCGACTAGTCCTGAGGAGGTTGGCAAGTGGCGGTGGTGCGAGCATGAGACGGACTGGCGCGAGGTGTACCATGACGGGTTTGTCCCGGCCCTGCGCTTGTGGCAGTATGTGAACCAATACAAACCGAACGAGTGAACGAAAGGAAACGAGAACCAATGAAAATAAGAGAACTAGACAACGCTGAAATCTACAAGATGGCGGTGAAGATGAACGGACTAACCCACGGCTCGCATGTGCCGATTGCACGCTGCGATTTGGGTTGGTGCAACAAACCGTCTAAGTCGAACACGAGGAAGGTTGAGGTGTTCATCTGCGGTGGCCACGACTGGACAGAGTACCGCGTCGTACTTGAGTATAGCAGTGATTTTGACACGATTAAACGAGTCGCCTTCGAAGCAGAAACTCTGTTCTTGTCATTAAATCTTGCGTCTGGATTCATTGCTTTGCTGCCGAGGCCAGGTTACGAGGAAATGGAACTCGCAAAGCGCGTTGCCGAAGCCGAGGCCAACACCTACATGCGGAAACTGCGCCGGTACGCAATCCAGCAGGGGTACTGAGCCATGATTGCCGCCATGCCGCAAATCCAGCAGCGCGTTTGGGAACGCAACTGCCTGAACTACGCCTACAACCGCATCCGCCTGCCGCTGTGGAACGTGCTGGTCGAATACGTCGGCCAGCCCGTCGCCAGCCGAAGCGGTGTGCTGCTGGATGACATCCTCGTGCGTCTGCCCGCGCCGGACTGCGGCATCCGGCTCGGGCAACGCCCGAACCGCTCCGTTCTGACCCTGGAACTGCGCCAGAGAGTGACCGGCTACGGCGGCAGAATGTTCCACGACCGCCTGTCAATCCCGGTAGGCGATATGCGCAACGGGGTGTTGCTGAACCTGAACTACCTGTCCACGTCGCAAATGCTCCGGCCCAACTACACCGTGGCCGAGGTGTTAGCGCGCGAGCGCGGCTTGTCTCGAAGCCGCAATTAATGCTTGTCATGCAAACCGAACCGAACCAAAATCCGCCCATGAAAACATGCTGCCAATGTCAGCATTTCCAGCCACCGGGGGAGTGCTACCGATACCCCCCCACCGTATTCGCCTCGGGCTTCACGCGCTACCCGCGAGTGGACGTGAACCAGCGAGCGTGCGGCGAGTTCAGGCTGCCACGCCCGGAACCACCGCCGGCGGAAACGATTAAAGAGGAACTGGACAAGATGCGGGAGGCGGCGGCGAGCCTTGCGGAGACCGGAGTCATCAAGCTCAACTACTCGCCAACGCCAAAGTATGCGCCAAGAGGCAAACGCTCGGAGCAAGGAACACTGCTGAAAGAATAACACGGATGAACACTACGAATACCAATGCCAACGCAACTATCATTACTAGACCGCGCCTGGGTTAACGAACAGGCTCCGGTTGTCCTCGCCCGGGTCGGGGGATGCGAGTTCAGCACCGACGACGTGCATGGACTGGTCACGGAACAACCGGCCAACCTGAAACTCTACGGCGTGCTGTTCGCCAAGCTCAAGGCCGAGAAACGGATTGAGCGGGTCGGGTATCGGCCCAGTCAACGGCCCGAGGCCAATGGCCGGGTCGTGGCGGTGTGGCGCGTGCGGAGGACGCCATGAGCGAACTGCGATTCATTGACCTGTTCTGCGGCATCGGCGGGTTCAGAATGGCCTTCGAGCGAGCCGGTTGCCGGTGCGTATTCTCCTGCGATAGAGACAAGTTCGCCCGCAAGACCTACGCGGCCAACTTCGGCGAGGAGCCTGCCGGCGACATCACGCAAATAGACGCCGCCTATGTGGAGGCGAAGCGGGTAGTGGACGAGAGGCGCGAGGAAAGGACAAGGAGAGCATGACACCCCACATTAATAGAAAGGAAATACGATAATGAAACGCTCACTGTACCATTTTACAGGGTCAACCCTACGCGACGGAAGTCCAATCCCGGAGCCTGGAGTGTGGTTAAAGCATGACGGGCCGGTTATTCCATGCAAATCAGGGCTGCACGCGAGCGAACACCCGTTTGACGCTCTCGCTTACGCGCCCGGGAACCTGCTGCACAAGGTCCGGTTGCGAGGAAACATAACACCGCACGGAAACCCGGTGGACAAATACTGCGCCAGCGAGCGCCGGATTGTCGCAACTATTGATGCAGAATGCGTGATGCGGTCATTTGCTCGGCGGGTTGCTCTGGATGCTGTGAAGCGATATTGGCTAGAAGCGCCAGAGGTCGTAGTCGAATACCTAAAAACAGGGGATGAAACAAAAAGGGCCGCTGCAAGGGACGCTGCAGGGGACGCTGCATGGGCCGCTGCAAGGGACGCTGCAGGGGACGCTGCAAGGGACGCTGCATGGGACGCTGCAAGGGCCGCTGCATGGGACGCTGCATGGGACGCTGCGAAGCGAAAACAACGCGACCTGTTCAAGCGGATGGTGAATAAGGAGTTCAAGAATCATCTAGCAAGTAGTTAAAGGAGGAGCTAACGATGCCCCATCTAATCGAACCCAAACGAGAACCAAAGAGAAAGGAAACGAAGCAATGCAAACAAACGAACAGGAA
>JAKQJK010000105.1 GCA_029561195.1 Pseudomonadota bacterium
ACTCCTCTTCATCGGCACCGGTCAGACGGCCGTGACCGGTACCAGCAACCTGAAAAAGCTCGAGGGACGTTTCACCATCCGTGTGGAGCTCTCCGATGCCGATGTCGATGCGGTCATTCGTCAGGTCATTCTGGCCAAGAAACCGGAAGCCAAGACGCCCATTGAGCAGATCATGCAAACCAATCTGGGCGAGATCTCCCGGCACCTGGCGGGCACAACCATCGGCCATCAGCAGGACGACATTGCTTTCTTCCCCCAGGACTATCCAATTCTTCCGGTGCGTCGCCGTTTTTGGGAAAACACCCTCCGGGTTCTGGATCAAACCGGAACCGACAGTCAGCTCCGCAACCAGCTCAGTATGATTCACAAGGTCATTCAGACCAATCTCAACGAATCTCTGGGAAGTGTTGTTCCGGCTGACTATCTCTATTTTGATTCTGCCGACAAGCTGTTGCAGTCGCGCATCCTGCCCCGCAAGGTCCATGAAAAGACCATGAGCTGGAGCAAGGGGTCGGATGACGAACGACTCATGGGGCGTGCCTGCGGTCTGGTGTTTCTCATCAACAAGCTCGCCAGCAGCAATAATGAAATTGGCATCCGCGCCACTATCGACACCCTGGCCGATTTACTGGTTGAGAATCTTTCCCGTGGCTCTGGTGCCCTGCGCAGTAAGTTGCCCAGCCTGCTGGATAAATGCGAACTGCTGATGAAGGTCGGTGATGAATACCGTATCCAGACCGAAGAGAGCGCGGCCTGGAGCGACGAGTTCTTGAGCCAGCGTTCCGCCTTGTCCAACGAGGCGCACCGTATCGAGGCCGAACGCGACGACCGCATCCGCAAGAAATTCGGCGAGATGGTGCGCAAGCTCTCCCTCACCCAGGGTGGCTCGAAGGTCACCCGCGACATCTATCCGGTGTTTGACGCCCAGCTTCCCACCGATGCCGATCAGCGCATTTGCGTCTGGGTTCGCGACGGTTGGAGCATTGACGAAAACTCGGTGCGGGCCGATTCAAGGCAAGCGGGCAATCAGTCCCCGACTGTTTTTGTGTTCATTCCCAAGCGTTCGGCTGATGACCTCCGCCACCACCTCATCGATTACAAGGCCGCCAGCGCTACGCTGGATAAGCGCGGTGTTCCCAATACTCCGGAAGGCACCGAAGCCCGAGCGGCGATGGAGACCACCAAGCAGGCCGCCGAAGGCAAGATCCGTGAACTGCTCGAAGAAGCCTTCTCCGGAGCCCGTGTCTTTCAGGGCGGCGGCAATGAAATCCTCGGCAACGATCTGCAAGAGATGGTGCTGGAAGCCTCCGGCAACGCGCTGCAGCGGCTCTACCCGCAGTTTCATACCGCCGACCACGTGGGCTGGTCCAAGGTTTATGAAAAAGCCCAGAAAGGCGCTCCTGATGCGCTCAAGGCCGTTGGCGACGAAGGCGAACCTGCGAAAAATCCGGTGTGCAAAGCCATTCTCGGCTTCATTGCCGGTGGCAAAAAAGGCGCGGACATCCGCACTCAGTTCGAGTCTTCACCCTACGGATGGTCGCGTGACGCCGTGGACGGCGGCCTGCAAGTGCTGTTGGTGGCCGGGCTGATCCGGGCGCAGGACGAGCGAGGCCAAACCCTCGACGCCAAGGAGCTGGAGCGCAAAACCATCGGCAAGGTGATGTTCAAGGTGGAATCCGCCACCGTCACCACCGCCCAACGTATCCAGATCCGCAAGCTGTTGCAGAAGGTCGGGCTCTCGGCCAAGCAGGGCGAGGAGCTGGCCTATATACCGCAGTTCCTGCAGAAAATGGTGGAGCTTGCCGACCAGGCTGGCGGTGAGGCACCGAAACCGGCCCGGCCGGACACCACGCCCCTCGACGAAATCCGCCTTACTGCGGGCAATGAGCAACTGCTTGCCCTCTACAACCGGCGGGAAGAGTTGGGCGGCAGCATCGATAGCTGGACCGATCTCGCCGAGCGTATCGCCAAACGCTGGCCCAACTGGACCGTCTTGAAGCGCCTGATGGCCCACGCCTCCGGGCTTCAGGACGCCGAGGTAATCCTGGCCCAGGTGAAGACCATCGAGCAGCAGCGCCAGCTACTCGAAGAGCCCGACCTGGTTGGACCGCTGATTGCCAACCTGACCCAACTGCTGCGCGATGAGCTCAACAAGCTCGATGGCGAATATGCCTCCCGTCATGCGGAGGGTCTCAAGCGCCTGGCGGATGACAGTAACTGGCAGCAACTGGAACCGGAGCAGCGCTATCAGCTCATGTCCGCCCAGTTCTTGCACGAGTCCGCTCGACCCAAGGTGGAGGTGCAGTCAACCAGCGACGTGCTGACCACCCTGGACAACTGCGCTCTGTCGATGTTTGGCGACCGCGTGGCGGCCATGCCCGCCCGCTTCGACAACGTCGCCAGCGGTGCCGCCGAATTGTGTGAACCCCAGGCTCAGTTCATTCAGGTACCGCGCCGCACGCTGAAAACCGACGAGGAGATCGATGCCTGGGTCGACGACGTGAAACAACAACTCAAGGCCGCCCTGCAAAACGGGCCGATAGTGATTCGATAAGCAGCCTTCAGGGGAAATAACGCATGCAGCCGCTCGACAAAACATTAAGAAACCGACTCGAACGCACCATCAAGGATGCGCGTGATATTGCCGAAGACGCCGCCCGTGCCGCGCTGGAACAACTCGGTGTGGGTGAAGCCGCGCCCTTTGCCCACCTGAGCGAACAGGACCGGGAGATGCGCCGCAAGCTGCGCGTTCACGGCCGCCAACTGGGCGATTCCCTGAATGGCGGCAAGATCCAGACCATGGACCGCCTGATCGAAGAAGTCGCCTACGAGCACTGGCACCGCATGCTGTTTGCTCGCTTCCTGGCCGAGAACAATTTGCTGATGTATCCCGACCCGGACGATCCGGTGGCGGTCACCTTAGAGGAGTGTGAAGACCTCGCCGCCGATGAAGGCGCAGCCAACGGTTGGGAGCTGGCCGCCCGGTTTGCCGCCCGCATGCTGCCACAGATCTTCCGGCTCGATTCGCCGGTTTTCCAACTGAGCTTGCCGCCCGAGCATCAGCAGAAACTGGAGCGGCTGGTGGCCGACCTGGAGCTTCCGGTGTTCACCGCCTCCGACAGCCTCGGGTGGGTTTATCAATTCTGGCAGGCCAAGAAGAAGGACGAGGTTAACGCCTCCGAGGTCAAAATCGGCGCACGGGAGTTACCTGCCGTCACCCAGCTCTTCACCGAGCCCTACATGGTCAGCTTCCTGCTCGACAACGCCCTGGGGGCCTGGTGGGCGGCAAGACGGCTCACCGAGGTCGACCTCCAAAACGCCAGCAGCGAAGGGGAACTGCGCCGGAAGGCGGCCATCCCCGGTGTGCCACTGGACTATCTGCGTTTTGTCCAACAGGAGGACGGCGCTGGTTACAAAAGATGGACACCTGCCGCCGGAACCTTCGACGGCTGGCCGGAGCAACTCGCCGACTTGAAGACCCTCGACCCCTGCTGCGGCTCGGGCCACTTTCTGGTGGCGGCCTTCCTGATGCTGGTGCCGATGCGCATGGAACTGGAAGGGTTGTCGGCTAGGGAGGCGGTGGACGCGGTGCTGCGGGAAAACATCCACGGCCTGGAACTGGATCAGCGATGCGTGGAGCTGGCCGCCTTCGCCCTGGCGCTGACCGCGTGGAAAGTCCCGGGCGCTGGCGGCTACCGGGTGTTGCCGGAGTTGAACCTGGCCTGCTCGGGCTTGTCCGTGAGCGTGGCGAAGGAGGAGTGGAAGCAGCTCGGCCTGGGGAGAAAGAATCTCGCCATCGCCCTGGGCTGGATGCACGATACCTTCAAGGATGCACCGGTGCTGGGCAGTCTGCTCGATCCGGGCCAATCGCCCCTGCCCCTGGATGTGACCTGGAAAGAGATCCGCCCGCTTTTGAATCAGGCGCTCAATCAGGAGCAAAGCGAGGAACAACAAGAGGCCGCTGTTGTTGCCCAGGGGCTGGCCAAGGCCGCAACCCTGTTGGTCGGTCAGTACCACTTGGTCATCACCAACGTGCCCTATCTGGCCCGAGGAAAGCAAAACGAGCGGTTGCGGGATTTCTGCGAAAAGCACTATTCAGCCGCGAAGAACGATCTGGCGACCGTGTTCCTCGACCGCTGCCTGGAGCTCTGCGGCCAGGGCGGAACCTCCAGCATCGTGCTGCCCCAGAACTGGCTTTTCCTGACCAGCTACAAGAAGTTCCGGGAGAAACTACTGAAAAACGACACCTGGCATCTGATCGCCCGTTTAGGCGAAGGGGGTTTTGAATCATCAGCGGCTGCGGGTGCGTTCGTGGCCATGTTCAGCCTGAGCCGGGGCAATTCAACAAAAGAATTGGGCGGCCTGTTTGGCGACGTCAATGACGGCAACCTGATTCGGGGAGTGGATGTCTCCGAGCCCCGCACGTCTTCCGAAAAAGCGGCGCAGTTGCTGACAGAGGAAGTCAAGAGTGTGGAGCAAGCGAAGCAGTTGGTGAATCCGGATGCGCGAATAACGCTAGAAAAAGAAATATCTGGATCACTTTTGTCGGAGTATGCTGAATCACTTGTTGGTATTCAAACTGGTGATTATCCTCAGTTTGCAGCCAAGTTCTGGGAGATCGATGAAATATCTAGTGGCTGGGAGTATTACGAACGGCCAGGTGATGAAACAATCGACAGAACTGAAGCCATATTTTGGGAAAATGAAAGCGGACGGTTATTTGAATTGGTGAAAGCCAAGCTCGGTGAAAATGGTATCGGAGCATGGATAAGGGGGCGGGAAGCGTGGGGTAAACACGGCATATCTGTCCAATTAATGCGTAACTTGAATGCCTCAGTTTACGAAGGTGCCAAATACGACCAAACATTGGCAGTAGTTCTTCCCAAGAATAATGATTACTTGTTGCCTATTTGGGCATTCTGCTCTTCGACCGAATACAACGAAGCGGTGCGGCGCATTGACCAAAAGCTGAATGTCACCAACGCCACCCTCGTCAAGGTCCCCTTCGACCTCAACCGCTGGACCAAAATCGCAGAAGAAAAATACCCCCACGGCCTGCCCAAGCCCTATTACGACGATCCCACCCAATGGATCTTCCACGGCCACCCCTGTGGTTCGGTCATCTGGGAAGAGACGCAAAAGTGGACGGCCCAGGGCCCGCTGCGCACCGATGACAGTGTGTTGCATGTTGCCGTCGCCCGCCTCCTGGGCTACCGCTGGCCCGCCGAGCTGGACCCGAACATGGAACTGGCCGACGAACAGCGCGAATGGGTCAAGCGCTGCGAAGCCCTGGCAAGCTACGCCGATGGGGACGGTATCGTCTGCATCCCGCCGGTGCGGGGCGAGGCGTCGGCCTCTGACCGCCTGCTGAACCTGCTGGCCGCTGCCTACGGAGATGCCTGGTCCAACGACACCCTGGCCACGCTGCTCAAAAGCGCCGATCACGCAGGCAAGACGCTGGAGACCTGGCTGCGGGAGAAGTTCTTCACCCAGCACTGCAAGCTGTTCCAGCATCGTCCCTTCATCTGGCATATCTGGGATGGCCTGCGCGACGGCTTCGCCGCCCTGGTCAACTACCACAAGCTCGACGCCAAGCTGCTGGAGACCCTGATCTACACCTACCTGGGCGACTGGATCAGCCGCCAGAAGCAGGACATCGCCAGCGGCGTGGACGGAGCCCAGGAACGCCTGGCCGCCGCCGAGGCCCTCAAGAAAAAACTGGAGCTGATCCTCGAAGGTGAAGCACCCTATGACATCTTCGTGCGCTGGAAGCCACTGGAAAAACAGCCCATCGGCTGGGACCCGGATCTCAATGACGGCGTGCGCCTCAACATCCGCCCGTTTCTTACCGTGCCCGATGTCGGCAAGAGAGGCGCGGGCGTCCTGCGCGACAAACCCAACATCAACTGGAACAAGGACCGGGGCAAGGACGTAGAATCCGCCCCTTGGTATCACGTCTTTGACGGCGACCGCATCAACGACCACCATCTGACCCTGGCCGAGAAACGCGCCGCACGGGAGGCCGCCGAATGACCTTCTGCTACAAAGGAATGCGCTGGTTGAAATGCGACCTGCAGATGCAGACGCCTGCAGATGCAAGGCATTGGGCCGGAGACCGCCTCGAAGCCGGACAAGAGGCTGCCGCAGCGAAGGCTTTTGCGGAGGCCTGTTATGAGAAGGGGCTGGATGTGGTGGGCATTACCGACCACAACTTTCTGAGCAAGGACTTTATTCCACATCTGCAGACTGCGTTCGATGAGATTGATCGGGAGTTCAGCCACAAGATCACCTTGTTTCCAGGATTTGAGTTCGAGGCGGCTGGCGTTGGCAGGGGCGTTCATGTTCTTTGTCTTTTCGAACCAGGAACGGACCTGACTCGGCTGGACTCGATTCTTACGGAATGCGGTGTGAGCTACCCGAGAGTGAATGCGGCAGGACAGCTCGAAAAATCAGACAAAAATCTGAAAGAGATTTTGCGCATCACCCAAGACAAGTATGGCGGAATCGTCATCATGCCGCATGCAACAAGCAATGACGGCATTTTCGACAACGATTCGATAGCGGAATGGTTGCAACAGGATCAATTCACGAATCCTGATCTGCTTGCGGTAGAAGTGCCAAAGCCTGTCCAATTGATGAGCGCTGGATATCAGCGGCTTCTCCGTTCTGGCGACGATTGTCAGCCAGGCTGGAAGCGCATTCGCCCCATTGCCACACTCATGTCTTCGGACAACAAGAAGCTGGTCGACTTCGATGAGCATCAGAAGCCGACGCCTAACAGCATTGGCTACCGGTACTCATGGTTCAAAATGTCCGAGCCCTCCATCGAGTCGCTCCGCCAGGCATTCCTCGACCATGAATCCCGCATCATTCTGCCGGAAGACGTTTCGACAGATACGCACCCGGCACAGCGCGTTCGTCAGGCGACCATCAAGTCGATCTCGATCAAGAACGTGGCGTTCCTGGCCGACCAGCAGGTCCATTTTTCCCCCAACATGAACTGTGTGATCGGTGGCCGAGGCAGCGGGAAATCCACCTTGCTTGAATATCTGAGAATCATCCTGGGCAAGGACAAATCGAAGGATCTTGATTACGGGACTAAAGAGCGGATCAAACGTGTACGCGATACGCTGAACGAACCCCGTGCAGAAGTCGAGGTGTGCTGGGTCAGCGCGGATGGCGTCGAAGATCGTATCGTTTGGCAAAACGGCAGCCCCACCGTGCAGGGTCGCGACCTGGCCGATCCTGAAACCTTTTTCAATAGCTTGCCTCTTCGCTTTTACAGCCAGCAGCAGCTCAACCGGCTGACCGAGTCGAAAACCGATGACGGAAGCGTTCGGCAGGCTCAACGACTGCTGGAACTGGTCGACGGATTCACCAAAAACGAACTGGATGAGCTGGCAGATCGGGAGCACAAGCTCAAGCTGCAAATCCAGGACGCTTTTTCCAATCTCCGCAAGGCCAAGACACTCGAAAAGGATTACAAGCGGCTCCAGCAAGAGCATCAAGAACTGGACCGGCAATGGAAGGCCCGCAGCGAGATTCAAGAGGATGCCCGCCGACACCAACTCCTCAAGGCAGAGGCACGCTACCTCGAAGGGCTTGCAGGAACATCTGGCAAGCAGTTCACAGACGTTGCCACCCTGGCCGAGACACTCTCCGCATCGCACGTAGCATTTCAGGTTACAGATTCGGCTCACTCGGCCTGGTTTAGGCAATTCGATGATAAGGTGAAAGCCGCCAAGGATTCGTTGGCCCGAACTATCCGTGATGCCGTCGAGCAATTCGAAGCCGCTGTCGAGGATCTTAAAACCAGCGATCCGGCATGGAATGCGATCCGGGAGGAACTGGAACAGGCCGACGCCAAGTTTAGTGAAGCCTGCGCTGCTAAAGGCCTGACAACGGATGATGTTGGCCATCTTCAGGAAATCAATCAATCACGCGCCAAGAAACAGCGGGAGATTGATGAAACCGGGGCTGAAATTCAGCGGCTAAAAGAAGCTGCGGGAGACACCGGTCTGCTCATGCAGCAGTTGCATCAGATCTGGCGAGATCAATTCCAGAAGCGCGTTGAAGCCGCCGAACGAGCCAATGAACTCGCTGTACTAAACGAAGGCAGGCAGCGTTTTATCGAGGTCTCAGCAAAATACCAGCAAGATCATAAAAATTTCCGGGAGCTCTGGCAGAGCTTTGCGCCCTCTGATGGGCGGACGCGGCTAGGTAAAAATTGGGAAAGTTGTGGGGAGACGCTCTATACGCTGTTTACCGGACAGGAAGATGCTGAGTCGCCCTGGCAAGTTCTGGAAGAGCGTTTGTCTGTGGAGCAAGGTTCGACAGGGCCGGATTTCGGGTCGAACAGCCAAGATCTGTTCCAGCACATTCAAGACAATCTTGAACGTTGGGAAAAACTGCGCTGCTCTCGGGTACAAGACACCGTCGACATGAAACTGTTTCGGGCGGATGGATCGACTGCAGGCAGTATCGCCGAAGGTTCCCTCTCTGACGGTCAGCGGAACACCGCCGCCCTTGCACTGTTGCTGGCGCAGGAAGGTGGGCCGTTGGTCATCGATCAGCCCGAGGATGAGTTGGACTCCAACTTTGTGTTCCGGGAGCTGATCCCGATGCTGCGCAAAGTGAAATCGAAGCGTCAACTCATCATGGCTACGCACAACGCCAATCTGCCGGTAAACGGAGATGCCGAGCTGGTCTACGCCTTCGAAGCCCGAGACGGCAAAGGTGAAGCCCTTGCTTGCGGGGGGCTTGATCAGGCGTCTGTAACCAAGGCTGTTCTCGACATCATGGAAGGGACGGAAGAAGCATTCCGCCGTAGACGTGAGAAATACCATTTTTGAGGCGTTAGATGATTAAATCTGTAAATAACTACCCAGTCTCACAGCTCTTCGATATCGAAGCGGGCGTGGTCTATGCCATTCCACGTTACCAGCGTGAATACACCTGGGGCAAAAATCAGTGGGAAAACCTGTTCGACGATGTGCTTGAGAACGATCCGGGCTATTTCCTTGGCTCAATCATCTGCATCAACCAGTCGACCGATGCGCTTTCAGTCCAGAAACTTGAACTGGTTGACGGACAACAGCGCCTGACGACGCTCTCATTGCTTTTTGCCTCTGTTTACCATGCCCTAAAAAGCCATGAAACCGATTTGGATGATGAACAGCGCGTTGAGCTAATCAATTTAAAGCGAAAGTTGGTCCTCAAGAAAGGGGACGATCAGATTCGTCTGATCCCGCAGATTCAGAACAATAACAACCCCGATTACCGGGCTGTTCTCGCCGAGATCGGGGTCATCAGTGAATGTGATGTCCCCGCCTACGCTGGCAACCGCAAGATCTTTCGGGCCTATCGGTATTTCCAGGATCGCATAGATGAAATGGCCAACGGCCGAAGCAACCGGCTGGGAACCATCATGGAATTCCTGGACAAGGTCAGCCATGCGTGCCTGGTCAAGATTGAGGTGGCGAGTCACGCAGACGCTTACACCCTGTTCGAGTCGTTAAACAATCGAGGCATGCCGCTTACGGCCATCGATCTCATAAAGAACAAGCTGCTGGCTCGTCTGGAATCCATCGAGCCAGGCAAGGTAGATCACTATTTCGGGCACTGGAATCGTCTCTTGGGTTACCTCGGTGACGACTACGCCATCCAGGAACGCTTCTTCCGCCAGTATTACAACGCCTTCAAGGATCAACTCAAAGCGGTCCACCAGGTTCCGGTCGCCACTCGATCCAACCTGATTCAGATCTATGAAAAGCTCATCAACCATGACGCGAAGGATTGCCTGCAGAAGATCAGTGCCGCTGGTCGACTCTATTCGCTGATACTCTCTCGCAACCAGGATGACGCGCTCAATGGTCTCGAAAAACCGATCAAGGATTTGGAGCGGATTCAGGGTGCCCCATCGTATTTGCTGATGTTGTATTTGCTTGTGCGAAAGGATGAGCTCGAGCTTACGAATGCTCACCTGACCTCCATAGTCGAACTACTCGTCCGCTTCTTCGTTCGTCGTAATTTGACCGATACACCTCCAACCCGAGACCTTACTCGGCTGTTCATGACTGTGATCGACAAAATCAGTGGGCTGCGTGCTGATGCGATTCCCCAATCAATTGAGCAGCAACTGGTGGCCGTCTCCGCAACGGATGAGGCATTCCAACGCAAGCTGGATGGTCCGATTTATGAGGAAAATTCAGGAGTAACCCGGTTCATCCTTTGCGCACTCGCCGAGCAAGCCATGACCAAAGAGAGTTGGGTCGATCTGTGGCGTTTTGAGAACAAGCAATTCGTGTGGACCATCGAGCATATTTTCCCGCAAGGAGAAAACATCCCTCAGTCTTGGATAACCATGATTGCCGATGGCGATGAGATAAAAGCGAAGGAAATTCAACAGACGCATGTTCACAAATTGGGCAACCTGACAATTTCCGGATTCAACAGTGCGCTTGGCAACAAGAGCTTTGAGGACAAGCGAGACCGTGTAGACCGACAAGGTCGTGCTGTTGGCTATAAAAACGGACTCAAGCTCAATGAGGACTTGGCTACTGCTGCGGGCTGGAGCGTTGATCAGATCGATTCGCGGACAGATAAGCTCGTTCAGCAAGTAACTCAACTCTTCAAGCTACAAAGAGGTGAAGCATGAGAGTGCTTGATCATCTCCTGAAAGCGGTTCGTGATGCCGCCGTCTTCAACCCGGAGGTTCAGGTCGCTCCGGCCTGTATTCTGTGGCCGGATCGTGACCATCAGTGGGAAGCCGTCATACCTGTTCTTCAGGCCGAACTGCCTGAACTCATGATCCTGGGCGACTATGCGCCCGAAAAGCGGATTGGGCCTGCCATCTGGTTGCGTTGCGTGATTGCCGGTCGAGCCGAGGATGTTTCGCTGCCCAAGGATCGGACACCGATTTTTTACCTGCCGGGCGTCAGCCGCCAGGACCTGCGGGCTGTCGAAAGTTGCCCGGATCACCTGAAGCCACTTGCTGAACTGCAATACCGGGGCGTGATCTGGTCCCAAATCAATGCGAAAGACTGGACGATCCTGGCCTATTTGAAATCCGATCAGGGCGGGCTGGGCCTAGACGTCGCCCAAGACAACGATGCCAAGAACGCCATGCAGCTCGCGTTGTATCGGCTCCTCGACGAGGATGTTTCTTTGCTGAAAGGCAAGCGTCTGGACAAGGACTACTTCAACACCCTGTTGACGGGTGGCGACCCGGTCCGCGACCTCCTGCAATGGCTCGATCAAGGGGACGCGTTCCAGGCAAGTCGTGGCGAGAACGAATGGAAAGCCTTTGTCGAGGTCTGCAAGTCTCAACTGGCTTTCAACCCACAGGCCGAAGGGGTTTTGGCCGGGAGCACTAAGCTCGCAAACCATGAAGGTCCGTGGCATGCCGTTTGGGAGCGCTACTGTGAGGCACCTAAGCGCTACCCCAACATTCCGGCACAAATCAGAAAATGTCGTCCGCCGAGTGACACCATTTTCTGGCACATGGGAGACGGGTCTTTCGACGGCTGGCCTCAGTGGAATGACGACCAGGAGAAAAAACTTCACCGTGATTTGCTGGCCTTGAGCCATATGCCTGCGCATGAAGCGAGGAAGCGGATCCTGGATCTTGAGAAGACCCATGCACCGCGCCGCGAGCTCGTCTGGGCCGAACTTGGCGAGTCACCCTTGGCCCTCGCAGTGAAGTACCTCGCAGTGATCGCCGAGGTCACCAAGACAGCGCTGGCGGCCTGCTCGGTCGCGGACTTGCAGGCTGTTTACGCCACGCAGGGTTGGCGCGCCGATGATGCGGTGCTATCTGCGCTGGCGTGTGTGGACAAGACAGCCGACATCGATGCAGTGACTGCCGCCGTTCGCGCGATCTATCTGCTTTGGCTGGAAGATTCGGCGCGCTATCTGCAAAAGCTGGTGGACGGGGCAGACTACCCCGGTGGAACCATCGCCAGCGCCAAGGCTTTTGCCGCCTCCAAGGGCGAGTGCGTGCTGTTTGTAGACGGCCTGCGCTTTGATGCGGCTCGCCGTCTCTCGGCTGTCCTGGAAGCACGTGGCTGCCAGGTAGCGGAAGCCATGAGCTGGACGGCGCTGCCCAGCGTGACCGCGACCGGTAAGGCGGCAGTTTCACCCGTGCGGGACTTGATCAGTGGTGCCGACGACTGCGGCGACTTTGAGCCTTGCGTTGCCGCCACGGGCCAGTCGCTCAAGGGCGGCTATCACCTGAAAAAGCTCCTCAACGACAACGACTGGAAAGTGCTGGACCGTACCGAAAACGGCGATGGCCAGGGCAACGCGTGGTGCGAGTTCGGCGACATCGACCACGAAGGCCACGACCGTGGGTGGAAACTTGCCAAACACATTGATGCCCTGATTGTTGAGATCACAGACCGTATCACGGAGCTTTTGACCGCAGGTTGGAAGCGTGTTCGGGTGGTGACAGACCATGGTTGGTTGTTGCTGCCCGGAGGGTTGCCAAAAATCGATCTTCCCAGCGCCCTGACCGATAACAAGTGGGGCCGATGCGCCTCATTAAAACCCGGGGCCACCTCCGAGGAGCGGCTTTACCCATGGTACTGGAATCCAAACCAGTATTTTGCCCTCGCCGATGGCGTGAGCTGCTTCAAGAAAGGCGAAGAGTACACCCATGGCGGCCTAAGTCTGCAAGAGTGCCTGACGCTGCAATTGACGGTAACTCGAGGTGAATCTGCTCAGGCTGCGGCATCTGTCGAATTTACCGACGTGGTGTGGAAGGGGCTGCGCTGTACCGTTGCCGTAGATGGCAACTTCTCGGGTTTATCACTTGATGTTCGTAGCCAAGCAGGCAATTCATTGTCCAGTGTGGTCGTCGGCAGCAAACCGCTTAAAGACAACGGAACAGCCTCCGTGGTCGTCGAGGACGAGGACATGGAGGGGCGGGAAGCGACAGTGGTCCTGATCGATGCCAATGGATCGCTGGTTGCGCAAATCGCCACAGTAATTGGTGGAGGTAATGCATGATTGAAATGGACCAGATCGACAAAAAAGCGGCCTCCTCGCTAGAGGGGTACCTGGTCCGGAAGGATCTGGTCCGGACTTTTAGCCGCCAGTTTCCGGTGCCGACGTATGTGGTCGAGTTTCTGCTCGGCCGGTACTGCGCCAGCACTGAGCAGGACGAGATTGATGAGGGTCTCGAGATCGTCCAACGGCAACTTAAATCGCGAACGGTAAAGGCTGGGGAAGAAGAGCTCTTCAAGGCTCGGGCCAGGGAAAATGGCGAGGTCAAAATCATCGACCTCATTACCGCTCGCCTGGATGCGAAGACCGACTCTTACATCGCAACACTGCCGAGCCTGCGTCTGACCGATGTCCGCATTAGCTCGGAACTGGTGAATGAACATGAGCGAATGCTGACAGGTGGTTTCTATGCCGAAATCAGCCTGAACTACGATGCGGCCATCGCCCAGGAGAGTAAAGGCAGACCTTTCGGTGTTGGATCGCTCCGGGAAATCCAACTATCCAAACGCGATGTGCTCGACATCCTGGCCGAGGCCCGCAAGTCCTTTACTACCGACGAGTGGAAGGAGTTTCTACTTCGATCCATCGGCATAGAGCCGAACGGATTGTCCCGGCGGCAACATGACGCCCTGATGCTGCGAATGGTTCCCTTTGTCGAGCGTAACTACAACCTGGTGGAACTCGGCCCCAGAGGAACAGGGAAGAGCCATCTCTTCCAGCAGGTTTCTCCGTATGCGCATCTGATTTCTGGAGGCAAGGCCACGGTTGCCCGGATGTTCGTCAACAACGCAACCGGCCAGCGCGGATTGGTCTGCCAATACGATGTGGTCTGTTTCGACGAGGTATCCGGCGTCTCTTTCGACCAGAAGGATGGCGTGAACATCATGAAGGGGTACATGGAGTCCGGTGAATTCAGCCGTGGCAAGGAAAGCATCCGTGCCGATGGCAGCATCGTCCTGGTTGGAAACTTCGATGTGGGTGTTGAACATCAACAGCGTATCGGGCACCTGTTTGGTCCTATGCCACCCGAGATGAAAGACGACACTGCTTTCATGGATCGGATCCACGCATTTCTGCCTGGCTGGGATGTTCCCAAAATCAGCAAGGAACTGTTGACGAATCACTTCGGTCTGGTGAGCGATTTCTTGTCCGAGTGTTGGAGCCAGCTTCGCAATCAAAGCAGAGTGAGCGTACTGCAAAACCGGGTGTTCTTCGGTGGCGCTCTGTCAGGGCGCGATACCAACGCGGTCAATAAAACCGTGAGTGGATTACTCAAGCTCCTCTATCCCGGTGAAGGTGAGGCAGCCGATGAGGACATCGAGTGGGCCGTCCATATCGCCATGGAAGCAAGACGTCGCGTCAAGGAACAGCAGAAGCGCATCGGCGCGGCTGAATTCCGTAATACCCACTTCAGCTACGTGATGGGGGCTGATGGCGTAGAAAAGTTTGTCTCGACTCCAGAACTGCAAAGCGAAAACAGCATTGGTGGCGATCCCCTTGAGCCCGGGCAGGTCTGGACCATCTCTCCGGGTGGCGGTGAAGAGCACCCGGGACTCTACCGTATCGAAATCAACGAAGGTCCGGGTTCCGGCGTCAAGATCCTCAACAAACCCGTGCCGCCAGCCTTCAAGGAAAGCATGGGCTACGCA
>JAKQJK010000127.1 GCA_029561195.1 Pseudomonadota bacterium
TGTTTGTTCCCCTGACCATCGGCATGGTGTGGATGCTGGTGATCATGGAGTCGGTGTACGTGATGACCGGCAAGCCCCTCTACAGGGACATGACCCGCTTCTGGGGCAAGCTCTTCGGCATCAACTTTGCCCTGGGTGTCACCACCGGCATCACCCTGGAGTTCCAGTTCGGCACCAACTGGGCCTACTACTCCCACTACGTGGGGGACATCTTTGGTGCGCCGCTGGCCATCGAGGGGCTGATGGCCTTCTTCCTCGAATCCACCATGATCGGCCTGTTCTTCTTTGGCTGGGATCGCCTGTCGCGCCGGCAACACCTGCTGGTGACGGTGCTGATGGCGGTGGGGACCAACCTGTCGGCCCTGTGGATCCTGATTGCCAATGGCTGGATGCAGAACCCGGTGGGCGCCGAGTTCAGCTACGTGACCATGCGCATGGAGATGACCGACTTCTGGGCCGTGGTCTTCAATCCGGACGCCCAGGCCAAGTTCGTGCATACGGTGTCTGCCGGCTATGTCACCGGTGCCATGTTCGTGCTGTCGATCTCGTCCTGGTACCTGCTGCGTCGTCGCGACGTGGAATTTGCCAAGCGCAGTTTCGGCATCGCCGCCGCCTTCGGCTTTGCGTCCGTGTGCTCGGTGATCGTCCTCGGCGACGAATCGGGCTACACGGTGGGCGAGGCCCAGCAGACCAAGCTGGCCGCCATGGAGGCCATGTGGGAGACCGAACCGGCCCCCGCACCCTTCAATCTCATCGCCATCCCCAACGAAGCGGAAATGAAGAACGACTTCGCCATCGAGATTCCCTGGGTGATGGGGATCATCGGCACCCGCTCCCTGGACAAGCAGATTCCCGGCATCAAGGAGATCAAGGCAAAGAACCGGGAGCGCATCGTTTCCGGTATCGAGGCGGTGACGGCCCTTGATGCCTTGCGCCGCGACCAGAATGACGAAGCCGCCCGCCGCGAATTCGAGGAGCACAAGGCGGACCTGGGCTTTGGTCTGCTGCTGAAGAAGTACGTCAGCCACTTTGACCAGCTCACGCCCGAGATCATCGAGAAGGCCGTGAATGACACCGTTCCCCGCGTCGCGCCGATGTTCTGGAGCTTCCGCCTGATGGTGGCCCTGGGCTTTGCGATGCTGCTGCTCTTCGGCCTGGCCCTGTGGCATTCGGTGAAGGGCGACTTTGCCGACAAGCCCTGGTTGCTGCGCGCGGCCCTGTACTCCCTGCCCATGCCGTGGATCGCCTGCGAGGTCGGCTGGTTCGTGGCGGAGTACGGGCGCCAGCCCTGGACCATCTACGGCGTATTGCCCACCCATCTCTCCGTCTCCACCCTCAGTGTGGAGAGCCTTTACGGCTCCCTGGCCGGATTCGTCGGCTTCTACACCGTGCTGCTGGTGGTCGAGATGTACCTGATGATCAAGTTTGCCAAGCAGGGCCCGGGCAGCCTGGGCACCGGCCGCTACGCCAACGAGGCCCACGCCTGAACCGAGGACACGCAAAATGCTCGACTATGAATCCCTCAAACTGATCTGGTGGCTGCTCGTCGGCGTGCTGCTGGTGGGCTTCGCCATCATGGATGGCCACGACATGGGTGTTGGCACGCTGCTGCCCTTTGTCGGCAAGGACGACACCGAGAGGCGGGTGGTCATCAACACGGTCGGCCCCCACTGGGACGGCAACCAGGTGTGGTTCATTACCGGCGGCGGCGCCATCTTTGCCGCCTGGCCGCTGGTCTATGCCACCGCCTTCTCGGGTTTCTACTGGGCCATGCTGGCTGTGCTGTGGGCCCTGTTCTTCCGCCCGGTGGGGTTTGATTACCGCAGCAAGATCAGCAACCCCACCTGGCGCAAGACCTGGGACTGGGGCCTGTTCGTCGGTGGGGCGGTGCCGCCGCTGATCTTCGGTGTGGCCTTCGGCAACTTGTTCCAGGGCGTGCCTTTCAGCTTCGACGACCACCTGGTGTCCACCTACTCCGGCAGTTTCTGGGCCTTGCTCAACCCCTTTGCACTGCTCTGCGGGGTCGTGTCCACGGCCATGATCACCTTCCATGGCGCCATCTACCTGGTGCACCGTACCCAGGGCGAGATCCAGTGGCGGGCACTGCGGGCGGCCGGTTTCTTTGGCGGGCTCATGGTATTGAGCTTTGTCGCGGCGGGCGTCTGGTTGTGGATGGGGATTCCCGGCTATGTCATCCAGTCGGCGGTGGAGGGCGGGGCGCTGCCCAACCCCCTGGCCAAGACAGTGGTGAGGGAGGCGGGTGCCTGGTTCGCCAACTATCGGGCCTACCCCGCGACGTTGCTTCTGCCTGCCCTTGGCATCGTGGGTGTGTTTGCTGCCCAGGCGCTCGCGCGTTCGGGCCGCAGCATGGCGGCTTTCTGGGCATCGGCGCTGGCCATTGTTGGCGTCATCGGTACCGCTGGCGCAGCCCTGTTCCCCTTCATCATGCCCTCGTCCCTCGACCCGCGAGCCAGCCTGACGGTGTGGGACAGCGTCTCCAGTCGGCTGACCCTCAACATCATGCTGTGGGCCACGTTGATCTTCATGCCGATCATCATCCTGTACACAAGCTGGGCCTACCGGGTGATGGGGGGCAAGGTCACCGCCGCCTACGTGCGCGAGAACAGCCATTCGGCCTATTAGTCGGCTTACCAAGGAGTCAACAACATGTGGTATTTCACCTGGGTTCTGGGCATCGGCTTTGCCGTCTTCCTGGCCATTCTCAATGCACTGTGGGCCGAGCATGAGGCAAGCCGTCAATCCGCGCCTCGCGGCAGGCAGGGCGACAATCCGCCTTCCTGATGATTCATTGAGGGCCGGCTCGCGGGAAGCGTCGAAGGGCGGGATTAAATCAGTGTCTGCTAATATTTAAGGGGCGTCTGTGAACATGGCATTCCGGGAATTACCTGAACCCCCTGGCGAGCAGAGTCCCGGGAGGATGCATCTGCCGAGTCTGGCAGCCGCCATGCTGATCATGCTGGTGGGCTCGCTCTACCCGCTCTTGTTCACCCGTGCGGATGCCCGGGTCGATCACGGATTGGCGATGGCCTTGTTCATGGCCATGAGCGCGGGGTTCGTCCGTGGTGTGGGCTTCATCCCTGCTGCGCCCTTATGGCGCTGGCTGTTTTCGGGTTGGGCCTGTTTGCTGGCGCTGCTCCTTGCGGCCACCCTCAAGTTCCTTCATTGAGCCTGGCAGTCAGGTGGCAAGGCCGACTTGGCGAGGGGCGCCTGAGATCCGGGCGCATTTATCGAGATCGGGAGTGCGAATGAGATTCAAGGCTTTGCTGTTGTCGCGCGTGGCGGGAGGCCTGCTTGCCCTGGTGCTGTCCCTGGCTGCCGATGCCGCGACCATCCTTCCCGGGGCCGTATTTCCGGCGTTGGCGCTTGAGGATCAGCACGGCAGGACGGTGTCCACTTCCGCGAATACGCGTCTTGTCCTGTTTGCGGCGGACAAGGCCGCCAGCGACCTGATCAACGAGGTGCTGGCCGCCCGGCCCGCCGGGGTTCTTGTTGGGCTGGGCGCCGTTTACTTCGCGGACATCAGCGCCATGCCGGCCCTGGTCACGCGCATGTTCGCCCTGCCTGCGCTGCGGGAGATGCCTTTTCCGGTCGGGCTTGGGCGGGATGCCAGTCAATTGGCTGATCTGCCCCGCCAGAAAGGGGCAGCAACCGTCGTCAGACTGGTCGAGGGAAAGGTCGCCTCCATCGAATATGCCCGCAATGTCGACCAGCTGATGCAGGCCATCGGGCTCAAGTGAACCCATAAGGGAGAGACGTCATGAAACGTTTGATCATTGCTGCTTCACTGGGCCTGCTGGCCCTCGCGGCCCAGGCTGTCGATATGGCCGTTCCTGCGACCGAGGTCCATGCACGGCTACAGCAGGCCGATCAGAAGATGCTGTTTGTGGATGTGCGTGATCCGGTCGAGATCATGTTTGTGGGTTTCACCGATGCCGTTCACGTGAATGTGCCATTCCTGATGGTGGACCGCAGCGCCTGGGACGACAAGCGCGGGGTTTACAAGCTGAACCAGAACCCGGACTTCGCCAGGCAGATCAAGGCGGAGCTGGAAAAACGCGGCCTGGGCATGGATGCCGAGGTGATCACCCTGTGCCGTTCGGGCAGCGAGCGCGGGGAGCCCAGTGCAGCCTTGCTCCGGGCCAATGGTTTTCCCAACGCCCGCTATGTCATCAATGGCTTCCAGGGCTCGGCCATCAAGGAAGGCCCCAAGGCCGGTTTTCGTCTGGTGAATGGCTGGCAGAACAGCGGCCTGCCCTGGGGCACTAAGATGAATCCGGCCAAGATGTACCGGGTCGACAACAGGTAAAGGCATGCATGCACCTGCAGTCAGCCACCGCCTGATGGAGGCGTGGTAAGTCCGGTGTCCGTTGGTGGCCTTCCGACCCCCATGGGGTGGGATTGCCACCCGGACGCAGGCGGGGCCATGCCATCATGCGTCCGAATCCTTCCCCCACCTAAACATGAACCCCACGCCAAGCCCCGCAAAGACGACCGAGGCGCACCAAGAGACGTCCCTCGCCCATTTTCCGGTTGCGCTCTTCTCCACGGTGATGGGGATAGCCGGGCTTGCCCTGGCCTGGCAGAAGGCTGCCCATGTGCTCGGTTGGTCGGGAATTGTGGGGCAGGGGCTTGCCGTTCTGGCCGGCCTGGTCTTTCTGGTTGTGGCAGGCTTCTACGGGGCCAAGCTGTTTCGCCACTCGGCCGCGGCACGGGCCGAAGCGTCCCATCCGGTAAAGATGAACTTCGTTCCCGCCATCTCCATCGGCATCCTGTTGTTGGCAACAGCCTGGAGCCGGATGGCGCCGGAGGTGGCGGGCTGGATGTGGGGCCTCGGCGCAGCATTGCACCTGACCTTCACCTTGCGGACCATGAGCGCCTGGATCCACCACACCCATTTCGAAATCCAGCACCTCAACCCGGCCTGGTTCATCCCGGTGGTGGGCAACATCATCGTCCCGCTGGCGGGCGTCAGGTTTGCGCCCGCTGAGGTGTCGTGGTTCTTCTTCAGCATCGGGCTGGTGTTCTGGATCGTGCTGTTCGCCATCGTGATGTATCGCCTGTTCTTCCATGCGCCGCTGGCCCTGCGCCTCACACCCACGCTGTTCATCCTGCTGGCACCGCCCTCCGTCGGCTTTGTTGCCTACACCGGTCTTTCCGGCGACCTCGATGCCTTCGGGCGGGTGCTGTATTACACGGCCCTGTTCCTGGGCATGCTTTTCGCCAGCAATGCACTGCGCTTCTTCCGGGTCCCGTTCTTCGTGTCGGCCTGGGCGTACTCATTTCCGCTGGCAGCGCTGAGTGTTGCCACCCTGACGATGGCGGAACTCGGCGGGCTGCCCGCCTTCCGTCTTCTGGGGGCGGCGCTGGTGCTGACAACCAGCGGCGTGATCGCCCTGCTCGGCGGGCTCACGGTTCGCGCTGCCCTGCGTGGCGAGATCTGTCGCGCGGAGTAGAGGCGTCGATGCATGGTGCGCGGATTCCGTCCCTCAAGGGCGTCGGGAGGGGCGACGCTGCTGCGGCCCATGATCGCCAGGTCGCCTACGCCCTTCAAGTGTATGAAGGTGCGAACCCAGTGGAGATGCGCCTGTCCGGTTCGTAAGCTGCAATGCAAATAGTGTGTGCGCTCACGTAGCTGGTCGAGAACCTTGAGAGTTTCACGATGACAAAAGTTACGGTAACCCTATTGTTTGTTTTCTGCTTTGGTGGTGCATTCGCCAGTGACGAAGTTACCTGCCAAGACTGGAAGGGACGGTGGCAAGGTGAATGGCAAGTCGGCGGCGTAGGCAAATGTACGCTCAATATCAAAGTTGTGAGCCAAGACTGCAACGCCAAGATTAAATACTGTGGCGGGACTAATAGTGCCAGCGAAGGAAGAATTGAAGGCAGCAAACTCCAGTTTGAATGCAACAAATCAACCTCAGGAACGTGCGTATTCAAGATGTCCTCGGACAAGACTGAACTTAATGCCAACTACTCAAATCCCCTTGGCGGTCGCAACTATGCTGTATTCAAGCGAAAAGCAGAAAGCAGCGGTGAGTCAGCCGATGCCCAACCCGTCGCTCCAGGGGACGCACCGCAAGCGTCTCGCCCCTGATCCTCAACAGGTGCACCGGGCATGGCGCGTTACTTCATCGGTGTAAGTCCGCTGGTCAGGTCGGCAAAGCCGAAGGCAATGAGAAGGGCAAGGGCGTCGTCGTGAGGCGGGTCTGAAGGAAGCCCGATCCGAAACTGCGGGGCGATGAAGAAGAGCCGGATATGAGGCGTGGTGCATCTGGGGAGAGCGGGCACGTGACCGCAAAGCCCGCCATCTGCAGCAACGAGATCGAATGACCGGGACTACCGAGCCTTGCGCCCCGGTAGGAATTCCACTCAACTAACCGCCTGATACATGACCCGTACGTCCGGGGGTGCGGGAGGGGGAGGCCGTGAGGCTTCTTCCTAGCCCGAATAGGCCGCACAATAATCCCCTACTCCTCTCCGCCGAATCGAATATGCCAGTCTCGTTCAACTCGTTGAAACCCGGCCACGCCTGACACCTGGGGTGACCGAAACGGCGATAGGCTGCCAAAACTGCCATACGGCAGACAAAGCGCTGCCAATATTGCTGCCACGTCCATGCCAACCCGGGCGTTCATACGCAGATCATGGCTTCAAGCGATTGTAGTAAAAGGGTTTTCTCCTGGCGCGCCGTTCTGGCACGGGACTTGATAAGCACTTGCTTATATTTTGTGTCCGACCCCGGCGCCCCAGTCCCCAGGAGAAGCCCTCATGGCAAGCACCCCCGTTTCCACTCTCGGTAGTCCGAACACCTCCGCGTCCTGCTCAACCCCCTGCAACCCCGGCCGACGCCAGTTGCTGATTGCCACCGCTGGCGTGGGGGGCGTGCTGGCGGCCGCAGCCGCCGTTCCCTTCGTGGCCAGCCTCACCCCCTCCGAGCGGGCCATGGCCGCCGGTGCGCCGGTGGAGGTGGATATCGACAAGCTCGCGCCGGGCGAGATGATGGTGGTCGAATGGCGTGGCAAGCCGGTATGGATCCTGCACCGTACCCCGGAGATGCTTGCAGCCCTG
>JAKQJK010000133.1 GCA_029561195.1 Pseudomonadota bacterium
AGGCAAATATCTTTGCGGGACAAGGGGCTTACTGATAGCATTCATGTGAAGTCTTAAGTTTCGCCGGTTCTCAATCGGCTTGTTTCAGGGGATAGTCTTGATCTCTTTGGGGTCTTTGTTTAGCCGCCAGCCGGCACCCATGTTGGGTTTGGATATCAGTTCGTCCAGTGTGAAGCTGGTTGAATTGGGTCGAAACAAATCAGGTGCATTGGTGCTTGAGCGTTGCGCGATGGAGCCCCTAGAGCGGGGTTGGGTTACCGACGGCAACATTGAGAAATTTGACGAAGTGGCCGAAGCGGTGCGTCGACTAGTCAAAAAGAGTGGGACCAAAGCCAAAAACGTAGCCATGGCTTTGCCACCTTCGGCGGTTATCACCAAGAAAATCATTCTTCCCGGTGGTCTTTCAGACCAGGAGCTTGAATCTCAAGTAGAGACCGAGGCTAACCAGTACATACCTTTTCCTCTGGACGAGGTCAGTTTGGATTTTTGTGTTGTCGGTCCGAGTAGTTCTTCAAATGGGGATCTCGACGTACTGATTGCCGCGTCACGCCGGGAGAAGGTTCAAGACATTCAGGGTCTGGCGGAGGCTGCCGGTTTGAAGCCGGTTATTGTTGACGTGGAGTCCTATGCTTCGCGCTTGGCTACAAGCCGATTGATCGAAAACCTTCCAAACCAGGGAGCGGGAGCCATTGTTGCATTATTTGAAGTGGGAGCGATGACCACCAGCATGCAAGTCATTCGAGATGACGAGGTTCTTTACGACAGGGACCAGGCTTTTGGCGGTGCTCAGTTGACTCAGCTGATTGTTCGTCAGTATGGTTTCTCCCTTGAAGAGGCTGAGAGCAAGAAGCGAAGTGGCGATTTGCCGGACGACTACGAATCCAGCGTACTACGCCCATTTGTTGAGAGCATGGTGCAAGAGATCGGGCGGGCTCTCCAGTTCTTTTTCACCAGCACGCCGCACAATAAGGTGGACTACATCCTTTTGGCGGGTGGTTCAGCCGCTTTGCCTGGGCTGACGGCTGCTGTGACAAATCAAACTACTTTTTCTTGCGCGCTCGTGGATCCATTCGAAGGCATGGAAATGGGTGATGGCGTACGCTTGAAAAAGATGACTCGAGAGGCGCCTTCTTACCTGACATCTTGCGGGCTGGCTTTGCGGAGGTTTGTCTAAGTGATATTGATTAACCTGCTCCCGCACCGCGAGGCTGCGCGCAAGCGTAGGCGCGACGTATTCAACATTTCCCTTGGTACCGCTGCATTGGTTGGAGGTCTTATCGCTGGTGCCATCTTCCTTTGGTATCAGACACAGATCTCGTCGCAGCAAGGTAAAAACCTGATGTTGACGAATGAGATCAAAAGGTTGGAAGTGCAAATCAAGGATATTGCGTCTCTGGAGGCAGAAATTGCCGGACTGCGAGCACGTCAGCAGGCAGTTGAGGATTTGCAAGCTGACCGGAACATTCCAGTGCATCTGCTTACCGAACTTGTGAAGCAGTTGCCGGATGGGGTTTATGTCTCCAACATGAAGCAGGATAATCAGTTGGTGACGCTGACTGGTGTGGCTCAATCGAATGAGCGCGTCTCCGAGTTGCTGCGCAACCTCGCGAACAACACGCCCTGGTTTACGAAGCCTGAGCTGATTGAAATCACCGCTGGTAGCGTGGCCTTGAGTGCCCGTGAACAGAAGCGGGTGTCCAATTTCACGATCAGGGTCAAACTGATGCGCGCCAGTGAGGCCGAAAAGGCTGCCCAAGCTGCTGCAGCCGGCGGTGTGGTTGCAGCTATTCCTGTCGCGGCAGTTGCAGCCGCTTCAGCGTCCGTCAAGAAATAGCGCAGGCACATTTATGGCAACTAATCACTCCGTTCTCACCGAGTTTCCCGCACTTCAAGAGAAACTCGTTAGTCAGTTTCGTGGGCTGGATACCAAAGACCCATCCGGGTGGCCGGCATTACCTCGCTACTTGCTGTTTGTTGTAGTCGCTGCTGCCATTGTGGCGGGTCTTTGGTTCCTTTGGATTAATTCTTCCGAGGCTGAGCTTGAGGCGGAACGTGCAACAGAAATCAAACTGCGTGAAGACTACAAGTTCAAGCTGGCCAAGGCTGTGAATCTTGATGCTTTGAAAAAGCAACGTGAGCAGGTGTTGCAGTACGTAACCCAGCTTGAGAAGCAATTACCCAGCAAGGCAGAGATGGACGCGTTGCTGTCTGACATCAATCAGGCGGGCTTGGGGCGGAGCCTTCAGTTTGATTTGTTCAGGCCAGGACAAATTGCCGTTAAAGAATATTACGCTGAGTTGCCGATTACTTTACGGGTTGTTGGTCGCTATCACGACGTGGGCTCTTTTGCCTCAGATATTGCTAACTTGTCCCGTATCGTGACCTTGAACAATCTAACAATAAGTCCGCGACCAGATGGCACGTTAACAATGGATTCAACGGCCAAGACTTTCCGCTATTTAGATTCAGGCGAAATTGCCGCGCAACGCAAGGCCACCGCACCGGCGGGAGCGAAGAAATGAAGGCTATTCGAATTTGCGTGCTTTTATCGGTGGTGCTCCTGGTTTCTGCTTGTATGGGATCGGAAGACGATGATCTGGTGCAATGGATGTCTGAGCAAAAAGCGCAGACAAAACCAAATGTAGTGCCGATCTCCGAGCCTAAGAAGTTCAAGCCTGAAAGTTATACCCAAGTTAGCGCGGTAGAGCCCTTTAGCCGGGAAAAATTAACTCAGGCTCTGAGGCGGGATTCTTCCCAACTTGCGTCAAATGGAGCATTGGTGGCTCCAGAGTTGGCCCGCCGTAAGGAGCCGCTGGAGGCCTTTCCGTTGGATGCTATGACACTTGTCGGTAGTCTTGTCCGGGCCGGACAACCCGTCGCATTGGTCAAAGTCGATGCTCTGTTGTATCAGGTTCGGCCGGGTAACTACCTCGGGCAGAACTATGGACGTGTGTCCAAGATCAGTGAGACGGAGGTGACCTTGCGGGAAATCGTGCAGGACGCCGTAGGTGAATGGATTGAACGCACCTCCACGTTGCAGCTGCAGGAGAAGTCGAAATGAATAATCTAAATGGAAATAAGGGAACGCGTATGTTGCAACAACTGTTGATGGCCACAGCACTGGCTTTTGCTGCGGTTGCCTCTCAGGCGCAAACAGCGATCGAAGCTGTGACGGGTTCCACAGCGGGTGGTTCCGAGGTTGTACGAATTGATCTCTCTCAGCCCCTGACAGCGGTGCCCACGGGTTTCTCGATTCAATCCCCTGCGCGGATTGCTCTGGACTTCCCTGGTATTTCCAATGGGATGGGGCGATCAACGATCGACATCAACCAAGGCAACTTGAAATCAGTCAGTGTCGTCCAGGCGGGTGACCGGACGCGTGTTGTATTGAATCTCAAACAGGCTACGGCTTACAAAACACAAATACAAGGAAAATCCTTGTTGGTTGTGCTGGATACTGTTGCCAATGCTGCTCCTGCAAATACAGCTCCACCTGTCGTGTTCGCAGAGAACAAAAATCGGGATACGCTGCCACTGAAGGATCTTGATTTCAGGCGTGGGGCTGAAGGGTCGGGTCGAATTGTTGTTGCTTTGCCCAACAACCAGGTTGGTGTGGATATCCGGCAACAGGGCCAAACGCTGGTGGTGGAGTTCATGAAGTCCACCTTGCCAGAGGGGCTTCGCCGGCGGCTGGACGTGTCTGACTTTGGTACGCCTGTGCAGTCAGTTACCACCTTCCAAGCGGGTGATCGGGTTCGCATGGTTATCGAGCCCAAGGGTTTGTGGGTTCACAGTGCTTATCAAAGCGACGAACAATTTGTTGTGGAGGTCAAACCTCAAAAGATTGATCCGTCCAAATTGACTCAAGGCCCCGGATACAACGGCCAAAAACTTTCCCTGAATTTCCAGAACATCGAGGTTCGCTCGTTGTTGCAAGTCATCGCTGACTTCACCAATTTCAACATCATTACGTCCGACTCCGTTAGTGGCGCCGTTACCTTGCGTCTGCAGGATGTGCCTTGGGATCAGGCGTTGGACATTATCTTGCAGGCTAAAGGACTGGGCATGCGCAAGACAGGCAATGTGATCTGGATCGCGCCGAAAGACGAAATCAACGCCAAAGAAAAGCTGGAGTTGGAGTCGATAGCCGCGCTGCAAAATTTGGAGCCGTTGCGCACGCAGTCCTTCCAGATGAACTACACAAAAGCAGCTGAAGTGGCAGCCAGTCTGACTGCTACAGGTGGCGGAACGGGTACAAACACCAGCAGGATTTTGAGCCCACGTGGAAGTGCTATTTTTGAAACGCGGACAAACCAATTGTTTGTGACTGATGTGGCCAGCAAGCTGGAGCAAGTACAGCAATTGATAACCAAGATCGACATCCCGGTAAGACAGGTGTTGATTGAAGCGCGTATCGTTGAGGCTTCGGATACCTTCGGTAAGTCGCTGGGAGTGCGTCTAGGGGGCGGTTCTCCTGGTGGCACGAATGCCAGTTTTGGCCCTAGCTACGTTACGGGAGCGGCCGGAACGACCTCTGGCAATTTTGTTAACTTGCCAGCCGTTGGACAAGGCGGCTATAGCCCCGCTGGATTCGCGATCTCCCTGTTTAATGCTTCAAAGAGCAACTTTCTGAACTTAGAGATTCAGGCACTGGAGGCGGATGGCAAGGGGCGTGTTGTATCCAGCCCCCGTGTGGTCACTGCTGATCAAATCAAGGCCTTAATTGAGCAAGGCACCGAGCTTCCCTATCAGGTGGCAACCTCCAGTGGTGCAACCTCTATCGCGTTCCGCAAAGCCAACCTGAAACTGGAAGTGACGCCACAGATCACCCCCGAAGGAAATATCATCCTGACACTGGATGTCAACAAGGACACGGTAGGTCAGTCGACCTCTGCCGGCTTCGCTATCAACACCAAGCACATTCAAACCCAGGTTCTGGTTGAAAACGGCGGTACAGTGGTAATTGGCGGTATCTTTGAACTCACTGAGTCCGAGAACGAAACCAAGGTGCCTTTCCTCGGAGATCTGCCCGGGGTTGGCAACCTTTTCAAGGCGAAGGCCCGGTTGTCCAACAAACAGGAAATGCTGGTCTTCATCACTCCCAAAATGATTGCGGACAAGGCAGTCGTTCGTTGAGTTGAACCGGTGATACACCCGCTCGCAAGTCTCGTGCAAATTGATATTTAGCCTGATCGGCCTGCCCGGTTCAGGCAAGTCCACCGTCGGGCGTCAACTCGCCCGACGGCTTCAACTCCCCTGTGTTGACTCTGACCACGCAATAGAAGCACGCTTGGGCTGTTCGATTCGGGAGTATTTCGAGCGCGAGGGAGAAGAAAGCTTCCGGGATGTCGAGGAGTCGGTGATAGACGAATTGACGTTGAACCAGGAAGGTGTTCTTTCGACAGGTGGCGGCTCGGTGTTGCGCCCGGCGAATCGAAAGCATTTGCGTGAACGCGGCAAAGTTATCTACTTGAAGTCATCTCCCGACGAATTGTTCCGGCGCTTGCGACACGATGTGAACCGTCCGTTGTTGCAAGTTGCCGATCCGCTGACCCGGTTACGCGACCTTTACGCGATCCGTGACCCTCTTTACCGCGAAACCGCGCACTACGTTCTGGAAACCGGCCGACCCTCTGTCGCCACATTGGTAAACATGATCGTGATGCAGCTTGAGCTTGCAGGGGCTTTGCCCCGCAAAGAACAATAGTCCCAAAGTAGTCAAACGGTAGTCTGGAATTCGGTCGGAAGCCAAGAGGCTCTAAACTCTCCGGTTATGTATTCACGCTCTATTGAAACAGTCACCATTGACTTGGTTGACCGCAGCTATCCCATTGAAATTGGTTCCGCGTTGCTGGACGATCCGCAAAGTTTTGCAGCGGTTACGGGCGCAACCACGGCGCTGATTATCAGCAACACAACCGTAGCTCCGCTGTATGCCCAGCGTCTTAAATCGGCGCTCTCGCCACGTTACAAGCATGTTCACTTGGTGTCCCTGCCTGACGGCGAAGAACACAAGAATTGGCAAACCCTGAATCTCATTTTTGATGCTCTGCTCGAACACAAGAGTGACCGCAAGACAGTGCTCTTTGCCCTGGGTGGCGGCGTCGTTGGTGACATGACAGGTTTTGCCGCCGCCAGCTATATGCGTGGCGTGCCGTTTGTGCAAGTGCCCACGACGCTATTGGCCCAGGTAGATTCGTCGGTGGGCGGCAAGACGGCCATCAACCATCCGCTGGGCAAGAACATGATTGGCGCTTTCTACCAGCCGGTGAAAGTCATCTGTGATCTGGACACACTGAAGACTTTGCCAGCGCGTGAGTTAAGCGCCGGTCTGGCCGAAGTCATCAAATACGGGCCCATTGCCGACATGGCTTTCCTGGACTGGATTGAGGCTAATCTCGACGCCCTCTTGGCCCGTGATCCCGCTGCGCTGGCCCATGCCGTGAAGCGCAGTTGCGAAATCAAGGCCTGGGTGGTGGGGCTGGACGAGCGTGAGTCCGGCTTGCGGGCCATTCTCAACTTTGGCCACACTTTCGGGCACGCTATCGAGGCGGGTTTGGGTTATGGCCAATGGCTGCATGGCGAGGCCGTGGGTTGCGGCATGGTGATGGCAGCGCATCTCTCGCATCGTTTGGGTTTGATCGATAGTGCTCTCGTCAATCGCTTGACGACGCTGATTCAGCGCGCGGGTTTGCCAGTTGTTGGTCCCGATCTAGCCGCAAAAAGCGCACCAAGCAAAGGCAAGTCACCTGCTTTGGGCAGCTCCGCAGACAATGCAGGTAGCTATCTGGACTTGATGCGTGTTGACAAAAAAGCCGAAGCGGGCGAAATCAAATTTGTAGTGATTGATGGCCCCGGACGCGCAGCAGTGCGCAGCGCACCCGACGCGCTGGTGCGCGAAGTCATCAATACATGTTGTACCGAAAATGCTATAAAATAAATAGCTATACATGCATATTTGACGTGGTCTAAGGTCATATTTTCCTTATGAAATGATGCTTTTAGCACCCTATGCCTGTGACCCCGGCCAAACACGTGGCCGCCGCCATGCCGAACAGGCGGCCCCGAGCCGCACCGAGTATCAACGGGACCGTGACCGAATCGTTCACTCCACGGCTTTTCGTCGGCTTGTCTACAAAACACAGGTGTTCCTCAATCACGAGGGCGACCTGTTTCGCACGCGGTTGACGCATTCGCTGGAGGTTGCCCAACTGGGCCGCTCCATCGCACGGTCGCTGCGGCTGAATGAAGATCTGGTCGAGGCCATTTCGCTGGCGCACGATCTGGGGCACACGCCCTTTGGTCATGCTGGGCAGGATGCCTTGAACGAATGCATGGCAGCACACGGCGGGTTTGAACACAACCTGCAAAGCCTGCGCGTGGTCGATCACCTGGAGGAGCGTTATCCGTCTTTCGACGGCCTGAACCTCACTTTCGAGACCCGGGAAGGCATTCTTAAACACTGCTCGCGCACCAACGCCGAGCGGCTGGAGGCGGCGGAAGGGGGCGAAGGAGATTCCCGGGGCGGCATCGCCAGACGTTTTCTGGACCGCACGCAGCCGGGTCTGGAGGCCCAGCTGTGCAATCTGGCCGATGAAATTGCCTACAACGCCCACGATATCGATGACGGTGTGCGCTCTGGCCTGCTGACGCTGGATCAACTACAGGAAGTGCCGCTAGTCGATGATTTCCGCAGGCAGACGCTTGCCGATCATCCGCACCTTCAAGATCCATCGCAAGCGCGGCGTTTGCTGTATGAAACCATCCGCCGCATGTTGAGCGCCCAGGTGTATGACGTGATTGCTGCCACGCAGCGCGCCATCGACGCACAGGCACCTCAGACGGCCGATGCCGCCCGCCAGATGGCACCGGTGGTTCAATTTAGTGAAGACATGCGTCACCAGTCAACCGTGCTCAAGAAATTTCTGTTCCAGAACCTGTATCGCCACCCCCAGGTGATGCACATGACCGGTCAAGCCCGGCAAGTGGTGCGCGAGCTATTCTCAGCCTACAGTAGAGCGCCGCAGGAAATGCAGGCCGGATTCTCTGCCCGCTCAGAAGCCACGCGGGGTTCGCACGATGCCGTGCACGCCACTGCCCGCGTGGTAGCTGACTACATCGCTGGCATGACCGACCGCTTCGCCTCACGTGAGCATGAGCGCTTGACCGGGTTGCGATTGCTCGCACCATGACTTTGCAGGGTAAAGTTCCGGCGCTGGTCGTCATTCTTGCCGGAGTCAGCGCCGCGTTGCACGTCGGCAAGTTGTCGCCAGCGCTGCCTATTCTGCGCGACGCACTGCATATCTCGCTGTTACAGGCGGGGTTCCTGCTTTCGCTGGTTCAACTGGCCGGCATGGCCTTAGGCCTGGTCGTGGGTTTGGCTGCCGACGGTATTGGCCTCAAACGTAGCCTGATCATGGGTCTTTTGATACTTTTTGGTTCTGGAGCCCTTGGCGCTTATGCGCAGAATGCTGCAGATTTACTAACATTGCGTGCATTGGAGGGGGTTGGCTTCCTGCTGGTTTCCATGCCGGCCCCGAGCCTGATCCGTCACCTGGTCGCGCCTGAGCGCATGAATACGGCGCTGGGCCTATGGGGCGCCTATATGCCGTTTGGCGCAGCGGCTTCGCTGCTATGCGGCCCGCTTTTTATCAGTACCTTCAGCTGGCAGGCATGGTGGTGGTTGCTGGCCGTCTTGTCACTCATCATGGCGGTGTGGGTTTGGCAGCTGGTCCCGGGCGACGCGACGCGCGTGCATCCGCAGGCGCCAGAGCCGTGGGCTGCCCGCTTGCGCCAGACACTTACCGCACGCGGCCCCTGGCTGGTAGCTCTGAGTTTTGCGATGTATTCTGGCCAATGGCTGGCTGTCATCGGGTTTTTGCCATCCATCTACACGCAAGCTGGCGTGTCGAGTGGGGCCATGGCGATGCTGACTGCGGGCGCGGCGGCGGTGAACATGGTGGGCAACATCGCATCAGGCCGGCTGCTGCAACGGGGGATAAGTCCACAAGCGTTACTGACGCTTGGGTTTTCTGCCATGGCACTGGGTACCGTACTGGCCTTTGCTACCTCGACCATCATCGGTGGTGATGGCGGCGGTGCGGGCCTGCCGCCCGCTATGCGTTACCTGGCGGTCTTGTTGTTTTCCGCGGTGGGCGGCGTGATACCGGGAACCTTGTTTTCACTCGCCGTGCGCATGGCGCCCAGCGAAAAAACGATATCCACCACGGTGGGCTGGATGCAGCAATGGTCCGCCTTCGGCCAGTTTGCCGGCCCACCCCTGGTGGCGGCGGTGGCCAGCCAGGCAGGAGGCTGGCAATGGACATGGGCCGTTACCGCCACCTGTTCGCTTGCCGGTATCTTGCTGGCGCGGCGCATTGGCCGTGCCCTGCGCGCGTCCGTCACTTAAGATGGTCATTTGATGAAGAGCCACACCATCGAATCCTCCCAGAACGCTGCGGTGCTGTCCGACACCCGCACCTGGCTGGAGCGCGCCGTTATCGGCCTGAATCTGTGCCCCTTTGCAAAAAGCGTGCACGTCAAGGGCCAGATTCACTATGCGGTCAGCGCAGCCATCAGCCCGCAGGACCTGTTGCAGGATCTGAAGAAAGAGCTGAAAGACCTTGTAGCCCTCGACAGCAGTGTGCGGGACACTACGCTTTTGATAGCGTCCGATTTCATGGGAGACTTTCTTGATTTCAATGACTTCCTGCCGAAGGTAGACAAAGTGCTGCGTGGGTGCAAGCTGGACGGCATCATCCAGATTGCCAGTTTTCACCCGCAGTTCCAGTTTGCCGGCACCGAAGTGGACGACATCACCAACTACACCAACCGCGCGCCCTACCCCACGCTGCACCTGATCCGTGAAGCCAGCATCGACCGGGCAGTGGAGGCGTTTCCGCAAGCCGAAACCATTTTTGAAGCCAACATGCAGACGCTGAAAGAATTGGGCCACGCAGGCTGGGAAGCATTGGCGGTGGGGCCATCCACCATGGATGGCAAGATGAAGCCATGAAAGCCAGAAACAAATCGCCGCAGGAAGCGAAACACCCGCCAGACGCGTCATCCATTGCCCCGGAAATCCGCCCCGGCCAGTCCATCGAGCTGCTGAAAGAGCTGCACATCCTCACGCGTGAGGGCAAGCTCAACCAGGACTCACGGCGCAAGCTCAAGCAGGTGTATCACCTTTACCAGTTCATCGAGAAGCTGCTGCATGAGCTGCCCACCAGCGAGGCTGGCATCACGCTGGCTGACCACGGCGCAGGCAAGTCGTATCTGGGCTTCATCATCTATGACCTGTTTTTCAAGGCGCAGAACACCGGGCATATCTACGGCATTGAAACCCGCCCCGAGCTGGTGGAGAAGTCCCGCGAGCTGGCAAAACGCCTGGGGTTTGACCGCATGTCGTTCCTGAACCTGACGGTGGCCGAGTCCGCCCAGTCCGGCGAACTGCCCGAGCAGATTGACGTCGTCACAGCCCTGCATGCCTGCGATACCGCGACGGACGACGCCATCGCCTTTGGGTTGGCCAAGCACGCCAAATTCATGGTGCTCGTGCCCTGCTGCCAGGCCGAAGTGGCCCGCCACCTCAATGCGGGCAAAGCACTCACATTGAACCGCACACCGCTGGCCGAACTCTGGCGCCACCCCCTGCACACCCGCGAAATGGGCAGTCAGATCACCAACGTGCTGCGCTGCCTGTACCTGGAGGCCATGGGCTACCAGGTCACCGTGACCGAGCTTGTGGGCTGGGAGCACAGCATGAAAAACGAGCTGATTCTGGCGCGTTATACCGGGCAGAAAAAGCGCAGTGCGGCGGAGCGGTTGCAGGCGATTGGGGAGGAGTTCGGGTTGGGGGCATTGATGCCGGCAAGGTTTAATGTTCCGTAGACTTGTTCCGGGATTTGTGCCCGGGTTAAGCTCTCGCGAAATTATTCACAACAAACGGGAGAAAATATGGGCATTCTGGCCAAAACTGCCAGCGTTATCGTTACGCTTTTTGCACTGGGCAGCGCGTATGCGCAACCAAAATACAGTCAGATCGAAGTTGGCACAGTACTGACCGATGCCATCGGGATGGGTTTCTAAACCAAGCCGCTTCCGTTGCCACCCGGGCAGTGGCAAGTGGTCGGCAAAACAGGGGGCGAAGCGGGAGTGTCTGGGGGTGAAACCGAAGGAGTTAACTCGACCCCGACCCTCACCATCTCTGCCAAGAATAGTCCTGCAGATAGCCCACTGGCTGCCTTCGTCGTTGCTTTCCTGCCAGACACCATGCCACTGATCTATAACAATTCCAGTTGTGATTTGAACGGGACAACCTTTGTCGATTCGCTGGAAAGCCGAGCCGGCGACACCTTGTTTGCCTGCGCGCGGATTTTTGTTGTTGATAAATTTCAGAGCTTTGTTTCGCAAACCCCAAACAGCCAGGTTCCAGGTGTCAAGGAAACGTTTTCGGC
>JAKQJK010000142.1 GCA_029561195.1 Pseudomonadota bacterium
ACAGTCCTTTGGTCGATTTTGGGGGCGCTGAAATACATGCACGAGCACAAGACCGTGCACAGGGACATCTCCCCGGACAACATCTTTCTGCAGGACAAGGGGCCGCCCGTGCTCCTGGATCTGGGCGCGGCGCGCCGCGCCATTGCCGATTCAAACCACAAACACACCGCCATATTGAAGGTCAACTACGCACCGATAGAACAATATGCCGAGTCACCTGACATGCGCCAGGGTCCCTGGACCGATTTGTACTCGCTCGCTGCAGTCGTGCATGGCTGCCTTTGCAATGCGCCACCCTTGCCAGCGACATTCCGCGTTGTTCGGGATCGCATGCCGCCCTTTGCCAGCGTTGCCCACACAGTTAAATCTCTTTTTGGGCAACACTATTCTCGCGAATTCGTGCAAACAATCGCCCATGCTCTGGCAATCCAGCCTGAGGCACGACCACAAAGCGTTCAGGCTTTCATGGACGAAATGCATTTGACGGTGCCAGAGGGTATTCAGACGTTTTCCTGGCGCGAAGGGCTGAGCACCAGTCGGGCACCCGTGCCGGTGGTCGACCCGAATGCAAAAACCGTATTGCATGAGACCCTGGCTCCAGTTGCTGCGGATGAGTATGAGTTGCCCGCTTCCGAGGCAATGCCCCTGTCGCACATGAGCGCCTACGGTGAACTGGATCAGGAAAGCGCATTTTTGGCGACACAACTGGTGCTTGATCCAGAGCCTGAGTTAGAGAATAAGGATGAGCGTGAGGGTGTCGCAACTAAGAAAAATGCAGTGCGAACGGCGCAGCCTCCCGTCAAAACATTCAAACTCGCAGCCGCCGGTATTGCAGGGCTTGTCCTCGCCGCAGGTTTGGCCGTGTGGATTTGGGGCGGGCCGTCGAAAGTTGTACCCATAGCCACTGAGCAGTCGGCACCCGCTCAATTGCCCGCAGTGGCCGTAACCTCGGGCGCTAGCCCTGATGCCGGTGGGCCTGGTGCAGTTGTTACTACTGCGCCGATAGTTGCTTCTTCGGCTGTCCCGAATGATTTGACGGTACAGGCAAAAAAGGAGGCCCCTTTGAATGATGCGGGTCCCCGTCCTTCTGTTACGCCGATTCTCAAGAAATCGCCTGAAGGTCTCACCAGGCCAGCGCGTGCAGTGCGTGCCAGGACCTACCCTGACGCCCCGGTCGTCTCGGGACCCAATGACAAATCAGGCGAAACGTTAAGTAATCGTGAGGAAGTGGCTCAGCTTCAGCCAGAACCAAGCAAGCCCGCCCCTGCGCCCCGACCGGGACCGGCAGAAATCTGTGCGAGCAGGAATTTCGTGGTCCGACCCATGTGCATTTTTAGGGAATGCCAAAAACCGGAGTTCGCCCGCAATGCATTTTGTGAGGACGCCCGCAGGCGCTGGAAAGACGAGAATCAGTCCAATAGTCCTTGAATGGCTGCCATTTTCGCCTTGCTGAAGCCAATAAGGTGACAGACGGTTGTGAAATTCGTATAATGGAAGGCTTCGCAGCGCTTTTGTGGCTCCGCGGCGAAGTAACTCCCAGTATCGTCTCGCGACCGTGCGCCGAGTAATCCCCACCTAAGAGATTCCCGTTAGAGGAACGCCGACCGTGGAAAAGAGCCCTACAAACCCTCCTTTAAAAGAGAAATCTCATGTCAACTTTCAGCGCAAAACCC
>JAKQJK010000159.1 GCA_029561195.1 Pseudomonadota bacterium
CCAGTCCACCCGGCTCAATGCCACCGCCAGCAACCTGGCCAACGCCGACAGCGTCACCTCCAGCAACGGTCAGCCCTACAAGGCCAAGCAGGTGGTGTTTGCTGCCACACCGATGGGCGCGCCGGCGGCACAGGGGGTGCGTGTCAAGCAGGTGGTCGAAAGCGCCGCGCCGATGCGCATGGTTTACGACCCGAAGAGCCCTGCCGCAAATGGCGAAGGCTACGTGACCATGCCCAACGTGAACGTGGTGGAGGAGATGACCAACATGATCTCCGCCTCCCGGGCCTATCAGACCAATGCCGAAGTGATGGGGACCGCCAAGACCCTGATGGAACGAACCCTGGCCATCGGCCAGTAAGCACCGGACAACGATCATGAGCACAGTTAACTCAACCACCTCCTCCGACGTCATCGCGGCCCTCCAGAAGTCCTCGACCTCGACCACCTCGAAGACCGACGAAGCCCAGACCCGTTTTCTCAAGCTGCTCACCGAGCAATTGAAAAACCAGGATCCCCTCAACCCCATGGATAACGCCCAGATGACCTCCCAGCTAGCCCAGATCAGCACTGTGGATGGCATCGACAAGTTGAACAAGACGCTGACCTCTCTCCTGGAAGGCAGCCAGTCCAGCGAGGCCTTGCAGGCCGCAGCTTTGGTGGGCAAGGGCGTGATGGTCGAAGGCACCAACCTGACCCTCTCCGGCAGCAAGGCCTACGGCGGTTTCGAACTGGCTACGGCGGCCGACAAGGTGACCGTAACCATCAAGGACTCCAAGGGCCTGGAGGTGCGCAAGATGGAACTGGGCTCCTCCGACGCTGGCGTCTTCAACTTTGCCTGGGACGGCAAGTCCACCAATGGCACCCAGGCGGTGGATGGCAAGTACACCATCAGCGTCAGTGCCACCCGGGGCAGCGAGACCGTCAAGACGACGGCCCTGGCGCTGTCCACCGTCAATAGCGTGCTGCGCACCAGCAGCGGCAACGTATCACTCGATGTGGGCGCCGGAAATCTCGTGAGCCTGTCCGACATCAAGCAGATTCTGTAAGCGGAGGCAAAAATGGCATTCCAGCAAGGTTTGAGCGGTCTCTCCATCGCTTCCAAGGCCCTCGACGCCATCAGCAACAACGTGTCCAACTCGGGCA
>JAKQJK010000215.1 GCA_029561195.1 Pseudomonadota bacterium
GCGGACAACCTCTCCCGGTTGAAGCGCATCGTTCTCAATCTGCTCAAGACCGAAACCGCCACCCAAGCCAAGTTTGGAAAGATCAGCATGCGCATGAAGCGCAAGCTCGCCGCCTGGGAGGATGGCTACAGGGAGGCGATGCTGGGGATTAGCCTGGCGCATGACGGATAAGTGCAATGGCCCTGCCGCTCCCACCCAGGTTGTGAACTACGCCAGGAAGCTATTTGAGGAAGGTGATCTGCACCGGGGCATCCGCCCCAGGAGCTTCGATCAGGTCTACGCGGTTTTCGACCGCGACGAGCACGACAGCTATTTCGACGCATTGAATCTGGCCAAATCACTGGATGGCAAGCTGCGGAACGACAGTAACGACTGTGCCAGCTTCAAAGCCATTGCGTCTGTGCCCTGCTTTGAGCTGTGGCTGTTGCTGCATTTCGAAGATGTCCACGCCCCCCTTCATCGTGATGAAGTGACAGAGCGCTTGAAGCAGCACATTCCGGATTACCAGAAAGGCAACCGCGGCATCTTCGCAAACACCCGAGCCATGCTGGAAGCAGCCACACAAAGGGCTCTGGCTCTGTCAGCACAGTTCAATGCCTACACGATCCCGGAGCCGTTCACGGCAGTCCACGAACTTGTCGCACGGCTAACGACATTGCGAGACTGAGAAACAAGTCAACAAAGCGATCTCCACCAGCCCTGCGAGTGGACCACTTCACAGCCACCGCGCGGTCCTACTGTCACGCTTCGTTCATGACAGTCGGCGCTCACTACAACAACACCCTTGGAGTACATTACTCGTTGGGCGTGATGCAGTAGAGGGTGCAGTAAATGGACGCTGTTCGGCCGAAGCGGTCAGTGACCATCTGAGCCGAACCGGTCGGCAATTTATCCCTTACTGGACATGAGCACATTTCAGATCGGAATAGCTGGATTACGCTTCATGTTCCATTAATTTTGACTAATTTCACGAACCATCTTTGTGCGACAAAACGTTAGCATGCAACCATGCCTTGAAACCGCCCATATCAACCATCTTCTGTAGTTCCCACTCGGCATGACCAGAATCTATATTTCTTCCACTAAAGACGATTTTTTCCGGGAACGACAGGCTGTAAAGGATTGGCTTGAAAGAAATGGCTATGAGGCGGTGGATAGTTATGCGCCGGATAGTGATCCCGTGCTGGAGAGCTGCTTGGCCGATGTGGAAAGCTGTCAGTTACTTATTCTAATTCAGGGGTTCCGACGCGGCTTTGTTCCGCCTGATAACAATCCTGAGCGACTTTCCATCACTCACATGGAATTTCGGAAGGCTCGCGCACGTAACATTCCGACGATTGTCTTGCGGACGACTCGGCCGGATGCTGAACGTTCTAGTTTTTTCGTTCAAGAGGCGATGAATTATGTTGAGGCATTTCATCGGGAAATCGACGAGCTCGTCCGGCCAGGTCTTTTTTCAGACACCGAAGAGTTACTCGAAAAGCTTAGGCAATCGGTGGAGGCGGAACTTGGCAAGCTCGGCTTGGCCATTCCGTCGTTGGGCCTGATCGGAAATTTGCGCCAGGCCTCCGCTGATTTGTTCCAATGGCCCTGCACTCTGCCTGGTGGTCAATGGCTGCCGCCACCAGAACTGGATGAATTGCGGGCCGCGCTCGCCGAACAACCCCATTCTGTGACACTGTTATTGGGCGAGCCGGGCTGCGGCAAGTCGGCGCTGATGGCGCATTGGGGCAACGAACTGATGACCCAAGGGGTGGCGGTCCTCGGGATTAAAGCCGATTGCCTACCTAGCGAAGTTATCAATGCAGGTGAATTGGCCAAAGCTCTGCGCCTTCCTTTGACTGTTGAAGCAATCGTGCGGCGCATTGCTCAGGATCAACCCGTTGTGGTCCTGATCGATCAACTCGATGCCTTGGCGGAGTTGGTTGTTCAGCGTCCGGAGCGCCTTAGGGTGATGTTGGACCTAATCCGCGATTTGCGTGGTACCGAGCGGGTCCATGTGGTGGCTTCCTGTCGGGTTTTCGAACAACGTCATGATCCTGCCTTGCGCCGTTGTGAGTTGGATACGCTGGCCCTGGCTTTGCCGGAATGGGGCGCAGTAGAGGCTGTGTTGCGCAAACGTGGAGTCAATGCTGGAGCATGGGCGAAAGAGGTGCGAGAAACGCTTCGCTCACCCCATGCGCTAAATGCGTTTTTGTCTTTGTTACGGGGAGCTCATGAGCCTGACTTGGCGCAAGGACTGCAAGGCTTGCTCCAGCAATTATGGGATGAGCGGGTTATCCATTCTGACCCCAGCGGACGACGGCGCAAACTGATGCTTGCTCTAGCCGAGCGCATGGCAGAGCGGGAAAGCCTGTGGCTGCCGACGGTGCATTTTGAACATCTTCAACAGGAATTGCTCGATCTGGAAAGGGAAGGACTGTTATTCAAGCCGGATGGCGAGGGGAAGGTTAGCTTTCGCCATCAGACTTGGTATGAGTTCTTGCGTGCCCGTAGTTTCTTGGAGCAGGGCGGACGGTTAACAGAAGCGGTATTAGCCGGCCAAAGCCGTTTGCGTATTCGCCCCCAGCTTTGGCATGCCTTGATCTACATGCGCCGCACCGATCCCTCGCTTTACGTTGAAGAGTTGGGTCGGTTATGGCAAGCGGGACTGCGTCCCCACTTGCGTATGTTGCTTGTTGAATTCATTGGGATGCAGCAGGCCCCTCTGCCCTGTGAAGTTCAACTGGCGTGGAGCAATTTCGACGATCCCTGGTTTCAACCTCGCTTTCTTGGTGCCGCGATGGGAAGCTTGGGCTGGTTTAGAGAGATGGAGCGTGGATTCTTACCGGTATTGATGCAACGGCCGGTAGAAGAATGCAATCAGGTAAGGGGCCTCCTCGATCGAGCCTTAAACATGGCACCGGAAGCTGCTATGGCTTTAGTGGAACGCTATTGGTTGCCGAATCCCTCAATGGACCCACAAAGCTGGACTTTACTGGTACAGAGCGACGTCGTGCCAGCCAAATCAGCTTGGGTGTCAAAGCTGGAGATAATTATTAGCCGTACCGATTTGGCGGAATGGCACATCAATGAAGCAATCAGTATGGTTAGTGCTGCTTTTCCGGCCGAGGCACCAAGGTTGTTGGTGGCTTGGTTGCAGCGCCGCTTGCAGGTTATTCATAACGAAGGTAGCAATCCAGAAGCCATTAGTGAGCTTCTCAAGACAGAAAGTCTGCGAGATCTTCCCGCTGTTGCCGAGGGGGATCCTGCTGCCTATATCAATGGAGTCTGGCCCATACTGCTGAACGTGTTTGAAAAGTCTGCAACCGATGAGCATCAGATTTTGATTGGTTATCGGCAATGTGGTGGCCTACTTGATCCTTGGACGGATGGAACTTGGCGCCGTGAGAGGCCGCTGCTGGACTCCCTAGCTGTAGGAGTTCGTGGTTGGGCAAAAAAAGAACCAGCAACCTATTGCAGATTCATAACGGACTATCTGGATGTGGACTTGCTACCTATCCAGCGTCTGTTAGTGATGGGGTTGGTTGAGTGCGTGGAAAGCCACCCTGATTTTGCGTTGGAGTATATTTGTTCCGATCAGCGGCGATTGGTGCTTGGATCTTATTCCGATCGTCATCAGGAGAGCAGAGCCTTGATCAGTGCGCTGGTGCCACATTTGGACAATGGACAACTGGCACGACTGGAGGAAGCTATTACCGGATGGCAGTATTACAAAGGACATTTTCCAGACGATGATTCTAGCATTCGACTGCGTCGCCTCAGAACTTGTCGGCAGCATCGTTACCGTTTGTTGCGCTCAATTCCAGAAGAGAAACTAAGCGCCAAAGGGCGTCAGCTCCTTGGAGAGGAGGAGCGTGCATTCCCGAAAACTGACGACCAAGATATTCGATTCACTGGAGTGTCTTGTATCGGAAGTCCGGTCAGCACGGAGCAAATGGTCAAAGCGCCGGTCGAGGACATTCTCTCCTTATTTGATGAACTAACTGACGATACAGGATGGGATCATCCTCGTTATTCGATGCAAGGAGGGGCGATCCAAGCGGGACGGGAATTGGCAAGGATGTTGGAATTCGACCCCGCAAAAGTAATCGAAGTAGTGTATCAGCTAGCGCCTGGCCGAAATGAACTCCCGGTTAGCGCTGTGATTCATGACATTTCAAAGGCCGGACTCTCCGTTGATGCGGCACTGGCGATAATTGAGAATCTGATCCAGAAAGGCTTCTCCAGCAAGGATTTCAGGCATTCGTCTGCTTACGCCATCGAATCCTTAGCTTCCACCGACATTCAGATGCCGCAGATGCTGGTGGCCAGCTTGGAGGGATGGTTAGAATCAGTCGATCCAGCATCTGAGACTGTCGAGCGAGAGGATAAGAACGATCCTCACAATAGCGTACTCTGGGGATATGGAGGTTTATCCACTCCACCGGGAGGGAACTTTCCAATATTGTTGGCCCTGTCGCAAATTTGCCTTTCTGCCCAACCCAAAGCATTTGACCGTTGGCTAGAGATTCTGGAACAACACCTGACTCGCAGTGAGTCACCTGCGGTTTGGTCCGCTCTTGCCAGCCATTCTTTTTCATACCTGTGTCAAGCGGACCATGAACGCGCACAAGTTTTTCTTGATCGTCTTTTTGCGATGTTCCCCTCCATTCTGTGCGAGGTAGGAGGTATTTGCTTAATGGCAGATCTACAAGGATGGATTTCTCCCGACTACGCTAAGCGCTGGTTAGCGGTAATGGCAGAGCAGGGGGAGAGAGGTCTTCAAGGAAGCGGTGAAGTATTGATGCTGCGGCGCACCTGGCGCCAAGATGAGGGTTGGCTGAGCAACGCATTAGAGGAGTTGCTGGCTTCCATTGCCCCAGAGACCTCCTTGCAAAGAGCTGGAGTTGCCCACACAGTGATTCGTATGTGGGAAGAGCCCACCTTCCGGAGACTTGGGCATGGATATTTGTTGCGGCTGTTGCCGAGTGAAGAAAAACCTATTCGTAACGCACTGGGCGAGATTTTCCGTCTTCGATCAGGTTGGCCTCCCGACGCATGTACTTGGGAAATAATGGATACGCTTGCCGAAAATCCTGCATTGTTTCTGGACGGCCGTGCCGAGCATTTTCCGGAAATTCTCGAAGGGCTCGTTGAGTACCAGCCTCTACGGGTCGCCAGATTAGCTCACGTAGTTATTGATACGGTGGGGACTCACCTTGCCAATACGGCTAGTGGATGGGCTTTCCACTGTGAGTCCCTTATCTCTGTAGCACTTCGTTTGCAGGATATGTCGGGTGAGATCAGTTTGCGTGGCGTCGAGTTGTTTGAGCGCTTGTTGGAATTCAACGTATCGACAGCGGTAGATATGGCCTTAAGCCTGGATCGGCGAACCCCGAATGTCGGGATTCGTCCGCGGCTACCGCGTCGTCGGATGAGGCGTTGATAGGTGGATTTGAATGGCGGGTACCGTACAGATTCCTGGCAAAGTTTGCCGAGAAGCTGAAGGTCTGCAAAAGCAGACAACCAGCCCCCCTACCACCACCCTAACCTGCCACCTCCACCACTCCGCCGACACCATCCGCCCAAACGCGCCCACCATGCCCTCAATCCGGGTGCTGAACCCCTCGTCCGCCTTTCCCTCCGCCAGAAACGCCAGCGGGTCGGTCCAGCAGGCGCGGAGGCCGGGGCAGACTTTGTCGTCCCAGGGCTTCGTAGCGCAGGCTCATCTCGCCCCAGGGGGCGTGGGCGAAGATGGGGGTGAGGGCGCCGCTGTCGAGGGCGCGGATGTAGTAGTCCATGTCCCGGTCGTCGGCCATGGGCATGGCGTCGGGGCTGGCGTCGAGCTGAGGGTCGAAGTCGGCTTCGTCGGCGGGCAAGTCGTCGTCTCTCGGCACGGCGCGGGACGGGCCCAGGGCGATGACGACGCCGGCGTCGCGGTACAGGGCTTGAGCCGGGCGGCGAGGGCTTCGCTGGGGCCGTCGGTTTAAAGGGCGCGCATGAGGGAGCGCTGTTCGATCATGTGCCTGCGTTCAGGCAATGACTTCCAGGCCGCGTTTCTGCACCAGATGCAGCAGTTTCAAGGCCGTGCCCGTGGGACGCTTCTGACCGATCTCCCACTTCTGGACGGTAGAGAGGCTGGTGTTCAGCAGGCGCGCGAAGACGGCCTGGCTGACATGCGAGGCCTCGCGAATCTTCTTGATCTGATCCGGCTGCAGCGGCTCGATCGGCGGCAGGCATAGCTGATCAAACTCACGCAGTGTGACCCGATCCATCACGCCAGCCTTGTGCAGACCCTTAGCCGTCTCATGTACGGCTTCGAGAATAGGAGATTTCGTTTTACGCATCGCATTCCACCTCAATCAGTTCGCCCGCCTGCTTGGCTTGCGTGACCGCCTGCGCGGTCAGCGACAACAACTGAG
>JAKQJK010000029.1 GCA_029561195.1 Pseudomonadota bacterium
TTGTGACCGTGGTGGATACCCGTCTTGCACCTCCCCAACTGGATGCCCTGAAGCGTGATGTACCGCAGGCGACGTTTCTCTGTGCGCCGTTTGATGCTTCGCTGGTCGAAGGTTCTTCTGTTCGCGCGGTCTTCAAAAGTCCCGGTTTGACACCTATTGAAGTTGCTCCTGTTTTAGGAGCTGCTCGCGCAATGGGTATATGGGCTTCAGGTGAATTGGGTCTCTTTTCCCAAGCCTTGTCTGTTTTGAAGATATCACACAGCTACAACCCGAAGATTCTGGCGGTTACAGGTACGAATGGCAAAACTACTGTTACCTCGTTGACCGGTCAATTGGTCAGCCGGGCGGGTAAGTCGGTTGCCATAGCAGGCAATATTGGCCCGACACTGCTCGACACCCTCTCCAATGGATTGGACGATGACAAACTGCCAGAGGTGTGGGTTATTGAGTTGTCCAGCTTCCAGCTTGATCAGGCGAACGGGTTCGAGCCAACAGCTGCTACGGTGCTGAACATCACCCAGGACCATTTGGACTGGCATGGTTCGATGCAAGATTACACCAGCGCCAAGGCCCGCATCTTTGGTGAGTCTGCATTGATGATACTTAACCGGGATGATGCTGGCGTGATGGCCTTGTTGCCTGCACCAGTCAAGGGCCGTACACCTCGCTATTGGGTTGGATTTGGTGGCGATATGCCTCAGCGCCCTGGGGACTTTGGCATCGAGCAGGTCAATGGCATGGTGTGGCTGGTTCGCGCGCTGGAAGCCGATGAAACCCTGAAAAAACGCAAAGGCGTGGAAGAGGAGGTTCATTTCCAGCGTCTGATGCCTGCGGATGCACTGCGTATCAGGGGGCGTCATAACGCGCTGAATGCCCTGGCAGCGCTGGCTCTAGCATCCGCGGCGGGTTGCGCGTTGGGTCCGTTGCTGTACGGTCTGCGTGAATACCGTGGAGAACCTCACCGGGTAGAGCCAGTAGGTGTCATCAACGATGTTGAGTTTTTCGATGACAGTAAAGGCACCAACGTCGGTGCGACAGTGGCTGCACTCAATGGATTAGGCGCAGACCGAAAAGTCGTCGTCATCCTTGGCGGCGAAGGCAAAGGGCAGGATTTCTCTCCGCTGACGGCACCGGTGGCCCGTTTTGCGCGTGCCGTGGTGCTGATCGGGCGCGATGCTGCGTTGATCCGCTCGGCGATAGAGGGTTGTGGGGTAACGGTGACGGATGCATCCTCCATGGTGGATGCCGTCAACATTGCTTTTGAACATGCAAAGGCCAGTGATGCTGTTCTGATGTCGCCGGCCTGTGCCAGTTTTGACATGTTCGACAACTACGAACATCGCGCCAGGATATT
>JAKQJK010000223.1 GCA_029561195.1 Pseudomonadota bacterium
TGAACGCCGTTGTTCTGAATGACCACCTGTCCGTTGATGTTGGTCGGAATGCCACCCATCTGGTAGTGAATGGTCGGCACCACGGGGATGGGCTCGCGGGTCACGTCCACATTGGCAAAGTTATGGCCGATTTCATACACCGAAGGCAGACGTTTCATGACCGTGTCGGCACCAAGGTGGTCCAGCTTGAGCAGCACGTAGTCCTTGTTGGGGCCACAGCCACGGCCTTCCTTGATTTCCTGGTCCATGCAACGCGACACAAAGTCACGCGGGGCCAGATCTTTCAGCGTGGGCGCATAACGTTCCATGAAGCGTTCGCCATTGCTGTTGATCAGGATCGCCCCTTCGCCGCGGCAGCCTTCGGTTAGCAACACACCTGCGCCGGCAACGCCGGTAGGGTGGAACTGCCAGAACTCCATGTCTTCCAGCGGGATGCCACTGCGTGCGGCCATACCCAAACCGTCACCCGTGTTGATGAAGGCGTTGGTCGAAGCGGCGAAAATGCGGCCTGCTCCCCCAGTGGCCAGCAGGGTGGTTTTGGCTTCGAGAATGTGAACGTCGCCGGTTTCCATTTCCAGCGCTGTGACGCCGACCACATCGCCGTCCGCGTCGCGAATAAGGTCCAGTGCCATCCACTCGACGAAGAACGCCGTTTTGGCCTTGACGTTCTGCTGGTATAGCGTATGCAGCATCGCGTGGCCGGTGCGGTCAGCTGCGGCGCAGGCGCGCTCCACGGCCTTCTCGCCGTAGTTGGCGGTGTGACCACCAAAGGGGCGCTGGTAAATGGTGCCATCCGGATTGCGGTCAAACGGCATGCCCATGTGCTCCAGGTCGTACACGACCTTGGGCGCTTCGCGGCACATGAACTCGATGGCGTCTTGGTCACCCAGCCAGTCGGACCCCTTCACGGTGTCGTAGAAGTGGTAGTGCCAGTTGTCATCGTTCATGTTGCCTAGCGAGGCGCCGATGCCGCCCTGTGCCGCAACGGTATGTGAACGGGTGGGGAACACCTTGGAAAGAACCGCCACATTGAGACCGGCGCGCGCCAGTTGCAGGGACGCCCGCATGCCCGAGCCACCGGCTCCGACGATGACAACATCAAATTTTCTTTTGGATACTGAGTTCGACATGTATAAAAGCCTCTGGTGATGTGGTGCTTAAACGCGCCACAAAGCCTGAATCGCCCAACCCGCGCAACCCACGAGCCAGACGATGGTGAAAACCTGCAAGGCCAGGCGCAGCGATACGGGTTTGATGTAGTCCATCCAGATATCGCGCATGCCCACCCAAACGTGGTACAGCAAGGCCACGATGACGGAGAAAGTCAGCACCTTCATCCATTGTGCCGAGAAGATGCCGGCCCATTTGTCATAGCCGATGGGACCTTTGCTGAAAATGACCTGCGCCAGTACCAACAGGGTAAAAAGGGCCATCAGCGCAGCGGTTATGCGCTGGCCTAGCCAGTCACGTAAACCGTAATGCGCACCGACGACGATGCGTTTGGAGCCGTAATTAACAGACATGAATTGTTCCTTCGGATTAGTAAAGGCCAAACAGCTTGGCGCCCAAAATGAGGGTCAGACCCGCACTGACCGCCAGCGTGAATGCTGCGGACGATTTACCGAATTCTTTGCTCACCGCCGCGTGGCTGGTATCCATCCACAGGTGGCGAAGGCCCGCAATAAAGTGGTGCAGGTAGGCCCATATCAGCGCCAGTGCCACCAGCTTCCAGATGGAACCCGGCAGACCCAGCATGCCGATGTTGAAGGCGCCCTTGAATCTCGCGAACGAAATTTCGGAAGAAATCGAATTGTCAAACATCCAGATGATGAAGGGCATCAGGATGAACATGATGGCGCCACTGATGCGATGGAGGATAGAGACGATGCCTGCGAGGGGGAGGCGATAGCTGGGGAGATCTGTGAAGGCGTTGATGTTGCGGAACTCGGGCCGCTTCTTCGTCGCGCTTGGCGCTAGGTCAGACATACGTGGCTTTCTTTGTTATGGAGTAACTACTCGGTAACTGACAAACACTGTGCACCGCCAAATTCTATTGCAATGCAGCATAGAACGTGGACCGCCAAACGGCTGATCAACTTATTTTTCGGGGAAACGGGTCTGTTCTTGAGATCAATTTCTTGCGCTGAGCAACACTTTGCGCTTTTTGACTGACGTGAGGGTTACTGTTGTTGTCCAGGGGTAGGGGTCAGCTCAAGGTGTTGTGGTAATGGTGCGTGTCGGTGCGGTAATAGCCGCGGCGCAGTTCCATCGGCACGTCTTTGTAGGTGTAGGCGATACGCTCCACGCTCAGCAAAGGCGTTCCATGCTCCACTTTCAGTAGCTTCTCACGACCTTCCCCTGCTGGCTCGGCCCGTAATTTCTCTTCGGCGCGAACCATGCGTACATTGAATTCTGTTTCAAAGAGCGCGTAAGTTGGCCCCTGAAAGTTGGCTAGCCGTTCGGCTGTCAAACCCTTGAAGGATGCAGCCGGTAGCCAGATGTCTTCCAGAATGGTGGGTGTTCCGCCAAAGCTGAGTACCCGCCTGATTTGCAACACGGTGTCGCCACTGCGCAGGGCCAGCGCACGTGCCACATCGGAACTCGCGCGCGCACGACGGCACTCGATGATGTCGCGCTGGGCGGGCCCTTCGCTGCCCGGTGTGCCGCTGTCGGGTACGAGCTTCAGGAAGCGAAACTGCACGTGTTGTTCGGAATGGGTCGCGACAAAGGTGCCCTTGCCCTGTCGACGAACCACCAGGTTTTCAGCGGCCAGTTCATCAATGGCCTTGCGAACGGTGCCTTGGCTGACCCGAAAGCGAACAGCCAGTTCCATCTCACTGGGAATTGCTTCGCCGGGTTTCCATTCGCCAACCCGCAAACTCTGCAGAATCAGGCCCTTGATCTGTTGGTACAGCGGGCTGAAGGCCGGCGTCTGGGCTAGGCCTTCCGTTGCACCCATGCCGCCACCCACACTGGAGGTTTCGCTGTGAATGGACAATGGACGTCGCATGGGTAAGCAGGCAAAAATCAGGGTTTCAAAATTGACTCGAGGCTGACGCAATCATATCTTATATAAGACATAAGATAAATTGACGACCTAGGGTTTTCCAGAGTAAACTTGCTCGACTTTCTGCGGGGCCTGCTCTCTGTTTATGAGTGCCTCCCAGTACCCGTTTCATCACACTTCCTGGAGTTCTCGCCATGAGTAAAAAGCCCGTTCGCGTCGCCGTCACTGGTGCAGCTGGTCAAATTGGTTACGCCATCCTGTTTCGCATCGCCTCGGGCGAGATGCTGGGCAAAGACCAGCCCGTGATTCTTCAATTGCTTGAAGTGCCCGTTGAAGGCCCTCAAAAAGCGCTGAAGGGCGTAATGATGGAGTTGCAGGATTGCGCTTTCCCGTTGCTGGTGGGCATGGAAGCCCATGGCGATCCGATGACCGCGTTCAAGGATGTGGATTACGCGCTGCTGATCGGTTCGCGCCCCCGTGGTCCTGGCATGGAGCGCGCTGATCTGCTGGCCGCCAACGCCCAGATTTTCACCGCACAAGGCAAGGCCCTCAACGCCGTGGCGAGCCGCAACGTCAAGGTGCTGGTGGTCGGCAACCCGGCCAATACCAACGCTTGGATCGCCATGAAAAGCGCACCTGACCTGCCACGCAAGAACTTCACCGCCATGCTGCGTCTGGACCACAACCGTGCGCTTTCGCAATTGGCTTCCAAAACCGGCAAAGCCGTGGCAGACATCGAAAAACTGGCCGTGTGGGGCAACCACTCGCCTTCGATGTACCCGGATTACCGCTTCGCCACCATCAACGGTGCCAGCGTCAAGGACATGATCAACGACCACGACTGGAACGCCAACACTTTCCTGCCAACCGTGGGCAAGCGCGGTGCGGCCATCATCGAAGCCCGCGGTGTTTCATCCGCCGCTTCGGCTGCCAACGCTGCCATCGACCATATGCGCGATTGGGCGCTGGGTACCAATGGCAAGTGGGTCACGATGGGCATCCCATCGGACGGCCAGTACGGTATCCCAAAAGACACGATGTTCGGCTTTGCCGTCACCTGCGAAGGCGGCGAGTACAAGGTGGTGCAGGACCTGCCGATTGACGAATTCAGCCAGGGCTGCATCAACAAGACCTTGAAAGAGCTGCAGGAAGAGCAAGCCGGAGTTGCACACCTGCTTTGATCAAAGGGACTGATGGTCATGCATCCACGCGACGCACTGATGGGTGCTCAGGCATCCGCCGGTTTTTTGCCGGTGTGTGACCATTACAGCGGTGTCGAGGCGCGCATGCGCAAGAGCCTGGAACTCCAGGCGCAGATGACGGCCGAGTTCGGCACCTGCGTGTTTGACGTTACGCTGGATTGCGAGGACGGAGCCCCTGTTGGTGGCGAATTTGACCATGCCAATATGGTCGTAGCTCTCGTCGATCATGCGCGAGTAGCAAAAAAAAATGTAGCAAATTCCATGCTGACTCCCGCCAGCCGTGTGGCGGTGCGTGTACACCCGGTTGACCATGCTGCGTTCGAGCAGGATGTGGAAACGGTCGTGGGCAAAGCGGGTCAGGCGCTGTGCCACCTGATGATTCCCAAGGTGGAGTCTGTCGCGGATGTTGACCGTGCGGCCAAGGCCGTGGACCGTGCCTGGCCGGGCCCTGCAGACAGCCCATTGCCACTGCACGTGCTGATCGAGTCGCCCGCCGCAGTGCACCGGGCGTTTGATATCGCCGCGCACCCGCGCGTGCAGTCCATAAGTTTTGGGCTGATGGACTTTGTATCTGCGCACGCCGGCGCGATCCCTGCCGACGGCATGTCGGTTGCCGGGCAGTTCACGCATCCGCTGGTTGTGCGTGCCAAGTTGGAAATTGCGTCGGCCTGCCACGCCCACGGCAAGGTGCCGTCACATTGTGTGGTGACCGAGTTCAAAGACGCAGCCGTTTTGCAGTCTGCTGCCCGCCGTGCAGCACGCGAGTTGGGCTACCGGCGCATGTGGAGCATTCACCCGGACCAGATCAGGTCCATCCTAGCGGCGTTCACGCCGGATGAGCGTGAAATTGAAGTCGCTTCAGAAATTATCGAAAGAGCCGAGAATGCTGAATGGGCCCCGATCAGCTTCGAAGGGCGGTTGCATGACCGCGCCAGTTACCGCTATTTTTGGCAGACTCTGGAACGGGCACATCAGACGGGTCGAACCCTGCCAGCCGGGGTTCAGGCCTACTTTGTGACAACCGTTCACTGATTGTGACACTTCAACACGCAAGGCGACCAACCATGAACAAGCTGTTTCTATTCTTCACAAGGGTACGCGCGCTTTCTTTTGTCGCAATGCTGCCGGTTTGCGCGGTGGTGGCCGCACAAACTCCGCCCTCCAAAGTTGACCCCAAGGCCAGCCGAAAGGAAATTCGTGTCGAAGCCCGAAACATCGCAGCCGAGATACGGGCGCCTTTGACGCCCGCGGAGCTCGAGATTGCGCAGCGCGTGCATGTGGGCAACCTGCCTTGCGAACACGGGGGCGTTGTGGCCTTGCAGGCCGATCCCGCGGCGCCGGGTTTCTTCAATCTGCGGGCTCGCAATGTGAACTACCGCGTGTCACCCGAGGAAACCACCACTGGTGCTATCCGTCTGGAAGACAAGGCTGCGGGCGTGGTCTGGCTGCAACTGGCCAACAAGTCGATGCTGATGAATCAAAAACTGGGCCAACGGCTCAACGACGGGTGTTTGAGCCCGTCGCAAGAGCTGGTGGCACAAGCCATGCTTAAGGCACCACCAGCCAGTGTGCTGGATGACATACCCGCTGCCACCATTGAAAGTGCTACAAAATAGATAGCTCGTCACGCATATCCGATGAGAGTCGGAGCCATATTTCGTTCAAAAAAAGGAGTAAATAACCATGTTGCAAGCCTATCGCGCCCACGTCGCCGAACGCGCCGCTCTCGGCATCCCCCCTCTACCACTGTCGGCCAAACAGACCGGCGAAGTAATCGAGCTGCTGAAAAATCCACCCAAAGGCGAAGAAGCCACGCTGGTGGACCTGATCACCTACCGCGTGCCGGCCGGTGTGGACGATGCCGCCAAGGTCAAGGCCTCGTATCTGGCCGCCGTGGCCCATGGCACCGAGAAGTGCGCACTGATTTCGCGCGAAAAGGCCACCGAGTTGCTGGGCACCATGCTGGGTGGCTACAACATCAGCCCGCTGGTCGATCTGCTGGACGACGCAGCCGTGTCCCAAGCAGCCGCCAACGGGCTGAAGAAAACTCTGCTGATGTTTGACCAGTTCCATGACGTCAAGGAAAAGGCCGACAAGGGCAATGCCCACGCCAAAGCCGTGCTGCAAAGCTGGGCCGATGCCGAGTGGTTTACCTCGCGCCCCGAAGTGCCGCAAAGCATCAAGCTGACAGTCTTCAAAGTGGCGGGCGAAATCAACACCGACGATCTTTCTCCCGCACCTGATGCCTTTAGCCGACCCGACATTCCGATGCACGCATTGGCCATGCACAAAAATGCCCGCCCCGGTGTGACGCCTGAAGAAGATGGCAAACGCGGCCCGGTGAAATTCATCGACTCGCTCAAGGCCAAAGGCAATCTGGTCGCTTATGTGGGTGACGTAGTGGGCACCGGCTCAAGCCGCAAATCCGCAACCAACTCGGTGTTGTGGTTCACGGGTGAAGATATTCCGTTTGTGCCGAACAAACGTTTTGGTGGCGTGTGTCTGGGCAGCAAGATTGCCCCGATTTTCTATAACACCATGGAAGACTCCGGCGCGCTGCCGATTGAGCTGGACGTGAGCCAGATGAACATGGGCGACGTGATTGAATTGCGTCCCTATGACGGCAAGGCTCTCAAAGACGGCAAGACGATTGCCGAATTCAAGGTCAAGAGCGATGTGCTGTTTGACGAAGTGCGCGCCGGTGGCCGTATTCCGCTCATCATTGGCCGTGGCCTGACTGCCAAGGCGCGCGAGGCGCTGGGCTTGCCCGTCAGCGCCTTGTTCCGCCTGCCGCAAAACCCGGTCGATACCCACAAGGGTTTCACACTGGCACAAAAAATGGTGGGCCGTGCGTGTGGCCTCCCGGTCGTCAAAGGCAACCAGCAGGGTGTGCGCCCCGGCACGTATTGCGAACCGAAGATGACTTCGGTGGGCTCACAAGACACCACCGGCCCGATGACCCGCGACGAGCTTAAAGACCTGGCCTGCCTGGGCTTCAGCGCCGACCTGGTGATGCAGTCGTTCTGCCATACCGCCGCTTATCCGAAGCCTGTGGACGTGAAGATGCACCACGAGCTGCCTGAGTTCATGAGCACCCGTGGTGGCATTCCGCTGCGCCCTGGTGACGGCATCATCCACAGCTGGCTCAACCGCATGCTGCTGCCTGACACCGTGGGCACCGGTGGCGACAGCCACACGCGTTTCCCCATCGGTATTAGCTTCCCGGCAGGCTCTGGCTTGGTGGCTTTTGGTGCCGCAACCGGCGTGATGCCGCTGGACATGCCTGAATCTGTGCTGGTGCGCTTCAAAGGCAAGATGCAGCCCGGCATCACGCTGCGTGATCTGGTAAATGCCATTCCGCTGTACGCCATCAAGGCAGGCTTGCTGACGGTGGCCAAGCAGGGCAAGAAGAATATTTTCTCGGGCCGCATTCTGGAAATCGAAGGCTTGCCAGACCTGAAAGTGGAGCAGGCGTTTGAATTGAGCGATGCGTCCGCCGAGCGCAGCGCCGGTGGTTGCACGGTTCACCTGAACAAAGAGCCGAT
>JAKQJK010000038.1 GCA_029561195.1 Pseudomonadota bacterium
GCAGGATGCCGCGACGGGCTGGGCACAAAATAGTGTGGCGTCGTGCCGTGTGTTGTTGAACTCATTTCAGTTCCATTCCTTCCAGTTCTCTTCAATCAATTCTGACCGTGATTTGAGCTTATTTAGCCACAACCCAGTTCACCAAAACAATCAGGCCGACCACCAGCATCAGCGCCGCGCCAACCCCCACCACCATCACGTGCAGTGGATTAACTTTTGCCAGGTCTTCCTGATATTCACTATTTTTGCGAATACCCAGAAAAGACCATGCAACCATCTTCACGCTGCGGAAAAAGGACCCGCTGCCTACTTTGCCAGCACTTTCTTTGCCGTCACTCATGAACCCACCCCTGCCTTGATGATTCCGGTCGCTGCTGCGACTGGTGCTGCAGGCGTTTTTCCACCGACTTCAAAAAAGGTGTACGACAAAGTAATCGTCCTGACGTCTTTGGATAGCTTGGGATCAATGATGAATGCTACCGGCCACGTTTTCTTTTCTCCAGGCTCAAGTGTGTACTGGTTGAAGCAGAAACACTCAATCTTGTTGAAGTGGGTACTGGCCTGCTGAGGCGCGTAACTGGGGATTGCCTGTGCGGACATCCGCCGGTTTTGAATGTTCTGAAATTCGTACATCACCGTGGTCAGCTCGCCAGGATGCACTTGCACTGACCGTTGGGCAGGCTTGAATTCCCAAGGCCCGCGGGCGTTCGCATCAAACTCAACCGTGATGGTGCGCGAGGTATCGACTTGCGTATTGGCCGCCAGCTTGACCTTGGCGCCCGGAATATCCTTTTCGCCCAGAGCGAGGATATTGATACCTGTCATTTCGCAAATCGCCTTGTAGATAGGCACCAGTGCATAGCCAAAGGCAAACATGCCCGCAGCAACCACAGCCAGTTTCCCAACCATTCTGACGTTTTCGCGACGCAGGTTCATGGCTTATTTACCAAGCACAATCATCTTGGCCATAAAGCCGATGAAAAAGACCAGTGCAACAGACGCGAGTATCAACCCGGTCTTGATGTTGGCCTTTTTTTGTTCAGGAGTCATGATTCAAGAAATGCTTTCTGCCGCTATCAGCCAATAACTCTGGTAGCGGTTGCATCCAGTTTGGGAGGCGTCTCAAACGTATGGAACGGTGCGGGTGAAGGCACTTCCCACTCCAGGCCTTCTGCCGCTTCCCAAGGCTTCTGCGATGCTTTTTCGCCCTTACCCATCATGGTCGGCAAAACGATGAAGAAGAAGAAGTAAACCTGTGCCAGACCGAAAGCGAACGCACCAACAGAGGCAATCGCATTGAAATCAGCAAACTGCATTGGGTAGTCGGCGTAGCGGCGCGGCATGCCGGCAAGCCCCAGAAAGTGCATCGGGAAGAAGGTGATGTTGAACGCAATCAACGACCACCAAAAGTGAATCTTCCCGCGCGTCTCGTTATACATCACGCCGGTCCACTTCGGGCTCCAGTAGTAATAGCCCGCGAACATGGCATACAGGGAACCTGCCACCAGAACGTAGTGGAAGTGGGCCACCACGTAGTAGGTATCCTGAATCTGGATATCGATAGGCGCTACGGCCAGAATCAGGCCGGTGAAACCACCCATAGTGAACACGAAGATAAAGCCCACCGCAAACAACATGGGAGTCTCGAAGGTCATGGAGCCCTGCCACATGGTTGCGATCCAGTTGAAAATCTTCACTGCCGTTGGCACTGCAATCAGCATCGTGGCGTACATGAAGAACAACTGACCGGTCACCGGCATGCCGGTAGTGAACATGTGGTGTGCCCACACGATGAAAGACAGAATGGCAATCGAAGAAGTGGCGTACACCATGGAGGCGTAACCAAACAGCTTCTTGCGGGAGAAAGCAGGCACGATCTGGCTGATTATGCCGAAGGCTGGCAAGATCATGATGTACACCTCGGGGTGACCGAAGAACCAGAAAATGTGCTGGTACATCACCGGGTCACCACCACCAGCCGGGTTGAAGAAGCTGGTCCCAAAGTGGCGGTCTGTCAGAGTCATAGTGATCGCGCCAGCCAGCACGGGCATCACGGCAATCAGAAGGTAGGCCGTGATCAGCCAGGTCCAGCAGAACATAGGCATCTTCATCAACGTCATGCCTGGTGCACGCATGTTGAGGATGGTCACGATGATATTGATCGAACCCATGATGGAGGAGGCACCCAGGATGTGCATGGCAAAAATACCGGCATCCATGGAAGGGCCCATTTGCAGGGTCAGCGGCGCATACAACGTCCAGCCAGCTGCTGGGGCGCCGCCAGGCATGAAGAACGAGCCGACCAGCATCAGACCAGCAGGAATCATCAGCCAGAAGCTGAAATTATTCATGCGGGCAAAAGCCATGTCTGCTGCGCCAATTTGCAGCGGAATCATCCAGTTCGCAAAGCCGACAAAGCCCGGCATGATGGCGCCAAACACCATGATCAGGCCATGCATGGTGGTGAGTTGGTTGAACAACTCGGGATTCACGAGTTGCAGACCCGGCTGGAACAGTTCAGCCCGAATCAGCAGCGCCAGAACGCCACCGACCATCAGCATGGTGAAGCTGAACAACATGTACAGCGTACCAATATCTTTGTGATTGGTGGCATACACCCACCGCCGCCAGCCCGTGGGGGCGTGGTCATGGTGGTCGTCATGGGCGTGGTCGTGATGGTCTAAAACGGCGCTCATCGTGATTTCCTTATCTCAATTCTCTAAACTGGCTCTGAAAGCTCTTGAGGATCGTCAAAAGCTTTGCTTCAAGGCTGACTATTTGCGGGCGGCCACAATTTCGGCTGGCTGCACGATTTGGCCCGTCTTGTTGGACCAGTTGTTCTTGGTGTAGGTGATGACCGCGGCGATCTCGGTATCACTCAACTGCTTCCAGGCCGGCATGGCCCCATTGTTTTGCCCGTTCAGCAACACGGAGATCTGCTTCGCCTTGTCGGCATCGAGCACCACGGCCGCCCCGTCCAGTGGCTTGATCGGACCAGCACCTTTGCCGTTGGCCTGGTGACAAGCTGCGCAATTGGCAGCGTAAACCTTTTCACCACGCTTCACGATGTCATCCAGTGTCCAGACTTTGGATGGGTCATCTGCCTTGGCAGCCAGTTTCTTCTTTTCGACATCGACCCACTTCGAATAATCTTCAGCAGAAACGACCTTCACATGGATAGGCATGTAGGCGTGCTCTTTCCCGCACAACTCGGCGCATTGACCGTAATAGTCACCCACTTTTTCAGCGCGGAACCAGGTGTCACGCACAAAACCAGGAATGGCATCCTGCTTGATACCAAATGACGGCACCATGAAAGCATGGATCACGTCGGTAGCGGTCGTGATGATGCGCACCTTTTTGTCCACAGGCACCACCAGAGCGTTGTCAACCTTGAGGAGATAGTTATCAACGACTTCGCCAGCCTTCGGGCCACCTGCATCGGACATGGCACGGTGTGAACTGTCCAGCGTCGAAGTAAAGCCGATACCTTCACCTTCACCTTTGATGTAGTCATAGCCCCACTTCCACTGCATGCCTGTGGCCTTGATGGTCAGGTCAGCATTGGTGGTGTCCTTCATGGCAACAATCACCTTGGTGGCCGGCAACGCCATCAGGATCACGATGACGAACGGAACGATGGTCCAGACAATTTCGACCGTTACCGACTCGTGAAAGGTAGCCGGCTTGTGGCCCACCGACTTGCGGTGCTTCCAGATGGAATAAAACATCACGCCGAAAACCGCCAGGAAAATAACCGTGCAGACAATGAGCATGAACCAGTGCAACCATGCCTGCTCTTCGGCAATTTTGGTCACGGCGGGGTGAAGATTTAACTGATTGACAGCGGGGCCGCCGGGCAAATCACCCGTTGCATGTGCCGCGGTAAACGCCACCGTGCTGCCCCAGACGCCCGCTGCCAGCAGCATGCGAGCCAGATGGTTTGAAATGCTCTTGATCATGTTCACTTCTTCAATGCCTCAAATTAACCGAATCTGTTTAACCAAAACTATCGAACGCAAATTCTTCACCTGTCGCGCTGTCAGACACCCCGCAGGGCCATCCTGATTTCCCGCGCCAGCACCGGTCGCAACTCCGGCCTGACAAAGCGCCCCACATCGATCGAGCGGCCTTGGCCTGACACCTCGATAAGGGACCGATGCCCTGCCCGAGGCTCCACACGAACCCAATCACGTTGAAACTCGGCGCGCTCCAGTTTGCCCCCGTTTTCAAACTCGACAACCAGCTGGGTACCCCTCAGGAGTATCCGCTCGCCATCAGTTGCATGTCGTGCGTAGACCACAAATGCAACTGCCACCGCAAGCAATTCCAGCGATGCAAAAGGCAATACAAGCGTAGCGCCCTTCATCCAGAAAAATGTACCAATACCCAAAGAGATTGCGCAAAGGGACAGAAACACCCAAAACAGTTGCCGGGGCGTAACCGAACAGTTACGCCGCAGAAACCATTGGACGTGCTGACCTTGCACCGTCGCGAACCGATAAACCAGATTCGTCATGCGTCTTGCCTGATACTCCCCCCACCACATGGGACGGAGCTGAGCCTGCCGGAAAATGCCGTAACCTCTAATTTCGTAATTCTAATTCATTCAAATTCTTCTTTGACCTGAATCAGGAAACGCAGGTTTTTATTTGGCAACCCAACACGGAAGGATAAGGCCGGGTGTTACGTCGTCTGATCACCGCCTCTGCCCTGCCGCAGTTTTGACCTCATTTGGTCCACCGATACGCGGGTCTCTGCACTCACAGGGAAACGCGGCTGCGGTTTCAGGGCGTGTCCATAAATGATCTCAAATGTCAGCTGGAGCCGCCCGCCCTCACCCGGCGCGGCCAGCCCCTGCTGCAAACTAGCGTGCAACTGAGCCAGCCAGCGCCGCCCGCGCAAACCCGCAAAACGTTGCTGATGGAAGTTGCGGCCCAGTTGACGCAACTCTGCCAGCAGTCGCAGGGGCGACTCGAATGTCAGCGTAATTCGCTCCATGTCCATCACCGGCTCGGCAAAACCGGCATTGACCAGCATGTCGCCCCAGTCATGCATGTCGGTGAACTCATGGGACGGCGCGGGCCAGCCCAACACCTGGTACACATTGCGCAGCTCTTTCAGCGTATCCGGCCCGAGGCAGGAAAACATCAGAAAGCCATCGGTTGCCAGCGCACGGTGCCACTGCGCGATCAGGGCCTGCGGGTCGGCCGACATGTGCAGCGCCATGTTTGCCCACAACATCTGCACCGACGCATCCGGTGGCACCTGAAACTGCACCGACTTTTCACGCCAACGGGACAGGCTCCACCATGGTTTTGATATTGATTTAGCCGCTACCCGCGTTCTGGATTCGGGGGCTTCCACCACAAAACAGGCTGCGTCCGGGTAACGACGGGCCAGTGCCGCATGGGTCTGCAGACCGCCGCGCACCGGCTCCCAATGCGCCCAGCTAGCGGGCTGCAGCTTGATCCACTGCAGTCGCTCTTCCATGCGGCGCGCCACCTCTTCATGCAGCCAGGGCGACTCATGGGCGGGCAAATCAGCCCACCGCCGGGCAGCCTGCGGATCAATGGTAGGGGGGCGTTCTGAGGACATGGCAGGTTGAAGATTCCGAGCGACGAGTATATTGACCCGATGTTCAGCGAGTTGCTCCAAAGGGTATCCAGTCAGGTGTCAGGCCGCGTGCCCAGCCAATGCGCGGCTTGCCACGCTTGGCCGTCGCAGCCCGTATGTGAGGCCTGCGTCAATCAGTTTGCGCAGCCCAAGCTACGCTGCCACACCTGCGGGCTGCGGCTGGCGGCTGGCGTGGTAGACGATGTTACCCAATGCGGTATGTGCCTCAGGAATCCGCCACAGCTGGACCGCTGCCTGGCCGCCGTGTCGTACGAGTACCCGTGGGGCGACCTGATCGTCCAGTACAAATTTGGCGCGCAAACCGGGTGGTCTGACACCTTTGCGCTATTGCTTGCGCAGCGTGCCCAGGGTGGAGCCCGCGCTGGACGACGCCGATATCGTGATTCCCATGCCGCTGGCCACCAAGCGCCTGGCCGAAACGGGGCTTCAATCAGGCGCTGGAGCTGTCCAAAGCACTGGCCCCGGCCAAAACCCGCGCACGGCTGCTGCTGCGCTTGCAGGACGGGCCCGTGCAAACCCCGCTGCCGCGCGATCACCGGCTGCGCAATGTGAATAAAGCCTTTATTGTTGACCCGCTGCTGGCCGTGCAGATTCAGGGCAAACGCGAGGTGCTGATCGACGACTTCATGACCAGCGGCGTCTCGCTGCCCGCCGGAGCCACCGCGTTTCGGGCTGCCGGGGCGGCGCACAATACAGGTATCGTCATGGCGCGAACGGCCCCTGCTGAACAATACACCTGTTGAATAATCCCGGCATGTTCAACATCGTCCTGGTCGAGCCCGAAATTCCGCCCAACACCGGCAACGTCATCCGGCTGGCGGCCAACACCGGCTGCACCCTGCATCTGGTGGATCCGCTGGGGTTTTCGATGGAGGACAAACACATGCGCCGCGCCGGGCTGGACTACCACGAGTACGCCCAGCTCAAGCGCCACGCGGATTGGCCATCTTTCCTTCGGGACGAACAGCCCGCGCCGGACCGCCTGTTCACCCTCACCACCCGCGGCTCAGGCAGCCCGTATGCGGTGACGTTTCAGCCCGGCGACTGGCTGGTTTTCGGCTCAGAGACTAAAGGTATTTCCGAAGCGGTGCGCGCTTCTTTCGGGCCCGGCCAGAGCCTGAAGCTGCCCATGCTGGCAGGCCAGCGTAGTCTGAACCTGTCCAACGCGGTGGCCGTCACGGTATTTGAAGCTTGGCGACAGAATGAATTCGGAATGCTACGAATTTAGTAGCTGCTAATCCAAATCTGGTGCGGCATAGATGCCTAGTTAGGCATAAAAAAGGAGTGAAATCCGGTCATTCCAGTGCCCAGGGCTACGGATATTGCCGAACAATCGACTCCGCCACGCACACCGGCTTGTCCGAGCCTTCTCGTTGCACCGCCACTTCCCAGACCATCTGCAAACCCTCCTTGCCGATCGGCTCGCACTGCAGCAGCTTCATCCGGGCGCGCAGGCGACTGCCCACGGGCACCGGCGCCATGAAACGCACCTTGTTGAGCCCGTAGTTCACACCCATGCGCGACTGCACGATCTCGAACGACGACTCAAAAAACTTCGGAATCAGAGACAGCGTCAAAAAACCATGCGCAATTGGGCCGCCAAACGGCCCAGCCTTTGCGCGCTCCACGTCCACGTGAATCCACTGGTGGTCGCCTGTAGCCTGCGCAAACAGGTTCACCTGCTCCTGCGTGATGGTGGTCCAGTCGCTGACCGCCACTTCATGCCCCACCAGCGCCGCGAGCTCGGCGAGGGTTTGAAGCGTCCGCATGGCGCTTAATTGTCCAGCCAGCGGCAAATGCCCTGCCACTGCTCGATGTCTTTTTCCACCCGGTTGGGCGACACATCGAACACCGACAGGCCGCGCGCCGCGAGGTGGATGTAGTTTTGCGTGTCCCGAAGGTAGCCCAGCACCGGCAGCCCCAGTTTGTCCACGTAATCGTGCAGCTTGTCGGCGGAAATCGTGCGCGCGTCCACCCGCATGCCGACCAGTCCCACTTGCGTTTTCTCAGCGTGGCGGCTGTGGGCCAACTCGTCCAGAAAAGCGCGTGTGGCAAAAATATCGAACACGCTGGGCTGCAGCGGCACGATGATCTTGTCGGCCATTTTCATCACTTCCTTCAGGCGGTTGCCATGCAGGCCGGCGGGTGTGTCCAGCACCAGATGCGTCGTGCCTTTGGGCGGCTTGGCGATCAGGTCGTCGCCCACGTCCCAGGTGGTGATGGGTCGTGCGCCTTGCGGCCGCAAGCCCAGCCAGAGTTTGGAGGACTGCTGGCGGTCGGCATCACCCAGCATCACCGCGTGCCCTTTCGAGGCGAAATACCCGGCGATATTAGTGGACAGCGTGGACTTGCCCACACCGCCTTTTGGATTGGCTACGACGACCACTGGCATAACGAACTCCTCAGATTTGAATGGAACAACAGCTTTTTCGACTTTGCGCTATGTTAGCGGCATGGACAACCCCACCCCCAAACACATGAATTCGGCTATTTACGTCATCGCCGCCCACCCCAACTGGCGCGACTCACGCGTCAACCGGCTGCTGCTGCAAACCACTCAGGGCATCGCCATCGCCAACGCTCAAGTGAACGCCTGCGACCTGTACACGCAATACCCCGACTACTGCATTGATGTTGCCGCCGAGCAGACGCGCGTGGCTGCCGCGAAGCTGATCGTTCTGGTGCACCCGATCCAGTGGTATTCGATGCCGGCGCTGCAAAAGCTCTGGCTGGACGATGTGCTCACCTACGGCTGGGCTTACGGTGGCGATTCAGTCTCGAATGCAGGCACAGCCTTGCGTGGCAAAGACCTGTGGCTGGTGGCCACCACCGGCGGGCCCGAAACGTCTTACCACCCGCAAAGCTACAACCGTTACTTCTTCGATGCTTTTTTGCCACCGTATGAGCAAACCGCGGCCCTTTGCGGCATGCGGTTTTTGCCCCCGCTGATCCTGCACGGCGCCCACAGTGCCAGCAACGCCGAAGTCCAGCAACACGTGGCCACCTTTGGCGAGCGCCTGCAAAGCTACCCCAACTGGCCGGAGCTGGATGACCTGGAGAGCTGCCCGCTGTGCGAAGTGCCCGCAGCCGACCGGCCGACAGAGGACTTGAGCGCCGCCGGGCCGCCCCAAGGCGCGAGGGCCCTCTCGGGCGGCAGCGCAGCACACGCAGTGACAAGCGTGGGGGCAAACTAGCTCATGGAACACGCACCTGCCTGGCTGATCAACAGCTTCATTTACCTGAGCGCGGCAGTCATTGCCGTGCCGCTGAGCAAGGCCGTGGGCCTGGGCTCCATCATTGGTTACCTGGCTGCAGGGATCGCCATTGGTCCCTGGGGGCTGGGGCTGGTGACCAATGTGGAGGACATCCTGCACTTCGCCGAATTTGGTGTTGTGCTGATGCTGTTTCTGGTCGGGCTGGAGCTGGAGCCCAAACGCCTGTGGAGCCTGCGCCGCCCGATATTTGGCTGGGGTAGCGCCCAGGTGCTTGGCTGCGCGCTGCTGCTCACCGCTGCGGCCATGGTGTTTGGCGTGAGCTGGCGGGTGGCGCTGGTGGCCGGGCTGGGCCTGGCTCTGTCGAGCACGGCCATTGCGCTGCAGGTGATGGGTGAGCGCAACCTGCTGCCCACCAGCAGCGGGCAGGCGTCATTCTCCATCCTCCTGTTTCAGGATGTGGCCGCCATCCCGATTCTGGCGCTGCTGCCGCTTCTAGGCGTTATTTCAGCAGACAAAGAGGCTCTAGCCCCGGTCAATCATACGTGGGAAGCTCTCAAAATCATAGCGGTAATTGCCGGCATCATTCTGGGTGGCCGCCTGCTTCTGCGTCCGCTGTTCCGCTGGATCGCCCGCTCCAACACGCCTGAAATCTTCACTGCCGCCTCGCTCTTGCTGGTGGTGGGCATTGCGGGGCTGATGCAGCTGGTGGGCCTGTCAATGGCGCTAGGTGCGTTTCTGGCCGGTGTGCTACTGGCTGAAAGTGAGTACCGACGCGAGCTGGAAACCGACATCGAGCCGTTCAAGGGTCTGTTGCTGGGCCTGTTTTTCATCGCCGTGGGCATGAGCATCGACTTTGGCGTACTGCTGCAATCGCCAGGCTTGATGGCGCTGGTGGTGGTCGGCTTTCTGGCGGTGAAGGGCGTGGTGATTTACGCCGTGGCCCGGGCGATGAGGCTGCCGTTTCAGGAGCGCCCCGTGTTCACGCTGCTTCTGGCGCAGGGCGGCGAGTTTGCGTTTGTGGTTTTCCAGGCAGCTGCGGGCGCCAATGTGTTCCCCGCTCAGACGGCTTCGCTCCTGATCGGCGCAGTGGCCGTGTCGATGCTGGTCAGCCCGTTGATGCTGGTGGCCATCGACAGGCTGCTGCTGCCGCGCTACGCCCGGCTGGGCAAGACCACGCTGGAAGAAATTTCAGAGCCGCAGGAGGCACCCATCGTCATTGCCGGGTTTGGCCGTTATGGGCAAATCATCGCCCGCATGATGCTGGCGCAGGGCATTCCCTGCACCGTGCTTGACCATGATGTGGAGATGATCGAGGCCGCACGCAGTTTCGGCTACCGCGTGTTTTATGGCGACGCCACCAGACTGGATTTGCTGCGTACCGCCGGTGCGGCGCAGGCCAAAATCCTGGTGGTGGCAGTGGACGATGTGGACCAATCACTGGAGATTGTGGACCTGGCGAAAGAACACTTCCCGCACCTTGAGATTGTGGCCCGCGCCCGCGACGTGACCCACTGGAACAAGCTGCGCGACCGGGGTGTCATGCGAGTGGAGCGCGAGACATTCGAGTCCAGCCTGCGCAGCGCCCGCAGCGTGTTGGAGCTGCTGGGCCACGGCGCCCACGTAGCCCGACAGAGCGCCATGCGCTTTCGCCAACACAACCTAGAACTGTTTGAAAAGCTGCACCCCCACTACAAAGACCGCGCCAAGCTGATTGCGGTAGTCAAACAGGGGCGCCAACAGTTGGAGGAGCAGATGGCGCAGGAGCGCGAAGTGCGCGCGCAGCAGCGGCCGCAGGGGTGGGAGAACTAGGGTAAAGGTGGACTTGCAACACAGCTATTGAGTGTTCCGAAATCGTGATGCCGGGCACCGGTCTGGTTGTGCGGGCCAATAGCCGGGGGACAGCCGCGGAGTCTGAGTGCCGCGCCAACCCGAGTCCGTCAAAGAGCGAAATCAACGCACTGCGTCCCATACCAGCTTCACGCCGGTGAGAAACATCCCCAAATACACCAACCGGTAAAACAGCACCGGGTTAATTTTCCGGGCCATGCGCACGCCCACCAACACGCCGATGGGTGCGATGGGCAGCAGCACGAGTGACGTGGCCATGTTGCGCATGTCCAGCAGCCCCAGCCATGCGTAAGGAATCCATTTGGACAGGTTGATCACAAAGAAAAAGAACGCCATGGTGGCGGTGAACTTTACCGGCGACAGGCGCATCGGAATCACATAGGCGTTGATCGGCGGGCCGCCCGCGTGGGCGATGAAACTGGTGAAGCCGGACGTGGCGGTGAGGATGGCGCCCAGCCACTTGGGCGGCGGCGGGCTGTCGGGTTTGGGCGGAAAAATCAGTCGCTGTGCCAGAAACAGCAGCGTGAATACGCCCACGATGCCGGCCACGGTGTGGGCGGACAACGCCTTGAACAGCAGCGCGCCAATGACGATTCCCACCAGCCCGCAGGGAATCAAAAACTTCAAAAACTTGAGGTCAAAGTCTTTGCGAAACGCCGCCATGCCCAGAATGTCCATCAGCAGCAGCACCGGCATCAGGATGGCAGCGGCTTCCGGCACGGTGACGGCAAGCGCCATCATCGGCACGGCCAGCGAGCCAAAGCCCGCTCCAAAGCCGCTTTTGCTTACGCCCAGCAGCAACACGGCGGGAACGGTGACGGCGTAAAAGTAGGGGTCAGTGATGATGGGGAATGTCATCTGGGAATCATCTGAAGGCCAACGGCTGGCAATTGTTCTGGTGTGAAGCGAAAGATCGGTGATCAGCGCAGCGCCAGCACCATGTGAACCTTCGCGTAGTATCGCCCGCCCACCCGGATGGCGCGCGGCAGCACGCCAAAGACCTTGAAACCGCAGCGCTCATACAGGCGTTGCGCGGTGTTGTTGCCCTCGGTCACGGTCAGGTCCAGCTGTTCCAGCCCGGGTAGCGCCTGTGCACGCACCAGCAGGTCGCGCATCAGTGCCAGCCCCAAGCCACGGCCACCCGCTTCAGGCGCCACAAACATGCCGACCACGGTGGCGTTGTGCCGCTCCTTCGGGCGGTAGCGGCCCTGCAATCCCACCATGCCGACCAGGTTGTCATCCAGAAAGGCGCCAAGGAAAAAGTCGTGAGGTTTGTTCGCGTCCGCTTTCACGCGATCCTTGGACCAGCTCAAGGGCTTGCCGGCCTCTTCTTCCGCGCTGGAAGTGAAGGCCTCGGGGTGATCCATCAGCGCCCGCAGGCGCAGAGCGCAGTATGTTGGGGCATCGTGCGGCGTCAACAGCCGTATGGAAAGGGGGGGTTGAGGTACTTCAAGCATAAAAAGTGGCTTTAGCCCTCGTGAAATAAACTTGAACAGCTATCAAACATATAGCGAATCAAACACGCTCCAGAATCACGGCAATGCCTTGCCCCACTCCGATGCACATCGTGCACAGCGCGTAGCGACCCCCGGTTTGATGCAACTGGCTCACTGCCGTGGTTGCCAGCCTCGCGCCTGACGCGCCCAGCGGATGACCCAGTGCGATGGCGCCACCCCAACGGTTCACGCGCGGATCGTCGTCCTGCAACCCCAGCAGGCGCAGCACGGCCAGGCCTTGCGCGGCAAAGGCTTCGTTCAGCTCGATTACATCCATATGCCCGATCGTCAGGCCGGTCAGCGCCAGCGCCTTTTGCGTAGCCGGTGCCGGGCCAATGCCCATGATGCGCGGCGGAACCCCGGCGGTAGCCATGCCCACCACACGGGCGCGGGGCGTCAAGCCGTTTTTGATGGCGGTGGCTTCATCAGCCAGCAGCAAGGCGCAGGCGCCATCGTTTACGCCGCTGGCGTTGCCTGCCGTCACCGTGCCGTCCGCGCGCACGATGGGTTTGAGTCTGGCCAAGGCTTCCAGCGAGGTCTCGCGGGGGTGTTCATCCTGGCTAACGATCACGGCGTCACCCTTCTTCTGCGGGATCGTCACCGGTGTGATTTCTGCATCGAAGTAGCCGGCCTTTTGGGCGTCGACGGCCTTCATCTGGCTGGCTAGCGCCATCTTGTCCTGCGACTCACGGCCGATGTTGTAGTCGGTCGCCACGTTTTCGGCGGTCTCAGGCATGGCCTCCACCCCGTATTTTTCTTTCATCAGCTTGTTGATGAAACGCCAGCCGATGGTGGTGTCGTACACCGCGTTGGTGCGACTGAAGGCAGCGTCCATCTTGGGCATGACGAACGGCGCGCGGCTCATGCTCTCCACGCCACCCGCTATCATTAAAGTAGCTTCTCCCGCTTTGATGGCACGGGCTGCAGTGCCCAAAGCATCTAGACCCGATCCACAAAGGCGGTTGATGGTGGCACCCGGCACATCTACCGGCAAGCCTGCCAGCAGCGACGCCATGTGTGCAACGTTGCGGTTGTCTTCACCGGCCTGGTTCGCACAACCGTAGATGACGTCGGACACCATCTGCCAGTCCACCTTCGGGTTGCGCGCCATCATCGCCTTGAGCGGTGTGGCGCCCAGATCGTCGGTGCGCACACTGCTCAGGGCGCCGCCATAACGGCCAAAAGGGGTGCGGATGGCGTCACAGATGAAAGCGTGGGAAGTCATGTCGGTCCTCGAGGTGGTGCAACATTTTCACCGATGGATGAAACCATCGACTGCAGGAGCGGAACAGTGCGGGACAATACCAACCATGTTGATGCAGCCCTCTCAAGCCGACGTTCGCCGCTTTTTCTGCTCGGTTTATGCCAAAGCCCTCGCCGGACATGCGCTGGAGGCTATTGAAACCATAGCAAGCCAGTGGATTGACGAGCACCCTGAATACCACGCCGAACTGGCGGATGTGGACGCAGCGTTGCGCAATATGGCCGTGGCAGAGGAAGGCAAAACCAACGCGTTTTTGCACCTGTCCATGCACCTGTCCATCAGCGAGCAATGTTCCATCGACCAGCCGCGCGGCATCCGGCAGGCCGTGGAGCTGCTGACACATCGCCGCAATTCACTGCACGAGGCGCATCACCACACCATGGAGTGCCTGGGCCAAATGATCTGGGAAAGCCAGCGCGCCGGGCGTCCGCCGGATGGGGATGCGTACATCGCCTGTGTGCAGCGGTTTGCTACACGGGACTAATGGTCTGTCCTCAAACAATGACCGTTTTGTCCTTGCTGGCTCTAGGTGCAGTCGATGATGTCATTTTTTTTGCTGGACTGAGGCGGTGTCGTGAATTTCGGAACGCTCAACAACACCGGCCCAGGAACAAAAAAGCCGCTCAATGAGCGGCTTTTCACTGGAGCAAAAAACTGTTACTTGAACTTGTTCTGCGGCACCGTTTTCAGCTCGGTCGGCAGCGAATGCACATAGTTGGCCAGTTCCTTGAGTTCCGCATTCGAGAACTGCTTGGCAATGCCTGCCATTACGCCATTGGAGCGGCCCCATGTCGCGTTGCCTTCGGTTTTATAGGATTTGAGCGCGACAAACAGGTAATCCGCATGCTGACCGGCGATTTTTGGATAGGTGGGATCAATCGGTTTGGCAAAGTTGTCGCCATGGCAGGACACACAGGCGCCTTTGGTCAACAACTCTGCGGCTTTGCCTGTGGCCTCGGCCTTGCCAGCTACCGGAGCGCCTTCTACTTTGCCATTGGCTTCGTAATAAGCAGCTACATCGGCCATGTCCTGATCGTTCAGCGAATCAGCAATACCGCGCATGGTGGGGTGCTTGCGGTCGCCTTTCTTATAGGCGTTCAGCGCGGAAACAATGTACTTAGCGCCCTGCCCGGAGATCATGGGCACCTTGTAAATTTCCGGGAAACTGGCTTGATAGCCCTTGATACCATGGCACCCAATGCACATGGCTACCTTTTTTTCACCCGCCTTGATGTCACCTTTGACCTCTTGGGCATTGACAGAAAAAGCCGTCACGCAAGCGACAAGCAGGACAGACATCGACAAGAACAGTTTTTTCATTTTGCGAGGACAATCAATCAGTGACTGGGAAACGGGTGTACGAGATTATATCGGCCACTCTTTTCCCTCGATTTGACCATTTAGTCTGCCATTTTCCTGCCATCCACCATGACCATGAAATTCAAGGGAACCAAGAACTACGTCGCAACCCAGGACTTGATGCTGTCGGTGAACGCGGGCATTACCCTCAAGCGCCCCCTGCTGGTGAAGGGCGAGCCCGGCACCGGCAAGACCATGCTGGCCGAGGAAGTGGCCGAAGCGCTGAACATGCCGCTGCTGCAATGGCACATTAAATCCACCACCAAGGCCCAGCAGGGTTTGTACGAATACGACGCTGTGAGCCGTCTGCGCGACTCACAGCTGTCCGACGTGGACGGGGGCGAACGGGTAAAGGACATTCACAACTACATCGTCAAGGGCGTGCTCTGGCAGGCATTTACAGCCGAGGAGCCCGTGGCGCTGCTGATTGACGAAATAGACAAGGCCGACATCGAGTTTCCGAACGATCTGCTACGTGAAATCGATCGTATGGAGTTTTATTGCTACGAAACACGCGAGCTGATTCGTGCGAAACACCGCCCGCTGGTGTTCATCACCTCCAACAACGAAAAAGAGCTGCCGGATGCGTTTTTGCGCCGCTGCTTCTTCCACTACATCAAGTTTCCTGATGCTGAGACCATGAAGAGCATTGTGGATGTTCACTTCCCCGGCCTGAAGAAAGACTTGCTGACAGCGGCAATGAAGACGTTTTATGACGTGCGCAACCTGCCGGGTCTGAAGAAAAAGCCTTCTACGAGCGAGCTGCTGGATTGGCTCAAGCTGCTGGTAGCTGAAGACATTTCACTAGACGTTCTGCAAAGCAAGGACGACAAGGTGACCGTGCCGCCATTGGTAGGTGCGCTGCTAAAGAACGAGCAGGACGTCACACTATTTGAAAAGCTGGTGTTCATGCAGCGGCATAACCGCTGATCCGGGGCTGCACTGTTATGAACAAACTGTTGATTGAAGGCCTGTCTGACGCCATCGGATTTATCGGTGGTGCCCTGCTGGGTTACTGGGTCGGTCGCCTGTTAGGTCTGAACATCTTTACTGAAGGTTACGGCAACGCCAGCATCGCCGGTATCGTGCTGGTAGGGCTGGGAGGTGGTATTGGCCTGCAGCTCGCAAGGCGCTGGCGCGTTAGGAAAAACAGGCAGAAAGAGGACTGAAAAATGGCTTTTGTTGAACCCGTCAAACTTGTGTCCCGCGGCGTTGAGCTGGTACCGTTATCCCTAACGCATGAAGCCGGTCTGAAGGCAGCAGCAGCAGATGGCGAACTGTGGAACATTCGCGTTACCTCGGTGCCTGAGCCCGAGCAAACCCGCAAATACATTGAAGACGCGCTGGCCATGCGTGAGGCAGGTAACCGCTTCGCATTTGCCGTGACAGACCAGGCCACGGGCACAGTTCTGGGCAGCACCAGTTACCACGACATCGTACCGGCCATCAAGCGGGTCGAGATTGGCTACACCTGGTACGCCCTGCGCTGCCAGCGAACGCACGTGAACTCCACCTGCAAGTTACTCATGATGACGCATGCTTTCGAGACATTGGGCTGCCACGTGGTGGGCTGGCGCACAGACAACTTCAACTTTGCGTCGCAAGCGGCCATTGAGCGGCTAGGCGCCAGAAAAGACGGTGTAATTCGTGGCCATGCCCTGCGACGAGATGGCACTATTCGCGACACGGTGATCTATAGCCTGCGCAGCGGCGAGTGGCCGGAGGTCAAGGCGCAGTTGTTGCATTCACTGATCAAGCCCAGGAATTAGGCATCAGGTTGCTGGCAACAGGAGTGACATCATGTTGATCGATTTCTTTTATACGCTGCGTTCGGCCAAGCTGCCGGTTTCGGTCAAGGAATACCTGACGTTGATGGAAGCGCTGAAAGAAGGTGTGGTGGGGCCTGCCAGTGACAACGAGGATGGCAGTGGCTACAAGATCGACGACTTTTATTACCTGAGCCGCACCACGCTGGTCAAAGACGAAAAGCACTACGACAAGTTCGACCGCGCGTTTGCTTCGTATTTCAAAGGTGTAGAGACTGTTGCTGATTTCACGCAGGACATTCCGCTGGAGTGGTTGCGCAAAAATCTGGAGCTGGAGCTGAGCCCCGAAGAAAAGGCCAAGATCGAGAAGATGGGGTGGGACGAATTGATGGAGACGCTCAAGAAGCGTTTCGAAGAGCAAAAAGAACGCCACGAGGGCGGCAGCAAGATGATTGGTACCGGCGGTACCTCACCCTTTGGTGCCAACGGTTACAACCCGCAGGGCATCCGCATTGGCCAGGAAAAAAGCCGAAACAAGAGCGCGGTGAAGGTTTGGGATCAGCGCGCGTACAAGGATTACGACGACACGCAGGAACTGGGCACGCGCAACATCAAGATTGCCCTGCGCCGCCTGCGCAAGTTCGCACGCGAGGGTCACGAAGACGAGCTGGATCTTGACGAAACCATCAGCAAAACAGCTGCTAACGCGGGCTATCTGGACATCAAGATGCGCCCGGAGCGCCACAACAATGTAAAAGTGCTTCTGCTGATGGACGTCGGCGGCACTATGGACGAGCACATTGCGCGCGTGGAAGAAATGTTCTCAGCCACCAAGACCGAGTTCAAACACATGGAGTTTTATTACTTCCACAATTGTGTGTATGACTTCATGTGGAAGAACAACCGCCGCCGCTTCAGCGAGAAATTTGCTACCTGGGACATCATCCGCAAGTACAACAAGGACTACAAGCTCATCTTCATTGGCGACGCGACCATGAGCCCGTATGAAATTTTACAGCCTGGTGGCAGTGTCGAATACAACAACGAAGAAGCCGGGGCCGAATGGTTGCAACGCTTGACCAACGCATTTCCCAAGTTCGCCTGGATCAATCCCGAGCCGCAAGGGGTGTGGCAATACCGTCAAAGCATTAGCGTGATTCAGCAGATCGTGAATCAGCGCATGTATCCCCTCACCATCAAGGGTCTCGAAGAAGCGATGCGCATGCTGTCAAAATAGCCAGATGATCAGAACCATCCACAAGCTGGCCCTGCTGCCAGTTTGTTTTGTCTGGGTGATTGCGTTTTCGGGTTCGCTACAGGCACAACCATCCACGCTACAGGCCCCTGCCGGCCCATCTTTTGAAGTTGAAATCAGGGCGCCGCAAGAGATTCAGGCCTATTTGCAAAGCCACCTCGAGCTGCTGCGCTACCGTGAACTGAACGATCTGGACGCCAGTGAGCTCGAAAGATTGATGGAAGCCGCCGAACGCAACACGCGGGACCTATTGGGAACCCTGGGCTACTTCTCGCCCGATATCAAGCTGTCCCGGCGCCAGACCGGGGGGGAAATTTCATCCGTCAATAAAGCACGGCAAGTGGTTTCGATTGATGTCGCCCCGGGTGAACCGACCCGCATTGGGGCAGTCAATCTGGCCTTCGCAGGTCAGCTGGGAACCGATGAATCAGCGGTGGCACGGCGTAATGCCATTCGGGCCAGTTGGCCTTTGCGCCCGGGCATGATTTTCACGCAAGCTGGCTGGGACCATGCGAAAACGCAGTCCCAACAGATGCTCACCGGCCAGCGGTACCCTGCTGGCCAGATTGTTGACAGCCGGGCCGAGATCGACACGGACGGCCACTTAGCCAGCTTGAATGTGACACTGGATTCCGGCCCCGCCTACCGTCTGGGTTCCCTGCAAATCAGCGGGACGGAGCGTTTCAACGCTGCAACGGTGGAACGGGTGGCCAGGCTAACTCCGGGTGCCGACTACGACAGGGCCCGGTTGCAGGAGGCGCAACAGCGATTGGTGGACAGCGGTTATTTCGACTCCGTCTTTGTGTCTCTCGATACCGCTGGCAATGTGGATGCAGCGCCCGTTCTCATTCAGGTGCGAGAAGCCAAACGGAAAAAGCTGGTCCTGGGAATAGGTGCCAGCACTGATAGCGGACCCCGTCTTTCGCTGGAACACACGGATCATCAGGTGCCAGTTATTGGCTGGCGCGCCGTGTCGAAAATTTCGATTGATCGCGATACGAAGTCTGCGGGAACAGAGCTGACAGCTCCGCCGGACCAGGGCAACTGGCGCTGGGTGACCTCTGCGTTGCTGAAGAAAGAGACCAGTGGCAGCTTTGATGTCATCAGCCAGCGCCTCCGTGCAGGCCGCACCCAGGAAGGTGACCGCATCGACCGCAACTATTACCTGCAGTACGACCGGGCCAGAACCACAGGCGCCAACGGCGCGACCGTGGCCGACTCGATCAGTGCCAACTACGCCTGGACGCAACGCAACTTCGACAGCCTGCCGTTTCCCTCCAGCGGGTATGGATTGGGTGTCGAACTGGGCGGGGGCACAACGCTGGGCAACAATCGCGAACCCTACTTTCGCACGCAGGCTCGCTGGCTCGGCGTTTGGTCACTGGCCAGCCAACAGGAAAGTTATCTGCCTTCCTCCCGCTCAGGGCGTATTGCGGTGCGCGTGGAAGGCGGGGCATTGCTCGCACGCTCTGGCGCGTCCCTACCCAGTACCCAGCAGTTTCTGACGGGTGGCGACACCACAGTGCGTGGCTATGGCTTTGAGAGCATTGGTACCACGCTGCCTGGTGGCCAAATTGCGGCCGGACGCTATCTGGCGGTGGGCAGCGTTGAATGGCAGCGACCGATTACCTCCAATGACAAGCTGACAGATTGGGAAGGCGTGCTGTTCGTCGATGCCGGGGCCGTCGCAGACAAGCCGTCAGAGCTCAAGGCCAAGGTGGGTGTCGGCGCTGGCGTTCGCTGGAAAAGCCCGGTGGGGCCGTTGCAGATTGATCTGGCGTATGGCCTTGCAGCGAAGCAGTTGCGCCTGCACCTGAATGTGGGATTCACTTTCTGATGGCGTCGCCTGAGCCTCTCAAAAAAAAATCACGGCTTCTTGTATGGGCTATTGCATTGCCCTTTGCCGCAATAGTTGCGTTGCTGGCGGCACTCTGGTTCTGGACTGACACGGATACCTCGCTCGCCAATGCTTTGAGCCAGGCTGCGCGATACCTGCCCGCAGATCAATCGCTGTCAACTGAGGGTGTGCGGGGCTCACTGCGGCGTGGCGGCCAAATTGAAGTGCTGCGGTGGAAGAACAAGGACTGGACCATCGAAGCACGGAAGGTTGATTTGTCGTGGCAACCGTTTGCGCTGTTTGATCGCCGCTTGCAACTGGAGTCACTGCGGGTGAGTCAGCTCACGATCGAAGGCACTGGCCCTTCAACCGCACACACGCCACTGGATCATCTGGAGCTGCCGTTTCAGGTTGACGTGACATTTGATGTCAATGGGCTGCGGTGGACCGGGCCACCATCGCTGGATGTCCAGAACCTGGCGGGGCGTTACCAATTCGACAACCAGCGTCATTCATTGAATTTGACCAGCGCGCAAGTAGCATCGGGCCATTACAGCGCGCAGGCAACACTGCTGGCCCGCGCTCCGCTGATGCTGGATGCCAGTCTGCAGGGCAAGCTGGACACTGATGTACCGGGTGGCAAACGATCCTTGCCACTAGATGCGACCGCTTCGTTGAAGGGCGATCTGGCAGGCCTGGAGGGATGGCTTGATGTGCAGGCCAAGCTGCAGCCGTCGAACCCTGCCGCACAGGCGACGCAGGC
>JAKQJK010000255.1 GCA_029561195.1 Pseudomonadota bacterium
TGCCGGTCAGCCGACCGATGACTCGGAAATGGCGCTGCTGCTGGCCCGGATGCTGACAGAGCGTGGGGGCTATGATCCCGATGCCGCGCTTCAGACTTATCAATTCTGGCTCGACTCCGATCCTTTTGACTGCGGCATGACCATCGCCACCAGCTTGCGGGGACGTCCGAATCCCGACAGCCAGGCCAATGGGGCCATGATGCGGATCAGCCCCTTGGGCATCTTCGGAGCCAACTACCCATTGGAAACGGTGTGCGACTGGGCCAAGCAGGATGCCGCTCTGACGCATCCAAACCCGGTGTGTCTGCAGGCCAACGCGCTTTTCACCATGGCGATTGCCCACGCCATTGCATCTGGCTGCGAAGGCAAGAAGCTCTACCAGAATATCAAACAGTGGGCGGTCGACCTGGCAGTCGACCCGGCGCTCATGGACGCCATCCATGGAGCTACCGAAGGACCACCGGCTGACTACGTCCAACAACAGGGCTGGGTGTTGATCGCGTTTCGCAATACCCTGTGGCAACTGCTCAATGCCCCGAGCTTTGAAGCGGGCGTCGTCGATACGGTCATGCGGGGTGGCGACACCGATACCAACGCAGCCATTTGTGGGGCGCTCTTGGGCGCGGCGTACGGCCTGAACGCCATACCCGCCCAATGGGTCGACCAGGTCCTGAACTGCCGCCCCCAGGCCGGACATCCCGGCGTCAACCGCCCGCGACCAGAGTGCTTCTGGCCGGTAGATGCTTTGGAACTGGCTGAAGGGCTGATTGGCAGGCAAGGAGCGCTTCCATGAAAAACATCAACAGTCGGCAACTGGCCAGAACTTGGCCTTACACACGATACAAGAGTTTCGAGACATCTCTCCGTAAGGCTGCGGAACAATGGTTCAGCGAGCGAGGATGCGAAACCCATCATAGGATGGGGTACTGTCTCGCCCGTCATGATCTGTGGCCCATGAATCTCATCTGTGAAGATGTCGCGGATTACATCCGCCAAGAACAGGAGAGACATCTCGGCGAGGATTCGTTTCCTCTGCACAAATACCTGCATCACGGGCTAAGCAGCCAGGCGATGGCCTTCAATCTTATTGGCCCCCTGATTGTGCGCAACGATCTCGGCCCATTGAAGATTGCGATTGAAAGGCTCGGTATCGATTGGCCAGGTGGGGACGTCGCGGCGGTTTTTGAGCACGACGACCGTTCAGTCTTTAACGAGGACAACGGCCAACCGACGTCTATCGACATTATTCTGTCAGGCACATGTAACAGCCTCTTTATCGAAGCAAAGCTGGTGGAACGAGAATTTGGTGGCTGCTCTGTTTTTGCCGGTGGTGATTGCGAGGGTCAGAATCCGTATCCAGACCGGCTTGGCGAATGTTACTTGCACCATATCGGCAGGAAATATTGGCAGCGCTTGGATGGGCTTGGCTTTTTGGAGGCGACTCTTGTTAATGGGGCCATATGTCCGTTTGCAAACTACTACCAATTTTTCCGTGAGGCGATGTTTGCCTTTGCCAAGCAAGGGACCTTCATATTGCTGCACGATGCAAGAAACCCGGCTTTTTTGAGGTCAACGGATGATGGGATGGCGCACGGCGGGTTGTGGCCGTTTCTATATGAGGCGATCCCGCAGAACCTACGGCATCGAGTTGGCCGATTGACCATTCAAATGGTTGTTGAGGCGATACAAGAATCGGGCGGACACGAAGACTGGATTGAAGATTTCAAGAAAAAATATGGGCTGCAGTAAGCCGATCCGGGCGGCAATTCGATTCCCGTTTTGGGAACCGAACCGGCGTCCGAAAACCG
>JAKQJK010000291.1 GCA_029561195.1 Pseudomonadota bacterium
ATCCGTTTGCTGCGCGATGAAGTAGTAGATGCGCGGCGGATTCGGCAGCGGCATAGTCTTCGGCACCGGCGGCGCGTCCGCCCCGAACGCATTGAGCGCGACGAAGCACAGCATCGCCAGCAGGGCCGCCAGCAGCCACAACACAATCCGGTCAGCCAGGGTACAAGGGGTCATTGCAAATTATCGAAGCGGCTCAGGTCAACGAATGTCGGCATCTGGCATGTTTCCTCCGGCAACCCGGCCACCGTTGTCCATAGATGTTTCATGGCGGCTTTCAGCAGTTCAATCTCGCCCTCGTCCATTTCCCAATTACTGCGGATGCACTTGCCGTCCAACAAGTAAAACGATGGCGACCCGCTATTTCCACCTGGATGTCCGGGCCAATCAGCCGAGAGTTGATAATGCAACTTCCCCGCTAGAAACGGCGGGATGTAAAAATGCGTCCAGTTGCGTTGGTCAGTGGTGATTCTGGGCAGAAGATATTTCTTTTCCTCTGATTCCATGTAGCGGTAGAAATCTGGTGGCATCAACTGGCATGGCACCACGGACGGCGGCAGATCTGCGTCCAGCAGCCCGAGGCAAAAATGATACTTGGGGTCAACGTTGGTCAGTGGCCAATCGTACTGAATGTTCAGGCGGCTTGTGGTTGGATTGTCGGTTCCGTAGTCCAGAATGGCGATGCAGGTTCGGAAATGCACGTCATTGTTGGTGCCGATATAGCGGTGATAATGATAGGCGTTGGTCGGGAAAAACCACGAGCGATAGAAGTTGGTGCCGTGCTGGAACACCGCGTTCGTGTATGGCGAATCTATCGGCACAATTCCGTTGGTGTCAATGAACTCGTATCGGATTTGTTGCGGGCCGATATACTTCGGGATGTTGGCGTGGTTCCCATTGGACATGACAAACCGGGGCGAAATCAGCACGCACCGCGATTGGTACACGCCGTTGGAGAAGCCATAGCCAAGGCTAAACCGGCTCCACCACACCGGCGCGTTGCTGGAATAATACCCCATCACCATGCTGGTTATGCCGAGACAATCCTTGAATAAATACGAGGACGGCCATTCAGCGGTTTGGGCCTGTTCCCATGTGAAGCGGTCGCGGGCAACCCACGGATTGTTCGGAAAGCCGAAAGTGCGCACGGTTTCAAAGTCAGTCACGCCAATGGCCGGTTGGATGAGCGGGATAAACTGGTTCCACATCACCAACGGCATGAACCGTTCGGCTTTGACCATGAGTTCGACCGGCTTGCGGCCAATGCGGAGTTTGGGTGGTGCCTGCTTTAGACAATCCACTGGCGGCCCTACGGAAATCGAGGCGATGCGACTCGTGATGCTGCCGAAATCGCCAGTGACAACCGCAAAGTAGGTGGCAGGTTCAGCGGTGATGTCTTTTGGGTGGAAGATGTATCGTGTGCCGGTAGCTCCAGCAATCGCCTCGCCGCCGAGATACCATTGAAATGTCGTGTATTGAGAACTGTCTGCCAGACGCGCATCAAACACGACGCGGCAACCCGACGGAACCGTAATATCTTCCGGCTGGCGCGTGAACGCCTGACTCTGCGCCCACACCGCACCGCCCGGCACCAGCAGCCAGCCCACCAGCCACAATCGCAGCAACGCCTTCATCGTCACCACCCCAACGCCGCCCGCTTCCACGTATTCGTTCCCGTCGAAATGTAAATGTAGTTCGCGTCCACGCAAATCAGGCCCGCGCCTTTGCCCCACGTCGAAGCGTTGCTGTTTGTAATCGTGCGCGGCGTCATCTCCAGCACCCCTTTCAACGACGCCACGACCGGCGCACCGGAATCCTCAACCACTTTGAAAAACCCGTAGTCCACATCCGGCACGCTGAAACTCACCTGCACCTCGCCATTCGTAGCCACATTCACACTCGGCAGGCACCGCCAGTCATCCGGCTCCAGCCGGTGCGAATACAGCACCCGCAACGTTTCCGGGGGTATTCCGTCCGGCAAATGCAAGATGAAGTTGGTTCCGTTGCTCACGTCATTAGTCAGGTTCACCGTCGCCTCCGCAATCGCCACCGTCGGCGGGGCGCTCAGGCTCCAGACATTCGTTCCCAGCCAGCACCAGCGCAACTCGTCTGCCTGCTCCGTCGCGCTCACCCGCTGCTTCCATTCTCCAGTGTGCCGCACCGTCTGCGAGTTCAGGTTCACCGTCGCCTTCGCCGGAATTGTTGCCCAATTCGGCTGTTCCCGCACCGCCCTCCACGCCACATTCGTCACCGTCCTCAGCGGTGCTGCCGCATCCGCCAGCTTGGGCCGGTCCACAATCAAAATCTGCCCGCGAGTAAAGTTGGTCTTGCCAAACACGCTCGGTTCCGTCCAGGAAAGTAA
>JAKQJK010000301.1 GCA_029561195.1 Pseudomonadota bacterium
CTGGCGTCGGTCAAAGGTTTCAGCGATGGCCACCACTACGAAGACCTGAAGGTCTACGAAAACGTTGCCCAATGTGCGGGCGGTGCTGCATCCACAACCGGCTACTGGAAAGGCGAAAACTCCGGCCCGACGATTTCGTCAGCGGCGCTGGGTGACAGCAACACCGGTATGCACTTAGCGATCGGCATTTTGACGGCCTACATCGGTCGTCAAAAAACCGGCAAAGGCCAAAAAGTAGCGGTCTCGATGCAAGACTCAGTATTGAACCTCTGCCGCGTCAAGATGCGCGATCAACTGCGTTTGGACAAAGTCGGTTACCTCGAAGAGTATCCACAGTACCCGCATGAAATGGACGCGTTCAAAGACGGCGTCGTGCCACGTGGCGCCAACGCAGGTGGCGGCGGCCAACCCGGCTGGATTCTGAAGTGCAAAGGCTGGCAGACAGATCCCAACGCCTACATCTACTTCACGATTCAAGGGCATGCATGGGGGCCTATCTGTGACGCGCTCGGCAAGCCAGAGTGGAAGGACGACCCAGCCTACAACACGCCGCAGGGCCGTCAGCCACACATCATGGAGATCTTTGGTTTCATTGAGGCTTTCATCGCCGACAAGACCAAGTACGAGGCGGTCGACATCTTCCGCAAGTTCGACATCCCATGCGCGCCAGTGCTTTCGATGAAAGAACTGCTGCACGACAAATCGCTGCGTGCGAGCGGCTCCATCGTTGAAGTGCCACACAAGGTGCGCGGCAGCTACTGGACTGTGGGTAGCCCGATCAAGTTCTCTGATACCAAGCCTGAAGTTACTGCATCGCCACTCCTGGGCGAGCACACCGACGAAGTGTTGGCCGAGCTCGGTTACAGCAAGGACGAAATTGCCGCGATCCACGCTGCCAAGGCCGTTTAACCGCTTCGGTTAGATAGCTTTGTTAGGTGAACAACGGCACCTCCGGGTGCCGTTGTTTTTCGCGCTGTTGAATACTTTTTTTGGAAGAGATCCGTCATGAAAACAAGCGTA
>JAKQJK010000337.1 GCA_029561195.1 Pseudomonadota bacterium
CGTCCGTTGGTCCCGCCTCGCGCAGCCCGTTCCCACTCGGCTTCGGTTGGCAGTCGGTAGCCATTCGCGGCCCAGTTAACGTGGCCATTCCCCAGGTTATATACTCCGGTGCGATAAACATCCGCAGCGTTCAGGCTCGTACTGACGTAATAGCAAGGAGTCAAGCCGTCCTTTTCCGAGCGCGCATTGCACCATTTCACGACATCATACCAGTCCACCTTTTGCACGGGGTGGGTGGCAGCCTTGCCGGCTCCGGCATGGCTGAAACTGTAGCCATGGCTTATCGCCCATTGATAGACATTGGCCCAAAGCGTGTAGCTAACCAAGTTCGAGTCCATGAGGAACGCATTGACAAAAACCGAGTGTTCGAGCGCAACGCCAGCGGTTGACCCGGGCACCCCCATCAGAAAGACTCCTTCCGGGATGGCTACCATGCCCGCCGCTGGCGCGGGGGGTGGCGGCGGTTCGTTAGTGGGGGCAATATTTACGACCTGGTAATACCGTTGCGGTTCGGAAGCGGCACTGACATCAAAGAACCAATACGGACTTTGTGTTACCACCAGGTTTGTCAGCACCGCCCAGTGGTTTCCCGTCAGCTTGTTTGTATATTGAATCTGGTTGGTGTAGCCCACTTTGCTTTCGATGGTGAGCCACGGCACACGGGAGATGTTCCGGATGATGGGCTGTTCCGCCGCCAGCGCGGACGTGCCAACTGTCAGGGCCAGGGCGTACAGTCCGATTTTTACTCTTGGGAAGGGGTTTTTCATGCTTGCAATCCTGTTCGTTATTTAATGCGAAGTTTTATGATGTACAACGGTTTGAGTTGTTTTAATCCTTTTTCTACCACCAGGGGCGCTGGATAGCAAGGAGGCATTCAGAAGGAAGCCCAAGCGCAAAGTGTTTAAGTCGGCGGGGATGTCTGCGCTGGTGCGGTGGGGTTTTGCTCCTGGCTGAGGAGATTCGCTGCCGGGGACAAATTGAAACTTGCCTCCGGGGCGAGTTCTGCGCAGGTTGGCCGGGCATGATGAAGCAATATGCAGTCGGGTTTTTGACGCTGATGGCCGGGTTGGCGCCGATGGTCGGGCGCGGGCAGGTCGGGGAACCGGCTCCGCCGCTGATGATCAAGGAATGGATTCAGGGTCCGCCAGTGGAAGTGAAGTCCGGCACAAATCTGTATGTGATTCAGATTTTCACTACCACCAGCCTCACCAACCAGCAAAGCCTTACGAATTTGAACGCGTTGCAGACCCGGTTCAAAGGCCAGGGAGTGCTGGTAGTTGGCGTGAGCGATGAGCCGGTGGAGAAGATCCGGGAGTTTATGGCCCACGACGGGAAGGTGATCAAGCATGCCATCGCGGCGGATGACCGGCGAAAGACCGCGCTCAGCTATATGCGGGCCATCCGGCAGCGGGGCGTGCCCCACGTGTTC
>JAKQJK010000344.1 GCA_029561195.1 Pseudomonadota bacterium
TTCGGCCCGATTGGGTACAACCCGGTCGTAGACCGTCATGCTGAACATAGGCGTGACCAAAGCGAACAGATTGATCAGCAATGCAGCCAACAGGCTGTCGCGGTACAGTCGCCAGTTCTGAAAAACGACACCCCAAAACCAGTGCCGGTTTTTGACTTCGCCGGTCTCGGGTGTGCGCTGATCAAAATTGAATACCGGGCGCATGAAGAAAACGACGCCCGCGAACAACGATTCCAACTCCTGCCGGGGCAGCACATCGCCCGACTCCCCGCTCTCGGGATAGCGCACGCGCGCATCGCCAGATGGCAGCCATTCCAGCAAGATGCAAGCCTGTTTGTCATTGAGCAACAGGATGGTTGGCAACAGGCCCGGCCGCAAGTCGGACAATGCGCGACGTGCCAGCCGGGCCGTCATGCCCGCACGTGCTGCCGCCCGGGGAATCAGGGCCGGGGTGATGCGGTTGTCTTCGAGTGGCAGGCCCGCAGACAGTGATTCGTGCGTGGTAGCAATGCCGAAAATTCGCGCAACTGCCACCACGCAGTCAAGCAGCGGGTCCATGTGAGTCGCGTGCTCACCCACCCGCCAGGCCATGGGAGGGCTATCAGGTGCGATGGTCAAGCTAGGGGTGGACATGGTGAATACAGGAGGTCAGTCGCCGACTGGCAATTACAGGATCAGGTCGTCTCCGCCTAACAGGTCAAGCGCGCCGCCAAGTTTGTTACGCACCCCTTTGCGTTTCATCAGCTTCTTTTGAGCAACGACGGGGAGGTCGGTCAGGCGAATCACGTTGTTTTTGATCAGCGTATCGATGACGTCTTCGATTACGCGCACGAAATCCGCGTCCATCTCTGTGAACGCAGGTTCACTGCCCGGCGCAGCAAGAAATGCCCGGATTTCGGGGTGTCGATCATCCAGCACCTCACCGCCACCTTGCGGATGGCGGGAAATGGAGTCGATCACGCCTTCAGAATTTCGAATCACGTGAAACATCAACTACCTGTAGTAAGTGCACGCTAGCTATATCGGTCAAAGGCTCAAAGCCTTGAGGTTGGTCAGGGCTTGCAGTCTGCCCCAACAGTGTGCAGTGTCAACAGCTAACCAGTTTAGCGGCGGGTCTGGGGCGCCTAACGGTTTGTAACGGTAAATTTACATGCCATTTCGCGACGTTCAACGTCCAGTCGCTTCCTGACCAGACACCGCGCTGGCCGATGAATGGATGACGCCGCCGCCCAGACAAACTTCACCGGCATACACCACGGCAGATTGGCCCGGTGTCACCGCCCACTGATTTTCAGTGAACTGCAGCGTGAATTCATGGTCGCCCAGCACCTGTAGTGCACACAGCGCGTCGCTCTGCCGGTAACGCGTCTTGGCTGCAAGCAGACCCGGTTCCGGCGGTGTATCTGCAATCCAGCTCGCATCCAGTGCATTCAGCTGACGTGACAACAACCAGGGATGATCGTGTCCCTGTACCACCCACAGCGTGTTGTTTTCCAGATCCTTACGCGCCACGAACCAGGGGGTGTGTTCACCGCCGCCTCTGGCCGCGCCTTTGGCCTTTATCCCGCCAATACCCAGGCCCTGCCGTTGCCCCAGCGTGTGAAAGCTCAAGCCGTGGTGCTCGCCCAGCACGCGACCGCGCTCGTCCTTGATCGGGCCCGGTTCTTTGGCGATGTAGCGGTTCAAAAATTCCCGAAACGGCCGCTCGCCGATGAAGCAGATACCGGTG
>JAKQJK010000347.1 GCA_029561195.1 Pseudomonadota bacterium
GAACGGATTGACCGCCGGCAGGTTGTCGAGGGCCAGCAGGGCGTCTTCGAAGCTGCCACCAACGAGGTTGGTTTCGTCGATCAGGATTTCGATGGAGTCCTGGAACAGCTTGTAGGACACATCAACCGTGCCGGAAACCGGATTGACGAGGAAGGAGCCCAGGCCCAGCAGGGTGCCAAACAAGGACGTGGCGCCCGCGCCGCTGATGGTGATCGCGCCGGTGGTGTAGGGAATGGACTGCAGAACGCCATCCAGCTTCAGGGAGGTGGAGTTGACGCCGTTGAAGTCGAACTCAACCAGGCTGCTGGAGGTGTTGGTGACAGCCACGTTGCCGCTGCCAACCTTGGTGGTGGTGGGGTACACGGCACCCAGATCAGGGCCGACGATGCCGTCGTAGTCGATCAGGGAGGAGGTGCCGGCAAGGGCGTAGATGTTGTAGTTGCCGGCGGGCGGCACCTGGATGGTGACCTTGCCATCAACGTTGGTCAGGGTGACCTTGAACCAGTTATTCGAAGGATCAGGGAGCGTGGGGCCGGCGGTGTTGGTGCCGAAGTCGGAGATTACGAAATCACCGGTCAGGCCGGCGAAGGTGGTGGCGTAGCTGGCAGCGAAAGAGGCCGAGCTGGCGGTGGCGAGTGCCGCGACGGTAGCGGCTACAGCGAATTTCTTCATGAGGTCTCTCCAATACAGGTAAAACGGATTTCAGATCTTTACGTGCCGCCCCTGATCAGATGACTCGCTGATTTTTTGGGCTGGCCCTTTAAGGCGATGTAGCAACAATCGAGCAATAAACATGCCAAAAGCCAAATATCACAATAATTCATGGGTTTATTGTTTCTGACGAAACCCCGGAAAGTGTGATTGTAAAATTTGCCGACACAGATCCGCGGACTACCGACATCGAGCCCAAAATGGGCTCAGTCTGCTGCCCTTCTGCCCTGCAGAACCTTGCCCGGGTTCATCAGGCCCCGGGGGTCGAGCACGTACTTGATGCGGTGCATGAGATCCAGCTCGACGGCGGGTTTGTAGGCGGGAAGCAGCGCCCGTTTGAGCTGGCCGATGCCGTGCTCGGCGGAGATGGAACCGCCCAGTTCATGCACCAGATCATGCACCACGCGCCCCACCTCTTCGGTGCGGGCGATGAAGGCGGCGTTCTCGTCGCGGTGGGGGCGGGACTGGTTGTAGTGGAGGTTGCCGTCGCCCACGTGCCCGAAGGCGACGATG
>JAKQJK010000065.1 GCA_029561195.1 Pseudomonadota bacterium
GCTGATGATGTCGGCAATCTTTCTGGAGCTGTCGTTGATGCCTTTCATGGTCTCCACGACCTGACCCACCACTTCTCCGCCTTTGATGGCCACGGTACTGGCGCTCATGGCCAGCTGGTTGGCCTGGCGCGCGCTGTCGGCTGATTGCTTTACCATGCTGGTCAGTTCAGTCATGCTGGAGGCGGTGCGCTGCAGATTGGCCGCAGTCTGTTCTGTCCGATTGCTCAAATCCTGATTGCCACTGGCAATTTCTGCGCTTGCCAACTCCATGCTTGAAGCACCGGCGCGCACAGACGATACAGCCGTATGCATCCGCTCCAGAGCGGCTTTCAATGCATTGCCTCCTGTGGTTGACGTGGGTACGCCCGAGACACTGAGTGAAATGCCATCGGCGCGGTTGACGCTGGACACCAGCACGCCCAATTCATCACCTTCACGTCCTGCCCGGCTCATGTGGATCGCCAGCACCACTTCTATACCTGACTGAATGACGACAAACACCGCGTGCAGGACGATGCGCATGAAATCAGGTTCGGTTGTGCAATAGAACCCCAGGCCAGCAGCCTGCAGGCGATCAAAGGCAACGTGATGCACAGCAAACAACGCCGCACCAAACACGATGACGCGCCAGTCGCGGTACACCAGCAGAAACGCCAGCGTCACAAAGACGCCGAAGTGCAATTCGAGCATGCCCCGCGCCAACTGGATGTGCAGTGCGATGAAGGCTACCTGCACAAATGTGAGAACGAACCGACTGGCCGTTGTGCCCTGAGCCATACCGTAACCGATCGCTGCTACGGCCAACAGCGCGACGGACATGCCAATTGCCAATCCGGAGTCGACAAATTGCAGGCCAAGCGCAACACTAGCCAGGGCGCTGATGCCAATGGCAACCAGTAACATCCGGTCACCCAGAACCGCCAGCGCTGCCGCGCTACCAGTGATGCTTCTTTCCGTCATTGCTGCTTCTCCATAAGACCGCCAATACTTTGGGGTACTGTGAAGTCTAGGTTTGCAATGGAATCGTCTAATGATTCAAATGCGCCAGAAAGGGTCGTCTTTTCAAATTCAAGTTATCCGGTTTGCTCCTGCTTCAGGTGTCGCCCCACATCCGCAGGAGGTTGTGATAGGTACCCGTGAGGGACACCGTATCCGCATCATCACCGTGGTTTCTGCGCAACCGCATGACGGCCATGTCCAGGTCAAACAACAATTGACGCTGCTCGGCGCTTCGCACCATGCTCTCCACCCAGAAGAAGCAGGCCACCCGCTCGCCACGGGTCACCGGCGTGACTTGATGGACGTGTGTGGCGGGGTACAGAATGGCGTGGCCGGCCGGTAACTTGAAAGCCCGGCTTGCACCGGATTCCTGAATGACAAGTTCACCACCCTCGTAATCTTTGGGGTCAGTCAGGAAAACCGTGCAGGACAAATCGGTCCGCACGCGCTGGCCCGATTCCGGCGTAAAGCGAACCGAGCCGTCCACATGGTCCCCATAGAAGTTGGAGGCGCCGCTGTAGCGATTCATGCGTGGCGGGAAAATCCTTTTGGGCAAGGCCGCGGTCAGGAACAATGGGTTTCTGTCCAGCCCGCGCAGCACCATCTCGCGCACGGCTTGTGCGACAGGGTCTGTATGAGCCAATTGCTCGTTGTTTTTAACCTGAATCGCCTGGCTACCGGCCCCGGGACGGCCGTCGGCCCAGGAAGCCGTTGCAAGTAGTTGACGTGCGTGGCGCACTTCGTCTGCGACCAGGACATCGGGGAGTTGAATCAGCATGGCGGTGGCTTTGCTAAAGGTTAATATTCACCAATCCGCAAACTGCAAACTGGTACAAGAGTGATCAGAACTTGCCGCTCAAGGTCACCTGCAGCAGACGGCCGGCGCCAGGGATGTAATGACCCGTGTACAGGGCATCGGCATACAGCTTGTTGGTCAGGTTGGTGAGGTTGGCCTTGACCGTAAATCGCTCGTCAATTTTGTACTCTGCCATCAGGTCGGCCGTTGCATAGGATTTAACAGTGTGGGTATTGGTCAGGGTTGCCTGCCTTCCCCGCAGGTTGATACCACCACCCACACGCCACTGCTGTGTGATCTGGTAGGTGGACCATACGGTACCGCTGTGGATAGGGGTCAGGCCAGGGCGGGTGCCCTGACCAGCTGCACCAGCAGCGCCAAGATCGATATTGGCAACCGGCATCCACATATAGGAGCCGTAGACTTCCCACTGAGGCGTCAGGCGACCGGTGAAGTCAATTTCTGCTCCGGCGACGTGGCGCTTGCCAGAAAGCGTGATCAGATTCGGGATGAGCGGATCGGTGTTGCGCTCATGCAGCTTCGT
>JAKQJK010000358.1 GCA_029561195.1 Pseudomonadota bacterium
CCTGGCCGTAATCGTTGGCCCCCCACGCCACCACCGCTCCGTCCCGCCGTATGACCAGGTTATGATACCCCCCGGCGGCAATGGCCAGGGCATTGGTCATCGGCTCTCCATCCCCACACTGACCGCTCGAATTATCTCCCCAGGCCACCACCCGGCCATCGGCTCGCAGGGCCAGCGTATGCCAGGCGCCCGCCGCCACGGCGATGGCGTTCGTCGCCAACTCCGACGCCGCGCTTTGCCCAAAAGTATTGTCGCCCCAAACCAAAACCGGCGAGGCCGGAGGCACGACCAGGGTAAAATCATAACGGACCACATCGCCCGCCAAAACCGTGGCATTTGCGATGGCATGCGAGCCCAGGCCATCTTTGGTTGCGGTGACCTCGTAGGCGGTACCGGCAGCGGTCGCGGGAATGAGCGTCGCGACATAGTAGCCGTTGCCGTCCGTCTTCACCGGTGGCCGGCCGGCTACGGTCACGGTTGCGTCGTCCACATAAAGCCCGGTGGCGCCGTCCTTGACCCGTCCCCACATCATACCTTCGGTGGCGGTGGCAGGATTGCGCCACGGCATGGTGGGGGTGCCGCTGGTGCTCGTATTGACGTTTGCAGCCGCATGGGACCACCAATTGGCCGGCGCAGTAAAATAGGAGTAGGTTGCGTACCCCGTGAGCCCTTTGTCCCGAAGATAACTGATCTGGCTGGTGATATCGGAGATGCTCAAGCCGCTGAAACTCATGCCCATGAACACCGGGCGAACGGAAACCCAACAGGACGAGATACGATCCGCCCAGGACTTGAAAGTGCTCTTGCTATAAGTCTGCGGGATCACCGCGTCCACCCAGCCGTTTTGCAGCATCCCGGCCCAATCACAGAAATAGAGATAGGGAGTGGAAGTGGCGAAATTGCAGTTGCCCGGCGGCGCACCATAGGCCAGGGCCGCCGTGGTGTGACGCACGGGCTGACGTGGATTGCTTTTGATGGATTGGATTTCCGCCTGGACGCGGGCCATCAACTCGTTCTTGAAGCGGCGACGATAATTGGACCAGTCGGGGTCAGTGTTGCTGGGAGTGCCGGTGGCCCCGGTGTTGAGGCGATAGCGAGCCAGGCCGGAACGGGCATAGTTGGCCTGGCTATACGCCGGGTAGCCAAAACCCGCAAGATAGCCGTCGCCATTGATTTCGTCGTCCCAGTTGATGCCATCAATCGGGTAGTTCGTCACTAACTCCCTCACGATGCTGACCAGATATTCCTGAACGTCGGGAGACCCCATATCGAGGCTGTAGTAGATGTCAACGGCCACAACGGCATTGCCTTCGCTGTTGGCCCGGGGAGCGATGAACCACTCCGGGTGCGCGGCCAAGGTAGCATTATTCTTTGGGGGCCAGCCGTTCGCCGCAAGCGAGACACGGTACATGGCGCCGCCACTGCCGCCAATCCAGGCATGGACTTCAATGCCAGCCGCATGCGCCTGGGTGCAAAGGTAAGCAAGCGGATCGAAGTTGGCCTTGACGCGCGGCGACCAGGGCAAAATGCTCGATTGCCAATGGGCCCCGTGCGAGGCGGTCCCGATCATATCCATATAACCAAGCACCTGGACAATGACGGCATTATAGTTGCCGCTGGCGAGGGTCGAAACCAGCGTGTCCACCTCACTCGCGCTGCTCATGCCGTCATGAAAGATATCCACCCACGCCGCCCGAAATTCCTGCGCGGGGGATGCGGTCGTGCCCAGGGCGAAAAGCAGCAATGCAAACAGCAAGCCTCTCCGCAACATACTCCAGCGCCGGAGCGAGGATGTTCCAATGGCAAAGCATGCGGGTTGGCGATAGCGGAGTGCATTCATAGGGCTTCAGACAGTCAAATATCGCAATATACTGCGCCATTTTAGCGAAGAGTCAATGCGGCAATATCGCCGTGTCAGGCTTATCTGCCCATGATTGCAATCACCTCGAATCAACCTGCCGCACCTATGCGCAATCAGATGCTTGCACGGCATTTGGGTATGCTCTCTTCACCGTCCCTCCGTTTCCCCGCCATTCCGTGCTATTCCCATGCCGCATCACGGCATGGGGACCGAAAACCAGGAAAAGCGGGAGCTTGAGGGATCGTTGCCCCGATAATTCGTGGAGAAATGCCGGCGGAATCTAATCCGTCCCGGCTGAGCACATAATGAATCTGCCTTGCATTTACCCTATCCTTACGCCGTGTACAAGGGGTGTACAAGGGATGCTCACCGGAAGTACATTGGATTTTAGCTGGTACACCCGATGGGCATCCCTTGTACACCCCTTGTACACGGCCTGCTGGCAGGGGATTTTCAGGGTATTTGGACAATGGCTATGGTTGCTTGGAAAGGCCGAAACGATGATAGAGGATGAGGGGATGATTATTAAGCCCCGTAAAAACAGTCAGTTATGAACCCAGGACTGGCAAATAGCGGCTTTTCAATGGCGGGCGGGTGCCCGGATGGCTTTTGGCTTCGAGAAGGCCTTGTCTGAAACGTTGACGTTGCTCACTTCAACCGTACGCCCTCGTTCCACTGGGGCCGAAGTGGACCTGACAGGCCAGCAGATAGTCTCAACGAGCCGTTTGGCTGGCGAATTCGGCGGGCGGGTCGCTGGATTCCGAATGTCTTTCACCCGTAAAACCAGGAACTTGCGCGTTTCGTGGGGTCGAATTGGAGGCGAAATCTGAATCGGCCCGGCTAAACGGGGTATAAATCGAGATTTAAAGCGGGATGTGCACCGTCTTAAAACCGAACTGCGCCCCCTCATAACTGGGGCGCTTATTGCAAAAAACGCGTGCGGCTACCATTGCTTCATGCGATAGAAGCGCTGGGGCGCAGTGGCCGCTGGATCCGTCAGCATCCGTAACGCTCCATTACCCGCGTTGGTGCTCACCCCCACCCAGTTCGTCTCCCCAAGACTATCCAATCGCTCCAAAACATAGGTCTTCCGGTTCATCGTCTGCGCCAAAACACGAAAACGACTCCCTTTCCGCGCCGGGCAATGCAA
>JAKQJK010000068.1 GCA_029561195.1 Pseudomonadota bacterium
CAGCACGCTCAAGTCCAGAGGGCGCACGGCACCCATCCACATGGCACGATCACGGTGGTCCACCAGATCGTTGTCGCTGATGGGGTGAATAAACACAACGAGCCCCTTGCGGTTCATGGCCAGCCAGGGAATCACCTCACCGAACAGCGCGGGCTTGAATGCCAGCTGGCAGCTCCAGTCCGGGTGGGGACCCACCGGCTTTTCATGCACACGGCCCATCTTAAGCGGGAAGGTCTGGGCGGAGGCTTCGCACAGCGCCCGTGCCTGTGCCAAGGTTTGCCCATCGAAGTACACGTGTGCATGAAAGCCGTGGATATGGGGAGTGGGGGCAGTTAACATGGCTTCAATGATGGCAGAACCCAAACCCAAACTCAAGCTGACTCCCAGGCCCCGTATGTCAGACGCAAGGCAGGCTGCGGCGCAGCCGCCAGCTGAGCGCTTGTCCAAGCGTGTCGCCGAGCTGGTGTCGTGTTCGCGCCGCGAGGCCGAGCAATACATTGAGGGAGGCTGGGTGAGCGTGGATGGCAAGGTCGTGGAAGAGCCCATGTTTCGTGTATCCACCCAGAAAGTTGCGGTTGATCCCGATGCGAGCTTGCTGGAGCTGTTGCCGGTGACACTGCTGCTACACAAGCCGCCGGGTTATGACGCGCTGGCTGCACCGGGCGAAGCCAATCGACAAGTCAAACCCGCGCAGCAGTTACTGCAAGTAGCCAACCATGCGGCAGACGACCCCTCAGGCACTCGCCTGCTGAAACGACACTTCGCCAAACTTACAGCCACCGTGCCACTGGAAACAGGCGCGGGTGGTCTGGTGGTCTACACACAAGACTGGCGCGTGGCACGCAAGCTAACTGAAGACGCCGGTGTGATGGAGCAGGAAATCATTGTCGAAGTGGCAGGCGAGGTGCCGCCCGAGAACCTGCAGCGCATTAACCACATGCAGTCTGCTGACGGCAGGCCGCTACCGCCGGTCAAGGTCAGTCTCAATAGCACGGGCGAGAAATCCAGCAAGCTGCGCTTCGCATTGAAGGGCGTGCACTTGGGCCTGATTGCCTACCTGTGCGAGCGCGTGGGGCTAGAGATTCTCAGCATGAAGCGCCTGCGCATTGGGCGGGTGTCAATGACGCAACTACCAATCGGGCAATGGCGCTATTTGCAGGCGCACGAGCGGTTTTAGCGATTCAGATTTCAGGCGCTGAAAAGCTGGCCGCGCGCTGCGTCGGTAATGGCCAGCACGCAGGGGTGCGAGATGCGCCGCTCCACTGAGACGGCAAAGAATTCCTCCACCAGTTCATCGGTGCGACCGATAACGTCCACGCCAAACTGGGCTACCGTCTCGGCTTCCAGTACGCTCGGCGCCATGAACACACCACGCCCTTCACGTCCAAAAGCCGTCATCAGCGCACCGTCGTCAAACTCGCCAATCACGCGGGGGTGAATCTGATGGCGGGTAAGCCACCCTTCCAGCTGTTGCCGTACCGAGGCTGACGCGCCCTGAATCAGCATCGGCATGTCATTGAGGCACGCTGGGAACTCGCCTTTGAGCAACGGCTTGAGCTGAGATGCGCAAAAGAAGCTCATCGCCGTGCTACCCAGTGGATGGTTGAACGCCTTGACACTGATGCGCCGCGACATGGGCTCATCTGCAATCACCAGATCGAGGCGGTGGAGTGCTAACTGGGCCAGCAAATCGGGGAACTTGCCCTCGCTGCAGATCAGCCTGACCGGTTCCGCCAGATTCAGGGCAGGCTCAAGCAAGCGGTAAGCAACGGATTTAGCCACCGAGTCGGCCACGCCCACTCGAAAATCCAGCACCCGCTGGCCACCGCGTGCCTCACGAAGTGCGGTTTCCATCTCGGCGCCAAGCGTGAAGATCTGGTCAGCGTATCCGAGCGCCAGCCGACCGTCTTCAGTCAATTCCAGCTGGCGACCACTTTTACGGAAGAGTTTGCGGCCCAGCCAGTCTTCCAGAAGCTTGATCTGGCCAGACAGGGTTTGGGGGGTGGTGTGCAACTGCTCACCTGCACGCATGACGCCGCCGGCTTTGGCGGTGACCCAAAAGTAATGCAAGTGCTTGAAATTCATGGGGTTTCTCCTGAAATGAGGTTCTTATTATGCGGATTTTTCGAAGTTAAATTGTTAAAAATACGAATTTACGCGAAGTAATGAACTTCCTATAGTTCAAGTTGTCACACATCCAGTGACGTTGTCAGGAGATACCGATATGCGTTTAAGTACCAAAGGTCGATTTGCCGTTACTGCGATGATTGACGTCGCGCTGCGCGAGAAGTCCGGTCCTGTGCCGCTGTCTGAAATTGCGGTGCGTCACCAGATTTCGCTGTCATACCTCGAGCAGATGTTCAGCAAGCTGCGCCAGCACGGCCTGGTGGAGAGCACCCGTGGACCTGGTGGCGGGTACGCACTGGGGCATCGTGCAGACAGTATCACGGTGGCTGACATCATTGGAGCGGTCGAGGGCGAAGCGCCCAGTGAGGTAGCAACCATGGCAACACATGATTCTGCGCAAGATATGACCCAAGCTCTGTGGGACGCATTGAACTCGAAAGTAGAAGAGTACATGCAGTCCATCACGTTGCGAAGCCTGGTGTTGCAGCAACTTGCCAAGGGCTTCAAGGCCGAGGAAAAGCAGCCCGCGAAGCGGGGGGTGTTCAAAAAACCACGGCTGGAGCCGGTGCGGACCACCGCGCCCAACTCGGTTTTTGCGTTTGGACAGTCATTGCTGCCCAAAGGCTCATGAAAAAGCGTGAAGCCCACCGATAAGCCGGATTCTGTGCATTGAAGTTGCCTCCAATGTGACTGCCATTAATCTGGGCCACTGATCGCTCAGTGGCTCGGTGCTACCTACCCGCACACTCCGGGGGCCCCGTCAACGTGTGCCTACTTGGTATTGCTGCGCGTAGAGATTGCCCGTTTCACCCGCGCCGGGTTACCCCATTGCGACTCGTCTCTGTTGCTCTGATCCTCACCTTATACCTATCGCTTTCACGACAAGCTTTCAGTGGACAGCCGTTAGCTGCTACGCTGCCCTATGCAGTCCGGACGTTCCTCCAGTGCCTGGTTTCCCAGATTGCACCAGCGGCAGTCTGGCGGGCTTCACACCCCCATTATCGCGGCTATCACCGCTGGCGATAACCAAATATAGAAACCCGTTGATGAAGTAGCTCAAAATGGTGGCACTTTATTCAAACCGGAGTCAGACATGAAAGCCGACAACATCCTGCAGACCATTGGCAACACGCCCCACATCCGCATCAACAAGCTGTTTGGCGATACCCACAAGGTCTATATCAAATCAGAGCGCAGCAATCCGGGCGGCTCCATCAAGGACCGCATTGCCTTGTCGATGGTGGAGGCTGCCGAGAAAAGTGGTGAGCTTAAACCCGGCGCCACGATCATTGAGCCCACCTCGGGCAACACGGGCGTGGGCTTGGCCATGGTGGCTGCAGTCAAGGGCTACAAACTCATATTGGTAATGCCTGACAGTATGTCCGTCGAACGAAGACGTCTGATGTTGGCCTACGGCGCCACATTTGATCTGACGCCGCGCGAAAAAGGCATGAAGGGCTCTATCGCCCGCGCCATGGAGCTGGTGGCCGCGACGCCGAATTCCTGGATGCCGCAGCAGTTTGAGAATCCGGCCAATATCGACGTCCACGTGCGCACCACCGCGCTTGAAATTCTGGCGGATTTCCCCGATGGTATAGACGCGATCATCACGGGTGTGGGCACTGGCGGGCACTTGAGCGGTGTGGCCCAGGTTCTCAAAGCCAATTGGCCACAGCTCAAGGTGTTTGCGGTGGAACCTGCAGCATCGCCGGTCATTTCCGGTGGTGCCCCCTCACCTCACCCGATTCAGGGCATCGGCGCCGGGTTCATTCCGAAAAATCTCAATACCGAGTTGCTGGATGGCGTGATTCAGGTGGACGCAGAACCAGCACGCGAATACGCCCGTCGCAGCGCGGCTGAAGAAGGCATTCTGGTGGGCATTTCCAGCGGTGCCACACTGGCCGCCATCGCAAAAAAACTGCCCGAGTTGCCAGCTGGCTCCACGATTCTGGGTTTCAACTACGACACAGGTGAACGTTACCTGTCCATCGAGGGATTTCTGCCAACCTGAGAACGTATCATTGGCAGCTGCTTGATCACCACGAGCCCGCCATGATTCGCATCTCTGAACTGAAACTTCCCTTGTCTGCCGTTCCGGTGGACACGCGCCGGGCATCAGACGCACCTGCCGAGACGGACGAAGACCGTATCCCGGCACCCCACCCGATAGCCGCCCTGACACATCTGGCATCACAGGCGCTGAGCATTGCGCCAGCAGATATTGCAGAGCTACAGGTCTTCAAACGCAGCTTTGATGCCCGCAAGGCCGAATTGGTGGTCGTGTACATCGTGGATCTTCGCCTGGCGGACTCTGGCAGCGAGCGGGCACTGCTGGCACGCCACGCGAGCAACCCGCATATCATCGCCACACCCGACATGGCCTACCACCCGGTAGGGCAAGCATCTGTCGGATTGGCGCTACGCCCGGTGGTTGTCGGGTTTGGCCCCTGTGGCATGTTCGCCGCACTGGTGCTGGCTCAAACCGGGTTTCGGCCCATCGTGCTGGAGCGTGGCAAAACGGTACGCGAGCGAACTAAAGACACCTGGGGTCTGTGGCGCAAGAAAACGCTGAACCCCGAGAGCAATGTGCAGTTTGGGGAAGGTGGTGCGGGCACATTCTCGGACGGCAAGTTGTGGAGCCAGATCAAGGACCCGCGTTATCTAGGCCGCAAGGTGATGCATGAATTTGTTGTCGCCGGCGCACCCGCAGAGATCCTGACCGAGGCACACCCTCACATTGGCACCTTCAAACTGGTGAGGGTAGTGGAAAACATGCGGGAACAAATTATTGCGCTGGGAGGTGAAGTGCGCTTTGAACAGCGGGTAGTTGACGTGATACTAAAACAGGAGCTAGCTGCACAACAAATAAAAGGGCTACTGGTCAAGAATGTTGTTGACAACAGCGAATATGAGCTGCCCGCCAGCCATGTGGTGATGGCACTGGGTCACAGCGCGCGCGACACTTTCGCCATGCTTCACGAGCGGGGTGTGGCCATGCAGGCCAAGCCTTTCTCCATTGGTTTTCGCATCGAACATCCGCAAAGCGTGATCGACCGCGCCCGCTGGGGACGCCACGCGGGCCATCCGCTACTGGGTGCTGCGGATTACAAACTGGTCCACCACGCAACCAACGGCCGTGCCGTTTACAGCTTTTGCATGTGTCCGGGTGGTACTGTGGTGGCGGCTACTTCAGAGCCTGGACGGGTCGTGACCAATGGCATGAGCCAGTATTCACGCAACGAGCGCAACGCCAACGCGGGCATTGTGGTGGGCATTGACCCTGCCGACTACCCGCATGACGAGCGAGCCTTTGTCCTCGCATTTGGTGACTCACAAGGTAAAAGATATGCTAGGGAGGCTGCGACCCAGAAAGCTGCTGACCCGAAAGCTGCACACCCCCTTTCAGGCATTGCGCTACAGCGACAACTGGAGTCTGGGGCCTATACCTTGGGCGGCGGCACTTATGAAGCGCCAGGGCAACTGGTCGGCGACTTCATTGCCGGCAGACCCTCTTCAGAGTTTGGCGCGGTTGTACCCTCGTACAAGCCCGGCATCAAGCTGGGAGACCTCGCACTCAGCTTGCCGTCCTATGCGATTGAGGCCATCCGGGAGGCGTTGCCCGCCTTTGGCCGCAAGATAAAGGGCTTCGACATGGCAGACGCCGTGTTGACCGGCGTTGAAACGCGCACATCTTCACCGCTCAAAATGCCGCGTGGCGAAGATTTGCAAAGCACCAACGTCCGGGGCCTGTACCCCGCAGGAGAAGGTGCCAGCTACGCGGGCGGCATTCTGTCCGCTGGGGTGGACGGCATTAAGGTAGCCGAGGCAGTCGCGCGTAGCTTGCTTGGTTTAGTGCACTAGCTCTGAGCTGACTGAAGCGCTGCAATACGCTCTTCGATAGGTGGGTGCGTTGAAAACAGCTTGCCGATACCGCCCGCAATGCCCATGGCGGCCATGCTCTTGGGCAACTCACCGGGCGTCATGCCGCCCAGTCGGGCCAATGCATTGATCATGGGCTGCTTGCGCCCCATCAAGCCAGCAGCACCGGCATCTGCACGAAATTCGCGCTGGCGGGAGAACCAGGCCACAACGATGGCCGCCAGAAAGCCCAGCACAATGTCCAGCACGATCGTAGTGACCATGTATCCAATTCCGGGACCTGTGTCACGGTCATTGCCGCGACGCAGGAAACTGTCCACCGCATAACCTATCACCCGGCTCAGGAATACCACAAATGTGTTCATCACGCCTTGGATAAGCGTCATGGTGACCATGTCGCCATTGGCGACGTGCGCTATTTCGTGGCCGATAACGGCTTCGACTTCTTCACGCGTCATGCCCTGCAGCAGCCCCGTGGACACCGCTACCAGCGCAGAATTCTTGAAGGCACCCGTGGCGAACGCATTGGGCGCGCCTTCAAAGATACCCACTTCAGGCATGCCGATACCAGCCTTGTCCGCAAATTTGCGCACGGTTTCCACGATCCAGGCTTCATCGGCGTTTTGCGCGTCATTGATAACGCGAACGCCAGAGCTCCACTTGGCTACCTGCTTGCTGATCAGCAGCGAAATGATGGCGCCGCCAAAGCCCATAAGCAGTGAATAACCCATCAACATCGTCAAATTGAGGCCAGAACCCGTGAGATACCGGTTCACGCCCAGCATGCTGCCAACAATACCCAACACGACCACCACAGCGAGGTTGGTCATGACAAACAGAAAAATACGCTTCATGGTTTCCTTCAAAAACAGCCCTTGCTTGGGGAGCCGCAGGGGGAAATGGTAGGGCCAACAGGCCAAAAATCAAGGCAGAGCAACCGTTTACACATGAGATTTACGGTTATTGGCGCGAAATACCGTCGTGTCCTCATAGAAAGCGGCGTCTTCGTTTTCGGGCCACCAGAGCGGCACACCCAGAACCGGCAAGTGTGCGAATGGCTTGGTGACCAGTTTCTCAATGCTCAAGTCTGAAGCGACCCACTCGTCCAGATTTGCTATTGAATTAGTAGCTGCTTGCGCATAATAGACATGGGCTGTGATGGGTTTTCGTGGTGAAACCAGCTTCTCCAGCAAGGCATGGCCAAACAGCACCAACTGGGTCTGACCCCACAGAGGGCGCAGAGTAATGAACAGCGTGTGCCAATCTTTCGCCACCAACGCCTCCCACAATGCATCAGGGGCTCGCAGGAATGCGGCATTCTCGTCAAACACCGTCAAAGCGTCGCGCGCCGGACCGCGTTCAGGCTGGATGCCCGTTTGGGCAATTTGGGTAGCCTGCAACTCGTTCAGTCGTTTCTTGGTTTGCGGAAAATGCATCCAGCACAAACCGTTGAAAAAGTCATGCAGACCATCACGGGTCGGCACCTTGCCCGTCTTGAAAATGAACGCCTCATAGGCCACACCCGACGGCAAGTCCGATTGTGGAACAAACGCCACCGGGCGGGTGTGCTGAGCGCTTAACGCCTGGGAACAGGTTTTGCCAGAATCAATTGACCGAATGATCTCTTGACCCAGATTCTGATAAGGCGCCAGCCAGGGCGCCTGCCAGTTGATCGCCTCTAAACCATGCGCCACGGCAGTGCTTCGCCCGAGCGCAGGGGTTTCAAGTCAGCCCCACCAAATGCAAAACTTTCAGGTGGCGTCCACGATTCCCGCCTGAGAGTGATTTGACCGGTGTTGTGCGGCAAACCATAGAAATCAGCTCCGTGGAAACTGGCGAAACCTTCCAGTTTGTCCAGCGCCCCTGCCGCATCAAACGCTTCAGCATACATCTCGATGGCAGCGTGCGCCGTGTAACAACCTGCACAACCTGTGGCGTGTTCTTTCAAATGGGCGGGGTGGGGTGCGCTGTCGGTTCCGAGGAAAAACTTTTCGCTGCCACTGGTTGCAGCCTTCACCAGCGCCGCACGGTGGGTTTCCCGCTTCAAAACCGGCAGGCAATAGTAGTGTGGCCGAATGCCGCCAGTAAAAATCGCGTTGCGGTTGTAGAGCAGGTGGTGTGCAGTGATTGTAGCCGCAGTGAATCGCCCAGCGGTTTGAACATAGTGAGCCGCTTCACGGGTCGTGATGTGTTCAAACACGATTTTCAGCTCAGGAAAATCATGCCGCAGCGGAATCAGCTGGGTATCGATAAACACGGCTTCGCGGTCAAACAAGTCAATGTCCGGCGAGGTCACTTCACCATGTACCAGTAACAACATACCTTCCCGCTGCATGGCTTCCAGTGTTTTGTAGGTTTTGCGCAAATCGGTCACTCCCGCGTCGCTGTTGGTCGTAGCGCCTGCCGGATACAGCTTGGCTGCCACCACACCAGCGTCTTTGGCCCGGCCGATTTCGTCTGCAGGCAGGTTGTCAGTGAGATACAGCGTCATCAGCGGTTCAAACGAAACGCCAGTCGGCACCGCAGCGCGAATACGAGTTGCGTAGGCCACAGCCAGCTCCGCTGTGGTCACCGGCGGCTTCAGGTTGGGCATGATGATGGCGCGGCCAAACTGTGCGGCTGTGTGAGGTACAACGGTTTTGAGAGCCTCACCATCGCGCACATGCAGGTGCCAGTCATCAGGGCGGGTGAGGGTGATCTCTTGCAAAGCTTGGGCAATTCGGGGTGCTGTCATGGTGACATTGTCCCAAAAGCCGGATGCCTACAACCGGCCAATCAGGTTTTTTCTGTTGACTGGGACGCGAGGTAGTCCCACAAGGCTTGCGCAGTGCCTTTGGCGGCTTGTATTTTCCCTTTTGGAGACTGAACAGCCACACGCTGGCCACGTGTTGCGCCTCTGCCGCTGTCACTGTTAACAGGCCGTTCGCGATAAGCCCGCACATCCATGGTGATCTGCAATCCGCTCATTTCAGGCGGCAAGGCACTCACCAGTTTGCGTGACCGCAACTCTTTTTTCACGGCACTGAACGGCAAGAACGCAATGCCGTGCCCCTCCAGCGCCATGGCCTTGAGGCCTTCTGCCATGTCAGTCTCATATACACGGTCAAAGTGAATCGCCGTAGCCGACTCCTTGAGGATCAGGTCCACCATTTGACCCATGTAAGCCCCGGGCGCATAACCCAGATAGGGCAGCAGATTGCCGGGGCGACCAGGCAGGCTAAACAGGGGGGTACCGTCTGCATCGGGTTTCACGTAAGGTGCAACGACCTCCTCACCCAGACTCACCATTTCATAGCGCTCGGGGTCCAGCTGGAAGGGTTGGGAGCTGTGGTGATAAGCAATCAGCAGATCACAACTGCCCTCTACCAGCCGCAGCACAGCATCGTGCACGTTGAGCGCAATCAGGCGACTTTTGATAGGACCGAATTTCTCGCGAAGGCTGGATACCCATGCCGGGAAAAAAGTAAATGCCAAGGTGTGCGGTACCGCAAACTCAATCACATCCTGTGCAGCGGATGTGTGGCCACGCAGCATGGCACGTGTGCTTTGCAGCGCCTGCAGCATTTCCAGCGACTGGTCGTATAACGTTTCGCCAGCGGGTGTGAGCCGGGTAGGGTAACTGCTGCGGTCCACCAGATCCGTGCCCGCCCATGCCTCCAGCGACTGAATGCGACGGGAGAAAGCAGGCTGAGTAACGTGACGCAATTGCGCCGAACGACTGAAACTGCGGGTCTCAGCGAGGGATACGAAATCTTCAAGCCACTTGGTTTCCATCGGGCGCATTATGCAGGAAACGCATACTTCCGCGCAAGCTAGATAGATTGCTACTCGCCTGACTGCTGAAGCGCCCACATGGACGCATAACGTCCGTTCAAGGCGAGCAAATCGGCATGGGAGCCGCGCTCAATGATTCGCCCGCCATCCATCACCAGGATTTCATGGGCATCGACAACTGTCGACAGTCTATGAGCAATGACCAGCGTCGTCTTGTTCTGCGCCACGCTCTGCAACTCGGCCTGGATGGCCCGTTCGTTGGCAGAGTCCAGAGCACTGGTGGCCTCGTCAAAAATCATGATGGGCGGGTTTTTCAACAGCGTGCGGGCGATGGCTACGCGCTGCTTCTCACCACCGGAGAGCTTGAGTCCGCGTTCACCAACCATGGCTCCATAACCAGCTGGCGTGCTGACGATGAAGTCATGGATGCGGGCCGAGCTGGCGGCCTCCTGAACCTGCTCTTTTGTCGCACCGGGATTGCCGTAGGCAATGTTGTATTCGATGGTGTCGTTGAATAGCACTGTGTCCTGCGGAACGATGCCGATAGCCCTGCGAAGGCTGGTCTGCGTCACATCTTTCAAATCCTGCCCGGCGATGGTGATGCGCCCCTGCTGCACGTCATAGAAACGGAACAGCAGACGCGATAACGTGGACTTGCCCGCACCGGACGGCCCCACTACTGCAACCGTTTTGCCGGATGGGATCTCGAAACTCACATCATGCAGGATCGAGCGACCTTTCGGGTCGTAAGCAAAGTTGACATGCTCAAACCGGACCGCTGGCGAACCGCTTAACTGCAACGCTTGCGCGTTGGGACTATCAGCAATCTCCCGTTCCTTCTCCATCAGACGGAACATCTTGTCCAGATCGGTCAGACTTTGCTTGATTTCGCGATACAACACACCCAGAAAACCCAGTGGTATGTAGAGCTGGATCATGAAGGCGTTGACCATCACCAGATCGCCCAGCGTCATGCGGCCGTCCACTACGCCCTGTGTGGCGCGATACAGCATGACGACCAATGCGACCGCAATAATGAGTTGCTGCCCGGTATTAAGCAGGCTCAGCGTGGTCTGACTCTTGACTGCTGCCCGGCGGTAGCGTTCAAGATTTTCATCGTAACGTTTGGCCTCGAATTCCTCATTGTTGAAGTACTTGACCGTCTCGTAATTGAGCAGTGAATCGATAGCACGGCTGTGAGCCGTGCTATCCATCTCGTTCATCTTCATGCGAAACTGGGTTCGCCACTCCGTCACGGTTACTGTGAAGGCGACATATAGCACCAAGGCGATGATAGTGATCCATGCAAACCACATATCGAACTTGACCGCGAGTAGCGTCAGCACCAGCGTGACTTCTATCAGTGTTGGAATAATGCTGTAAAGCGAATAGCTGATAAGGGAATGGACACCACGGGTACCGCGCTCAATATCGCGGGTCATGCCACCGGTCTGGCGCTCCAGGTGAAAGCGCAGGCTCAGGGCGTGGAGATGTCGAAACACTTCCAGTGAAATACTCCGCGCTGCGCCTTCAGTCGCCTTGGCAAAAACCAGCTCACGCAACTCCGTAAACAGCGAAGTGGACAAACGCAGCAGGCCGTAGCCAACCAGCAGCGCAATAGGGACCACCAGCATGGCTTGCGGGTCATTCGGCTTGATGCTCATGGCATCGACCAGATTCTTCAGCAGCAACGGCACACCCACGTTGGCCAGCTTGGCGCCCACCATGAAGGCCAGCGCAACCATCACGCGCCATTTGTATCGCCAAAGGTAAGGAAACAGTCGCTGCAGGGTAGCCCAGTCTGACCGTGCCGGAGGGGGCGCAGTACTGTGGGGAGGGGCAAGAGAGGGGGAGGCAAGTTCGCCGCTTCGACGCATGGAGGACAATCCGGGACGTAATCAATCACACATTGTGCCCATGTCTGACAATTCAAGCGCTCCCAACGTCCAGTTGCCTACCGACAAGGAGCTGGTTCTCAAAGTTATACCCATGCCGGCGGACTGCAATGCCAACGGCGATATCTTCGGTGGCTGGGTGATGGCGCAGGTGGACTTGGCCGGCTCAGTCATCCCTGCTCGTTACACGCTGGGACGCATGGCCACAGTGGCGGTGAATGAATTCATCTTCAAACAGCCGGTGCGCATTGGGGATATTTTGTCGTTCTTCTCGTCGCTGACCCGTATTGGCCGCACATCCATTACCGTCAAGGTTGAGGTGTATGCCGAACGCTACCACGCGCAGGGGAAATATATCAAGGTGACCGAAGCATCGTTAACTTACGTGGCCATTGATGACAACGGCAAACCCCGTGAAGTACCCAAGCCACCATCAGTCACCTGAGTGACGGGCTATGGGGGTCAACCCTGACGGTCTTTTGAGGTAAAGCCGCTATAACCTGAGGCAAGAATTCAGGAGACAGTGTGCAATTCCTTCAACTGGTGATCAGCGGCATCGCACAAGGATGCATCTACGGGCTGATCGCGCTTGGCTTCGTGCTGATATACAAAGCGACCGAGACCGTGAGCTTCGTTCAGGGCGAACTCATGATGCTGGGCGCTTTTGGCGGGTTGGCATGCATGACCATGCTCAATTTTCCTTTCTGGTTGTCGGTGATTTGCGCCATCTCAGCGATGGCGGTGTTTGGCGTGTTGCTCGAACGTCTGATCATTCGCCCCATTTTGGGGCAACCTGCGTTTTCCATCGTCATGCTGACCATCGGCATCGGGTACGTGGCACGTGGACTAATCACCATGATTCCTGGCATTGGCACGGATACCCATACATTGCCTGTCCCCTACAAAGACGAAATCTGGAAAATCGGTACGCTCGTTTTGAATGTAGAGCAGATGGTGGTCATTGCTGCGACTTCGGTGTTGTGCGGTTTGCTGTTTGCGATGTTCAAGTACAGCAAGATGGGCATTGCCATGCAGGCCAGCTCTCAAAACCAACTCGCTGCCTATTACATGGGCATCCCTGTCAAGCGGATCAATGGTCTGGTGTGGGGTTTGGCCTCTGCCGTGGCAGCCATCGCAGGCCTGCTGCTCGCTCCCATTACGTTTGTGCACGCCAACATGGGGTTTATCGGCCTAAAGGCTTTCCCTGCTGCCGTGGTGGGTGGCTTTGGCAGCTTGCCAGGGGCCATTGTGGGCGGGCTGATCATCGGCATCGTTGAGTCCCTGGCGGGGTTTTATGCGCCCGATGGCATCAAGGACATAGCGGCCTATGTGGTGGTGCTCATCATGTTGATGGTCAAGCCCAACGGACTGTTTGGCGAAAAACTTCGCAAGAAAGTCTGAGGGCTGACAAACATGAGATTCGTCTTCAAGACAGACTACGCGCAGGACATCCGGCTGGCCAAACATGGCGGGCATGTGTTCTGGTACAGCTTGTTAATGGTGTTCCTGCTGGCGGCGCCCTGGCTCATTGCCGAGTACTGGCTGGCCCAGTTGACCTTCATCCTGATCTACGCCATCGCAGGCTTGGGCCTGATGCTGCTGGCCGGCTTTACGGGGCAGTTCTCCATAGGACATGCTGCGTTTCTGGGCGTTGGTGCCTATACGCAGGCAGTCTTTACCAACATGGGACTCCCCTTTCCTTTTGCGCTGGCACTGGCTGGCATGCTGTCCGCGGCGGTGGGTGTGGTGGTGGGCCTTCCGGCATTGCGGGTTAAGGGTATCTATCTGGGCATTGCAACCATTGCCTTTGCGTTCATCGTCGAAGAGGTGTTTGCAAGGTGGGAATCAGTAACCGGGGGCAACTCGGGCATTCATATCAAGGCCCCCAACCTTTTTGGCTGGGAACTCAGCTCGGGTGAAGAGTTTTATTTTCTTTGCCTGGTGATCACAGTCACGGTGACGCTTGGCATATTGAACCTGCTGCGTTCATCCACTGGTCGTGCTTTTGTTGCGATACGTGACTCGGAAATATCTGCACAAAGCATGGGTATCCATCTGGCGCGCTACAAGACACTGTCGTTTGCCATCTCTGCCGCACTGGCGGGCATAGCAGGCGCCCTGTACGCGCACAAACTGCAATTCATATCGCCTGACCAATTCAACATCATTCAGTCGATTGACCTTTTGCTGATGGTGGTCATTGGCGGCTTGGGCTCGGTTCACGGTGCTTTTCTGGGCGCGATCTTCCTGATTGCCATGCCGCAATTGATTGCCATGACCAAAGACTATCTGCCGGCTGTCATCGGACAGGCGCCCGGTCTGCAATCGCTGGTCTATGGCGCTGTGCTGATAGCGTTTGTGCTGGGTGAGCCGCTGGGGCTCTATGGCCGCTGGTTCAAGATTCGCACTTATTTGCAGACTTTTCCGTTCTACCGCAAGGGCATGTTCAAGCGGCAGAAGACATTCCAGAAATCGGACCGATTGAAATGATGGACGACATTCTTCTTTCAGCCCGGGATCTGAGCGTGCGCTTTGGAGGGGTACTGGCGGTTAACAAGGTCAGCTTTGACGTGAAGCGTGGCGAGGTGTTCACCCTCATCGGCCCAAACGGTGCTGGCAAAACAACCGTGTTCAATTTGATCAGCCGCATTTACACACCTACCTCGGGCGAGATCGACTACCTGGGCGAGAAGCTGACCGACCATGCGCCGCACAATATTGCTGCGCTGGGTATTGCCCGTACGTTCCAGAACATCGAGTTGTTTGAACATGCCACCGTGCTGCACAACCTGCTGATCGGTGGCCACACGCAGCGAAAAACCGGCTTCTGGAGTGAGGTGTTCTTTACTCCGAAAACAATGGCCGCCGAGATTGAGGCACGCGAAAAAGCCGAAAAGATCATTGAATTTCTGGATCTACAGCACCATCGCGACTCCATGGTTGCGGGCTTGCCCTATGGAGTACGCAAAGTCGTGGAGCTAGGGCGAGCGCTATGCACCGAGCCCAAGCTGCTCTTGCTGGACGAGCCCTCCAGTGGATTAAACGTGGAAGAAACAGAAGACATGGCCTTCTGGATTCAGGACATCAAAAACGAGCTGGGTATCACCGTGCTGATGGTTGAGCACGACATGACGCTGGTGTCCAAGGTCTCGGATCGAGTGGTTGCTATGAATCAGGGCGCTGTGCTGGCTATGGGTACACCCCGAGAAGTGCAGACAGACCCTGCCGTCATCGAAGCCTATCTGGGCTCCATCGACGATGTGTCTTCACTGCGGAGGCAGGCATGAGCACCACACCGCCACCTGTGAGCGATCAGGCCGTACTGAAGCTGCTAAATGTGGAAAGCGCTTATGGCCCCATCAAGGCCATCAGGGGTGTGAGTCTGCAAGTGCGCCGCGGAGAAATTGCCACCGTGCTGGGCTCAAACGGTGCGGGAAAAACCACCATTCTCAAAACCATTTCAGGCATCATTGACCCGCGCAAAGGCTCGATTGAATTCAAGGGAAGCGACATCACCGCACGTGACCCGGCCTTCATCGTTCAGCAAGGCTTGAGCCATGTACCGGAAGGGCGCGAAGTATTTCCATTGCTGAGTGTGCGTGACAACCTGCTCATGGGCGCTTACACACGCAAGGACCGGGATGGCGTGTTGCGCGACATCGAGGCGGTCTATGGTTATTTCCCGATTCTGCGCGAGCGCGCCACACAGGATGCAGGCCTGCTGTCAGGAGGCCAGCAGCAGATGTTGTCCATCTCCAGGGCACTGATGGCTAACCCCGATCTGATCCTGCTGGACGAGCCCAGCCTGGGCTTGAGCCCGAAGCTGACGAAAGAAATTTTTGAAATCGTGGTGCGCATAAACCGCGAGCGCGGCACCACCATCTTGCTGGTGGAGCAAAACGCAAATATGGCACTGAATGCTTCTGACTACGGCTACGTGCTCGAAAACGGCCGCATTGTGATGGAAGACTCCTGTGCACGGCTGCGCGAGAAAGACGACATCAAGGAGTTCTATCTCGGCATGAAGGAAGAAGGCATGCGCAGCGAACGCCGCTGGAAGAAAAAGAAGACCTGGAGATGATGAAGTGAGCCAACTCTGGGACCTTTCCAATATTCAACCCAATCACGATATCGTGATGCCGGGTGAGACCATTCCGGCCATCTTCTGGAACGC
>JAKQJK010000375.1 GCA_029561195.1 Pseudomonadota bacterium
TTCGGATCTGCGGGTGAAGAATTTTCTGACAATTTGAAACCAGACATAAAGAACAGCGATGAGGACACTTAACCCGAACCATTGAAAAGCATAACCGTGGTGTTTTTCCACACCCGCACTGGCTTGCGGCCATTCACGTACCAAGCCATCAGTGGCAGCACCCATTTGCTGAATGGAAACCGGCATCAGGCTCAGGCCCGATTCCACCCCGAATTCGCCAATGTCCAGATTTTGCCGGATGACGCCTGGGCCTGGGCGGCCAAGCTCATATAGCTTGGCAGGCGGCGGGGCAATTCGGCCAGTAACTTTCACCAAGCCGGATGGGGTTTGTATCGCGGGCACTGCCGCGCGGTCAACAAAATTGCGCTGCACCCAACCCCGCTGCACCAGCACCACCACCGAAGTCCCCTCCAGGCGCAGTGGGGTCACCACATAAAAGCCGACCTTGCCAGCCATCGGGCGGTTATCCAGGAAGACTGTACGCTCAGGTTCCCATCGCCCACGCACTTCGACAGTTCTGTAAAGCGCCTTCATCGGCTCGGGCAGTGAAGTCAGCTCAGACTCGGTCATTTCCGGGAGATGGGCATTGCTGTCCATGGCCATTTGCAAAGCCTGCTTCTGCGACGCCCTTGAGAGCTGCCACAGGCCCAGCGAAACGGTCAAACTCACACTCAGCACAGTAGCGAACGTGATCAGCCAGAATTTACGATTCACCCCATAATCCTTTTCATGAAATATCTTGTCATAGCAGGTTTCTTAGCCATTCTGGGCAGCTTGGGTGCCGCTCTTTTTTTCATGATGAAAGGGGGCAAAGGTGACGCAACGGATAAATCTGCCAATATGGCACGGGCGCTGGCCATGCGGGTTGGTTTTTCGGTGTTGCTGTTTGTGTGCGTACTGATCGCTTGGAAAATGGGTTACATACAACCTACCGGAATACCCGCTGGTCAGTAGTGAATCCCGTCGCATTAATCAAAAAGGCACCGCAAGCGGTGCCTTTTTGTTGAGCCCTGCCAGAAATTACAACCAGTAAACCAGGATATACAAGCCCAACCAGACCACGTCCACGAAGTGCCAGTACCAGGCAGCACCCTCAAAGCCGAAGTGACGCTCAGGCGTGAAGTGGCCTTTTTGCAGACGCAAAGTAATGAACAGCAGCATCAACATACCCACAAACACGTGGAAACCGTGAAAACCGGTGAGCATGAAGAATGTGGAGCCGTAAACACCCGATGAGAGTTTGAGATTCAGCTCATGGTAAGCATGGTAATACTCATAGCCCTGAACACACAGGAATGTGATGCCGAGCAGAACCGTCAGCCACATGAAGGCGATCGTCTTGGCGCGATTACCTACGATCAATGCGTGATGTGCAATTGTCAGCGTGACGCCCGATGTCAGCAGCAAGGCCGTATTGATAGTCGGCAACCAAAATGGGCCCATCGTTTGAAAAGGCTCGATGATGCCTGCTGGTGACGCGGTCGCACCGGCGGCAACGCTGGGCCAGACTGCCTTGAAATCCGGCCACAGCAGCGCATTTTCAAGGCTGCCAAGTGCCGGCACCGAGTGCATGCGCGCCCACCATAGGGCAGAGAAAAACGCACCGAAAAACATGACCTCAGAAAAAATGAACCAGCTCATGCTCCAGCGGAACGACAAGTCAATCTTGTGCCCGTAAAGACCGCCCTCACTCTCGGAAACAGCTTCGCTGAACCACTGGTACAGCACGCCAAGCCACCACAGCAAGCCGAACATGAGCGAGTACTTGCCCCAATCGGCACCATTGATCCATTGCCCCGCGCCCAGAATCACAAAAAACAGCCCGAGAGCTGCCATGGCAGGATGCCGCGACGGGCTGGGCACAAAATAGTGTGGCGTCGTGCCGTGTGTTGTTGAACTCATTTCAGTTCCATTCCTTCCAGTTCTCTTCAATCAATTCTGACCGTGATTTGAGCTTATTTAGCCACAACCCAGTTCA
>JAKQJK010000010.1 GCA_029561195.1 Pseudomonadota bacterium
CGAGATACAACGGCTGGCCGAGAAGGCCTCCGTTGAGATCAATGTTGCCGACAGCAAACACCTTCAAGCTAGTCGCCAGTGGCTGCGACCCGGCACCCGTGTGTTTGTGTCCCACCTGCCCAACCAGACTTGGGAGCAGACGCGCCAGACCAGCTTAGCGGCATGTGCAGCCGGCTTCGAGCCTGTGCCGCACATTCCGGCGCGGCTTGTGCCCTCCCAGGCGCATCTGGAACGAATATTGGGTGAGTTGGCTGGCGTTGGCGTGCAGGAGGTTCTGCTAATCGCTGGCGACTATCCCAAGGCAACTGGCCCCTACAGCGACGTGAGCGAAGTCTTGAAAACCGGCTTTCTCGGTAAGCACGGTTATCGCCGCGTGTCGCTGGCCGGACACCCGGAAGGCCATAGCAAGGTGGCGCTTCCGGTGATTCGTCAGGCGGAACGTGACAAAGTCAGTTTGGCCCAAAGCCTTGGACTCGAGACCTCACTGGTCACCCAATTTTTCTTTGAAGCGAAGCCCTTCATTGATTGGGCTGAGTCGCTTCGCCAGCAGGGGGTTTCCGCTAGGGTGGTTGGTGGTTTGGCCGGCCCAGCGAACATCGCGGCGCTGTTCAGATTCGCGATGCGTTGCGGTGTGGGCCCCTCCATCCGCGCTTTGGGTGCCAAGCCCACGTCCATGATGAAGCTGTTGGGGGACCATGGTCCGGAGCTAGTGATTCGTGATCTGGTGGAGGCGAAAACCGACGATGTACTCGACTTCAATGGCGTTCATTTTTTCTGCTTTGGCGGTTTTTTACGGGCCTGTCAATGGATCAATGCAGTTGCCGTCGGAAAATTTGACTTGACTCAAAACGGCGGATTCATGGTTACTGAATAAGTTGGGTGACCCGATATCAGTACGTTGAGGAAACTATTGCAATCCCGAGACGACGTCGGCTTGGAAGATGAACGCAGTCTGAAAGGTAAGGTCATGACAGTTGCTACCAGTTCAACAGTATCCCGCCCGGAGGACCCCGGCGCTTCCGGGCAAATCGGTTCGGAGAGCGTGCAGGTGCGTGCCCAGTTACAACTGCGGGAGATGATTCTTGCTGGCGAATTGCCGGGCGGCTCCCGCATTGCCGAACTCAGCATTGTCGAGAGACTGGGTTTCTCGCGCACCCCCATTCGTGCTGCGCTGATGCGCCTGGAACAGGAAGGTTTGATCGAATGTCTGCCCAACGGTGGCTATGCGGTGCGTACGTTCTCGGAGCGTGATGTTTCAGAAGCCATTGAATTGCGTGGCACGATTGAGGGCCTAGCCGCGCGGCTGGCCGCAGAGCGTGGCGTTGCCCCTGTGGTGATGAGCGAGGCGCGGGAATGCCTGAAATTGATTGACGAGGTGCTCGGGCGTCAGTCGTTCGGTGACGAGGAGTTTTCGGCGTATGTCCGGCTTAACGGTCAGTTTCATGTATTGCTGGGGGAGTTGTCTGGCAGTCCATTCATGCTTCGCGAGTTGGAACGCGTTGCCAGCTTGCCTTTTGCATCACCGTCAGCCTTTGTCGTGGTTCAGGCCAATTCCCCCGAAGCGCGCAACATGCTGATCGTTGCGCAGGACCAGCACGGGCAGGTGCTGGAAGCGATTGAGAGACGTGAGGGCGCTCGCGCGGAGGCCATCATGCGCGAGCACTCCCGAATTGCCCAGCGCAATTTGCGCGAGGCTGTCAGGGGTCAGCAAGTTGCGCAGATGCCCGGCGTGCGCCTGATCCGAAAACGAAGTTGATGTCAAGAATTTCCGGCTGTGAGGTCAGTGTTATAGCAACCTGCTATAAAAGACTGTTGGAATATAGGTTGTCGAATGCATTTGTTTGTAGCGACATTGTTCAAATTTACTGAGGAGACTTCCCATGAAGAAAAGAACGTTCATCAAGACCGCAGCCATGGCTGCAGTGGCGCTCACGGGCAACTATGCTGTGGCGCAGGCCAAGCCGTTCAAGGTCGGCCTGCTGCTACCTATGACCGGTCCCTTCGCTTCGACCGGGCGGCAGATCGAGAACGGTGTGCGCCTGTATATGGCTCAGTTTGGGGACAAGGTCGCTGGGCGCACGGTGGAACTGGTTATCAAGGATGACACCGGTGTGCCGGACATCACCAAGCGCCTCGCTCAGGAACTGGTGGTCAACGACAAGGTGGATGTGCTGGCCGGGTTTGGCCTGACCCCACTGGCCCTGGCGACCGCCCCGATTGCAACCCAGTCCAAAACGCCGATGGTGGTGATGGCCGCAGCCACCTCGATCATCACAGAGTCCTCACCCTACATCGTTCGCACCAGCATGACCCTGCCGCAGGTGACTTTGGGTGTGGCGGAATGGGCCCCCAAGAACAATATTCGCAAAGTTGTCACGCTGGTCACTGATTACGGGCCTGGCTACGACGCAGAGAAAACTTTCCGCGACCGATTCCTTCTGAATGGTGGCCAGATTCTGGCCGAGTTGCGCGTACCGTTGCGCAACCCGGATTACGCACCCTTCCTGCAAAAAGTGCGGGACCTCAAGCCGGACGCGCTGTTCGTTTTTGTGCCGGCAGGTGCGGGCTCGGTATTGCTTAAACAGTTTGCTGAACGAGGACTGGACAAGGCGGGTATCAAGCTGATCGGTGAAGGCAGTGTTGCCGATGACGAGATTCTCAACGACATGGGTGATGTCGCCCTGGGCCTAGTAACATCGCACCCCTACTCAGCTTCACATGATTCACCTGCGAACCGCAAGTTCGTACCGGCGTTCATGAAGCAGAGCAACGGCATTCGACCCAACTTCTTTGGTGTGTCCGCATACGACGGCATGCGGGTGATTTATGAGGCGATTAAGGTCACCAAAGGGCAGGGCGACGGTCAGGCGCTGGTGAATGCCATGAAGGGCCAGATTTTCGAAAGCCCCCGTGGTCCCATCTATATCGATGGCCAGACGCGGGATATCGTTCAAAACGTCTATATCCGCCGTGTCGAACGCGTGAACGGTCAGTTATACAACGTCGAGTTTGATGTCCTTAAGGACGTCAAGGACCCCGCCAAGACCGGGAAATAGGGCAATACAGGGATACCGGCTTTGACGGACGAGGAAATTTCGCAGTTGGAGGGTGCATGCAGCCGTCTGGTGTATCAGGCGGCTGCACACGCCGACGCAGGTGACTATGCGGCTTTTGGCGACCTGTTTACCTTGGACGGCGAGCTGGTGCGTCCGGATGGAACCTCTTTGCATGGGCCGGCCGCAATCGTGGATTCCTACAGCCAGCGTCCTGTTCATCGTCAGACGCGGCATGTGATCTCCCACCCCCTGTTTTCAAAAATATCTTCAATCGAATGTCACGCCACCAGCCTGGTGACGCTCTGGGCCTGTGACAACCGGGCAGCTGCAGGGCCACTCGGGAGGCCTGTTTTGCAGCCTTTGGTGCTGGGCGAATTTGAAGACTGGTTTCGTTTTGAAAATTCCGGGTGGCGTATTTCACGCCGAGTAGCGCGCTTTCTGATGCACACGCCTGACTTTCCTTGAAAACTGGCAGGTACCCCGTTTTCGTTATTCATATTTGCTATAGCTGCCATTGCGAGTTGATGCTTGCGTATAGTCGCGTTTAAGCTGATAGTCACAATGACTCGTCGTTATCTTCAGGTTATCTATTAGCCAACCCGTATCTAAAATTATTATTATTCGGAGCAACCATGCAAAATCGAACTCTATTAGCTTCGGCCGTGTTGGCCATGGCCACGCTAGCCTCTGCGCCTGCAACAGCACAGGACAACAAATTCAAAATCGGTCTGATTCTGCCCATGACGGGCCAGCAGGCCACCACAGGTCGCCAGATCGAGGCGGCAGCCCGTCTGTATATGGCTCAAAACGGCGACACCGTAGCAGGCAAGAAGATCGAACTGATCGTCAAGGACGACACGAGCGTGCCCGATGTCACTAAGCGCCTAGCTCAAGAAATGGTGGTGAATGACAAGGTCAACGTGTTGGCCGGGTTTGGCATTACGCCATCTGCCCTGGCGACAGCACCGATTGCCACGCAGTCCAAAACACCGCAAGTGGTGATGGCGGCAGCGACTTCCAGCATCACCGAAGCCTCGCCATACATTGTGCGTACCAGCTTCACGCTGCCGCAGGCGGCTGTGGCACTGGCTGACTGGGCGCCCAAAAATGGCATCAAGAAAGTTGTGACGCTGGTCAGCGACTATGGTCCCGGCATTGACGCCGAAAAGTATTTCAAGGAGCGCCTTACCTTCAATGGTGGTCAGGTCACCGAGGCACTGCGTGTACCCCTGCGCAACCCTGACTTTGCCCCGTTCCTGCAAAAAGTGCGCGACCTGAAGCCCGACGCGCTGTTTGTGTTCGTGCCTTCCGGCGCGGGTGCGGCGGTGATGAAGCAATTTCTGGAGCGCGGCATGGACAAGGCTGGCATCAAGCTCATTGGTACCGGCGACGTGACCGATGACGACCAGCTGAATGACATGGGCGATGGCGCTTTGGGAGTGGTCACCTCCCACCACTATTCCACAGCGCATCCTTCGCCTCTAAACAAGAAGTTTGTTGAGGCCTTTGGCAAGGCCAACAAAGGTATGCGCCCCAACTTCATGGCGGTGGGTGGCTACGACGGCATGCGTGTGATTTACGAGGCGCTCAAGGCCACCAAAGGCAATGGAGGCGGCGACGCACTGCTGGCGGCGATGAAAGGCCAGATTTTCGAAAGCCCGCGCGGACCAATGTTCATCGATGCGCAAACTCGCGACGTCGTGCAAAACATCTATCTGCGCAAAGTGGAGAAGAAGGACGGACAGCTGTACAACGTGGAATTTGACGTGATCAAGGACGTCAAGGATCCCGGCAAAGCCAAGTAATCAAAGCGCCTAATAATATTTACCAGCCCCTCATGACGTTGCGAGGGCGCATAACATCATGTTGACCATCCTATTCGACGGTGTTGCTTACGGCATGCTGTTGTTCATTCTGGCTGTTGGACTGGCTGTGACCATGGGGCTGATGAATTTCATCAACCTCGCGCACGGCGCCTTCGCCATGGTGGGCGGCTATATCACGGTGTTGCTGATGCAGCGTGCTGGCGTACCGTTTCTGGTGTGTCTGCCGTTGGCATTCCTTGGAGCGGCCCTGCTTGGTGGCCTTCTGGAGCGCACGCTGTACCGGCCTCTTTATCACAAGCCGCATCTGGATCAGGTGCTGTTTTCGATCGGATTGACATTCATGGCGGTGGCCAGTGCGGACTATTTCATCGGATCTACCCAGCAAATTGTCCAGTTGCCGGAGTGGCTCAAGGGTCGCACCGAAATCGGCGAGGGCGCATGGATGCTGGGTATGGGGCACTACCGTCTTTTTATCATCGCTGTATGTGCGGCGCTCACTGTTGGCTTGCAGTATGTTCTGGCCAAGACCCGATTTGGCAGTCGTTTGCGCGCGTCAGTGGATGATCAACGGGTGGCAGCTGGTTTGGGTATCAACGTTAACGTGGTTTTCCTGTCTACTTTTGCCATGGGCTCCGGTCTGGCTGGCTTGGGGGGGGCGCTGGGGGCCGAAGTGCTGGGGCTTGACCCCACGTTTCCTCTCAAGTTCATGATCTACTTTTTGATTGTTGTGGCGGTTGGGGGCACGTCCAGTATCACCGGGCCATTGCTGGCAGCGCTTCTGCTGGGCATTGCCGACGTGGCGGGCAAGTACTACATCCCCAAACTGGGTGCGTTCATTGTGTATTGCCTGATGATCGCCATCCTGATCTGGCGTCCGCAAGGCTTGTTTGTGCGTCAGGGCGGCAAGTCATGAAAGACAGCCTGAATCCGCTGCTCGTCAGTCGGCGCTGGAAGCCATGGGAAGCGGTGTTGTGGGTGGTTGCATTGGTGTCGCCTTTGATGCTGCCCGGCCATGCACTCATCATCAATGAAATTGCCATCGTGGCGCTGTTTGCGGTGTCGCTTGATCTTATATTGGGGTACACCGGCATCGTCTCATTAGGACACGCAGCTTTCTTTGGCATGGGCGCTTACACAGCGGCATTGTTTGCCAAGCTGGTCATGCCCGATCCAACAGTAGGTCTGCTGGTTGCTGTGGTCGTAGCGACTGTGCTGGGTGCAATCTGCAGCATGACCATCATCCGCGGAAGCGACCTCACCCGGTTGATGGTGACGCTGGGTGTTGGTTTGATTCTGATGGAACTGGCGAACAAGCTGGATTGGCTTACCGGGGGTGCCGATGGCCTGCAGGGCGTGGTAATGGGCCCAGTGCTGGGGCGGTTTGAGTTTGACCTGTACGGCCGTACCGCCGCCTGGTACTCGATCACCGTGCTGCTGATCCTGTTTGTTATAGCCCGGCGCATTGTGAATTCGCCGTTTGGTGCCACGCTCAAGGCGATTCGGGACAACCGGTTGCGTGCTATGGCCATTGGTATCCCGGTTACTTCGCGTCTGGCGGTGATCTATACCGTGGCCGCTGGCATGGCCGGTGCAGCAGGTGCGTTGCTGGCACAGACCACCGGGTTTGCGTCGCTGGACCTGTTTGAATTCCACCGCTCGGCTGACGTGATGCTGATCCTGGTAATTGGTGGCACAGGCTGGCTGTACGGTGGTGTGGCTGGCGCCGTTGTGTTCAAGCTGATGCAGGATGTGATTTCTGCCATCACGCCGCAATACTGGACATTCTGGATTGGCCTCTTCCTCGTGGTGTTGGTGATGGTGGGTCGGGAGCGCCTGCTTAAACCATGGACCTGGTTTTCACGTGGGGGCAAAGCATGAACCAACACATCGTGCTAAGTGCGCACGGTTTGATCAAGCGCTTTGGCGGTATCACAGCCACCAATAATGTCTCGCTGGATCTGCGCCGGGGCGCTCGGCATGCCCTGATAGGCCCCAATGGAGCGGGCAAAACCACATTGATCAACCTGCTCACTGGCGTACTGGAGCCCACCGAAGGGCGGATCACACTGGAAGGAGTGGACATCACGCAACTGGCGCCACATGAACGTGTCCGCCGTGGCATGGTGCGCACATTCCAGATCAACCAGCTTTTTGACACGCTCACACCGCTGGAAACGCTGGCACTCACCGTTTCGCAGCATCAAGGTGTGGGTAGCAAATGGTGGCAGGCACTAGGCTCCAATCTCGCGGTCACCCGACGGTGCGAACAATTGCTGGAGCAGTTTCACCTGACAACGGTGATGAACCAGAAAACCAATGTGCTGGCCTACGGCAAACGTCGCTTGCTGGAGATTGCGATTGCTCTGGCCTGCGAGCCGCGCGTGTTGCTGCTGGACGAACCCGTGGCCGGTGTGCCCGCCGGTGAGCGCGAAGAACTGCTGCAAACCGTGGCCGCGTTGCCAGAGGATGTATCCGTGCTACTGATCGAACATGACATGGATCTGGTCTTCAGCTTTGCCAATCGCATGACAGTGCTCGTCAACGGTACGGTTCTCACCGAGGGCGACCCCGACGCTATTGCCAATGACTCAAGGGTCAAGGCGGTGTATCTGGGGCACGGCGACGAAATCGTGCAGGAGGGCGCTAATGGCTGACCTGTTGAAAGTCGAAGGCCTGAGTGCAGGCTATGGCGAAGCGGTGGTGTTGCACGGTGTCTCGCTGTCATTGGCTGAGGGCCAAACCCTGGCTCTTCTGGGACGCAATGGCACCGGCAAGACCACATTGATCAACACGCTGGCCGGCGCTACCAGGCAGCATGCTGGTGGCATTTCACTTGGCAGTATTGCGCTGCACAAGTTGCCGTCCCATGAGCGTGCGGCGGCAGGTATTGGCTGGGTTCCTCAAGAGCGCAACATTTTCAAATCCCTCACAGTGGATGAAAACCTCACAGCGGTGGCAAGGCCTGCCCGCGCGGGTCGTTCAGCCCGGCAGTGGACACCTGAGCGGGTTTACGAGATGTTTCCACGCCTGGCAGAGCGCAAGACCAACCTGGGCACGCAGCTTTCTGGTGGCGAGCAGCAGATGCTGGCTGTGGGCCGCGCGCTGGTTCTGAACCCAACCTTGTTGCTGCTGGACGAGCCTCTGGAAGGCCTTGCTCCCATCATCGTCCAGGAATTGCTGCGAGCCATTCGCCGTATTACCCGCGAAGAAGGACTTTCCGCCATCATCGTAGAGCAGCACCCGCAGGCGATTCTGGCTATCTCGGATACCGCCGCCGTACTCGATCGTGGCACAGTTGTACATTCCGGCACTGCAGCTGGTTTGCGTGAACAGCCTGAATTGTTAGACCGATTGCTGGGCGTTGCGCGGTAGCCCAGCCGGAGTGCATTGAACCTTATCCCTGCTGACGGTGAGCTTTTTGTGTAAGCCCTATTCTGGTGACCCATTCAACCCGCCCCAACCCCTCTTGAGGAGTAGACATGACACGCAAAACTGCCGCTGATTTTGATCAGGAACTACTGATTCTGTTTGACGCCTATGTGCACGGCACGATAGATCGTCGCGGCTTTCTGGACCGTGCCCAGAAGTTCGCTGTTGGTGGCGTGACCGCTGGTATGTTGCTGGCGTCACTGAGCCCAGACTTTGCTTCCGCACAGGTGGTTCCTAAAGACGACAAGCGCATCAAAACCGAGATCGTTGAATTCTCTTCGCCCAATGGCTATGGCACCGTCAAGGGCTACCTGGCCAAACCAGCCAATGCCACAGGCAAGTTACCTGGCGTATTGGTCGTCCATGAAAACCGTGGGCTCAACCCGCACATCGAAGATATTGCCCGACGTCTGGCACTGGACAATTTTGTAGCGTTTGCGCCGGATGCCCTGACACCGCTAGGCGGTTACCCAGGTGATGAAGACAAAGCGCGTGAGCTGTTCCCCAAGCTGGATCAGGCCAAAACGCGGGAAGATTTTGTAGCCGCTGCGGGCGTTCTGAAGAATCGGCCGGAATGCACGGGCAAAACCGGCGTCGTGGGTTTTTGCTACGGTGGTGGCATGGCGCACACGCTGTCGACCCGGTTGTCCGACCTCAATGCGGCCGTCTCGTTCTACGGTAATCATCCGCCGGTCGAGGATGCCGCCAAGGTGAAGTCAGCCCTGTTGATTCACTTCGCCGCAGTCGATGAGCGCATCAACGCCGCATGGCCTGCCTATGAGACTGCGCTGAAGGCGGCAGGTGTTCGTTACACGGCGCATCAGTACGCTGCGGGCACGCAGCATGGCTTCAACAATGACACTACACCCCGTTTTGATGCCACTGCGGCCAAACTGGCTTGGGACCGCACGCTGGCATTTTTCAACCAGACGCTACGCGCCTGATTTTTTTTGAATGACTAGGGAGAACGTTTTGAGGCATGGTTTGACACGCATTTTGGTTCTGGCAGTTGCGCTGGCGACAGGTTTTGGGGCCAGTGCCCAGACATTCCCCTCCAAACCGGTTCGGATCATCGTGCCGTTTGGGGCCGGAGGTGTAGCTGATCTGACCGCACGCACGGTGGGTCAGAAGCTGTCGGAATCGCTGGGTCAGCCGGTGGTGATTGAAAACAAGCCCGGTGCCGGTGGCATCGTGGCTGGGGAAGCCGTGGCCAAGGCAGAGCCGGACGGTCACACGCTGCTGCTGATGTCCAACGGCACGGCGGTGAGTGCGGGCATGTTCAAGTCCTTGCCGTTTGACCCGGTCAAGGACTTTGTACCCATCTCGACGCTCGGCTTCTTTGACATTGCCATCGTCACGCCAGCAGAGTCGAAATTCAAGACCCTGGGCGAGTTGCTGGCATTTGCCAAAGCCAACCCCGGCAAGCTGAATCTCGGCACCATCAACATCGGCAGCACGCAAAATCTGGCGGCCGAGTTATTCCAGTCGACATCCGGTATTGACATGCAGATCGTGCCATTCAACGGCACCCCCGCCGTGATCACCGCCTTGCGTGGTGGCCAGATTGACGCCGCTGTGGAAATCCTGGGCCCCATCCTGCCGCAAATCACAGCCAAGGCGCTGCGTGCGCTGGCTGTCACTGGCGAAAACCGTGCAGCGGTTCTACCCGACGTGCCTACCGCGAAAGAAAGTGGACTACCCGCATTTGTGGCATCCAGTTGGAACGCATTGGCAGCACCGGCCAAAACACCGAAGGAAGTGGTTGCCCGATTAAACAAGGAAATTGCTGCGGCACTGAACTCGCCTGATGTGAAGAAAAAACTGCACGATCTGAACGTGGAGGCCTACTCCAGTACACCTGAGCAGGCAACCGAGTTGCTGGCCAGTGAAATCAAGCGCTGGGGCGCTGTTATCGTTCGCGCCAAAATTCCGCTGCAGTAATTGCAGCGCCGCATCCATCGAGGGCCGGTACCGTGAAATTTCAACACATCGGCATGATCGGTTACGGTGAGGTGGGCAAAATCTTCACCGCTGGTCTCAAAGACAGGGTGTCCGCCACCAGCGTGTGGGATCTCAAGTTTGATGCGCCAGCCCTGAAGGATGCACAAAAGGCCCACGCGGCGCAGGCGGGTCTAGCGGCCTGTCAGTCTGTTGCCGGGCTGTGCGCCAGTGCTGATCTTGTTATCTCGGCCGTCACGGCGTCCAACACGCTGGCCGTGGCGCAAGCCGCCGCGCCGCACATGCGCAGCGGCGCCGTGTTTCTGGACCTCAACTCGGCCTCGCCCGGCACCAAGCAGCTGGCCGCCGGGCTCATTGACGAAGCCGGTGCTAGATATGTGGAAGCCGGCGTGATGACCTCGGTGCCGCCTTATGGTATCCGCGTGCCCATGTTGCTGGGTGGCGCCTGTGCGGCTGACCTGGCGGGAGTGCTCAATGCGTGGGGCATGAATTCCCGGGCGGTTTCGGATCAGCTGGGTGTGGCTAGCGCCATCAAGATGTGCCGCAGCGTGATGATCAAGGGACTGGAGGCGCTGGTGATCGAAAGCTACGCCACCGCCCGTGCCTACGGCGTGGAAGAGCACGTGCTCCCCACGCTGCAGGAGACCTTTCCCAGTATCGACTGGGAAAAGCAGGGCGCCTATTTCTTCAGCCGCGTGGTACAGCACGGCCAGCGCCGGGCGGAGGAAATGCGCGAGGCTTCCAACACCGTGAGCGAAGCCGGGTTCGAACCCTTCATGGCGCAGGCCATTGCCGACAAGCAGCAGTGGGTCGCCGATCAGGCCCGTGCAGGCGCGTTCACGGGCATGGAAAAAGAAGCACGCTGGCAGGATTTTGCTGATCGGCTGATTGCGAGTTCGCTATCAAGAGAGTAGCCACTCGCGCATATTCCACAAAGGCGGAAGGCCTCTTTCGGCATTGAAATGGCCCGTTTACGTTTCGTCACGAAAAACCGCCTATGCTGACAGCTGTTAACAGCCATTTGGCGGATGATCCGGGGATGATTCCGCTTTGGAGGTTCGCCATGAAACATCAACAAACGGTATGTGCCAAGGGCGCCTCCAACACGCTGGCGGGCGTCGCTCTGGCAGCGCTGCTCACAGCCTGTGGCGGCGGCTCCACCGTCACCCCGGTGGCTGTGACGCCACCCCCTGTGCCAGTCCCGATCCCCACACCAATGCCCGCACCGGCGCCTGCACCAACCCCGGGGGCGGCAGCCAAAACCACGATATTGAACTCGGGCCTGTCGGGCCCCTGGGGCCTGGCCTTCCTGCCGGATGGCCGCATTCTGGTTACGCAAAAGGCGGGCACGATGGTGATCGTCAGCGCCAGCGGCGCAACGGTCTCAGCGCCCTTCAGCCCCACGCTGCCCAATCTGGTCTCCAGTGGACAAGGCGGCTTGCTGGACGTGGTGCTGGATCCCGACTTTGATCTGACGTCCAACCCACGCATCTACTGGACATTCTCCGAATCCGGCACCGGTGGCGCTGGCACGGCTGTGGCGCGTGGCAACCTGGTTGCGAATGCATCGGGTAACGTCATTCAAAACGCCGAGGTCATTTACCGCCAGGTGCCCAAAGTAGGTGGTGACGGCCACTTCGGTTCACGCCTGGCTTTCCGCAGTGACAAGACCCTGTTTGTCTCCTTGGGTGAACGCCAGCGTGATGACCCGGCCAACCCCGGCACGGGGAACGCTCAAAATCTGGCGGCCACGCTGGGCAAGGTGATTCGCATCAACCGAGATGGCAGCGTGCCTGCGGGTAACCCCAACTTTGGTGTCGCCGGTGCATTGCCGGAAATCTGGAGTTATGGCCATCGCAACCCGCAGGGCGTGGCCATGAAGCCAGGGACCGATGACCTGTGGCTCACCGAGCACGGCCCGTTGGGCGGCGATGAACTCAACCGGGTTCTGGCCGGTCGCAACTATGGCTGGCCGCTGCGCAGTTATGGTTGCCCCTACAGCGCGGGTACCAATACCGTCGCCTGCCGGCCAGGTGGTGGCACGCATGCACCAACCTATGAAGAGCCCAAGCACTATTGGCTGCCCACTTCCACCGCGCCTTCCGGCTTGTTGTTTTACACCGGTACCCGTTTCGACGATCTGGGCTGGCAGGGCAACGTCTTCACGGGCGGTCTGGCGGGCTCGACACTCTGGCGCATCGTACTCAACGGTGACAACTTTGTATCCAAAGAAGAAGTGGCTGTGGTCAAAAGCCTGGGCCAGCGCATCAGGGTGGTCAAACAGGGCCCGGATGGCTGGATTTATCTGCTGACCGACGGTGGCCAGCTGGTTCGTCTGGAGCGCTGAATCCGGTTGGTGCGGCCGTCGGGAGTCAGTTAACGAGTTAGTCAGCCTTCACGCGGCCTGACTGGATCACCGGTTTCCAGCGTGCAATTTCACGCTGGATAAGGCTCGCAAACACCTCCGGCGTGTTAGGTGTGGCAATCGCGCCTTCGTTGTTCAAACGGGTTTTCAGCTCGGGCGAATTCAGCGACAGGTTGATCTGTGCGTTGAGCTTGGCAACGATCTCTTTGGGAGTGCCAGCGGGCGCCACCACGCCGTACCACTGGTCAGCTTCGAACTCCTTGTAGCCCGTCTCGGCCACGGTTGGCAGATCGGGCAGGGCGTCCACGCGTTTTGGGCTGGACACGGCTAGCGCGCGTACCTGCCCGTTTTTGATCTGGCTAATCACGGCTGGTGCACCCGTGAACAGCACCTGAATTTGCCCGCCCACCAAATCTGTGACGGCAGGTGCCGTGCCACGGTAAGGAATGTGCAGCATGGAGGTACCGGTCTGCACCTTGAAGTATTCGGTGGCCAGATTGGCAGCGCTGCCATTGCCGCCCGAGCCGTAGTTGAGCTGGCCGGGCTTGGACTTGGCCAGCGCCACCAGTTCCTGCACCGTGTTGGCTTTTACGCTGGGGTGCACCACTAGCACATTGGGCACGCGCGCCACCCAGGCTACTGGAGAGAAGCTTTTCACGGCGTCATACGGCAGGTTGGGGTAGAGAGACGGGTTCACCGCTAGCGTACCGATGTGGCCCATCAACAATGTATAGCCATCAGCCGGAGCTTTGGCTACCTTGTCGGCACCAATGGAGCCGCCAGCGCCGGGCACGTTCTCAATGATCACGCTCTGGCCCCAGGCCTTAGTCAATTCCAGGCCAATGGCGCGGGCCAGAATGTCGGTGGAGCCGCCGGGTGTGAACGGCACCACCAGCCGGATTGGTTTGGCAGGATAGGGTGCTGGGCTCTGCGCCAGTGCATTTTGAGTAACAAAAAGACCTGTAGCCCCTGTCAATATTGCGTAAGTAGCTATATTTTTAATAGTAATCATGGACTCTCTCTGAGTAATTTGTGAGGTATGTGTCAACAGATTAAAACGTAACCTGGATGGCCTGAATGAGTGCGGGGGTGATTTCCGGCATCACCCCGAACCAGGACTTGAATGCAGGTCGAGCCTGATTGAGCAACATGCCCAGGCCATTAACCGTGGGATTGCCGCGCAGCCGGGCGGCGGCGAGCAACGGTGTTTCCAGTGGGGTGTAGATCACATCAGACACCAGAGCATGTGCAGGCAGTTGGCTCAGGTTCAGGTCCAGCGCAGGCTGTTTGTCCATTCCCTGATTGGTGGTGTTCACCAGCAGGGCTACGTCGGCCAATGCTTCATGGCGCTGCTCCCAGGGGACCGCACGCACCGGTGCACCAAACTCCATTTGCAACGCCATTGCCTTGTTGCCACTTCGGTTACACACCCTGATTTCCCGGGCGCCACGATCGGCCAGCGCCACGATCACGGCGCGTGCGGCACCGCCTGCGCCCAGCACGATCACGGGCCCAGTATCCGCGCGCCAATCGGGCTGTGCATCGAGCAGGCTTTGCACGTAACCAAAGCCATCGGTGTTGGTCCCCGTCAATGAGCCGTCCGGCTTCACCACTACGGTGTTGATTGCGCCTATCCGGCGGGCCATGGGGTCTACCCGGTCCATCAGCGCCATGGCTTCCACCTTGTGCGGAATGGTGATGTTGCAGCCCGCAAAGCCCAGCGCGCGCAGGCCGCGTACGGCGTCTGGCAGGTTACTGGGTTCAACCGGCAGTAAAACATAAGAGCCGGTGAGGCCGTAGTGCTGAATCCAGTGGTTGTGAAGCGTGGGTGAACGCGAGTGAGACACAGGCCAGCCCATCACGCCGGCCAGTACGAATTTCTTTGCAGTGCTCATGGGCTCCTTGATGCTTTTGTGTTGCGTTGCCATTTTCCCTGAAAGTCTTTCAGACCCTTTCAGGCTTTTGAGCTAGGGTTCCCAAATACCGAGACAGCCACTTCCTGTATCAGGTCCAGCATGGCTTGCTGGGTCAATGTGGTGGTGCGGCCCGACGCCGTGGCAAGCGCCAGTTTGCTCACCAGTCTTGGTTTGAGAATGGGGTGTGCCAGATAGCTGCCGGGCTTGGCGGTGGAGGCCAGCGCGTAACGCGGCAGGATGGCATGGCCCGCACCATCTGCCACCAGATCCAGAATGGCCGCAACGCCATCAATCTCCAGACTGATCAGCGGTTTGCAGCCAATACCGGCCATTTGGGTTTCCACCAGCATACGGATGGCGTTGGGGCGGCTGGGAATCACCAGTGGCAGTTCAGCTACTTCTTTCAACGTGATCGGCAAAGCCTGC
>JAKQJK010000023.1 GCA_029561195.1 Pseudomonadota bacterium
ACCATGAAATCAGGGTGAGTGGCCTGCATGAGAGTCCCAGCAAATGATTAACGTTGAAGCCTGTACGTCTGACGTATTTGGCAGGGGAGGAAGGATTCGAACCTTCGCATGCTGGAATCAAAATCCAGTGCCTTAACCAACTTGGCGACTCCCCTACACAGGCTGGCAGCTTGCGCTACCTGCCGAAACTACTTGCTGGCTGCCCATCCCAACAAGGGATGCGTTGCCAGACTCTGGCAAAACCTGACATGAAAACCGCCCGGCGGTGTGCTCAAGTCAAAATCATGCTGGATTGGTGCAAATACCGCGCTTCCAGAACCAGTCATCCGGGCATTCAGTCCGCGCGATTCAAGCCATGAAAGGGCTGAAAGGACGCCGGGGCAGAGCCGCTGGGCAACCGGCTGCAGGTCGTTCCGGCCAAATCCGGAGGCGTTTGCAGCAAAGCCTGAAATTATAGCGGTTTTGGTGTCGCGTTTGAGTTCCTGGTCCGAGAAAATCAGTCGGGTTTCCAATCCATCGGGTGGTTTGACAACAACATAACGGCCCATTGGCAGCTCCAGCGGCGTCATGATCTCGCCAATGCCTTCCACCCAGGCATTGCGTCCGCGCACAAAAAATGGGACATCAGCGCCCAGCGAAAGCCCAATCTGCGCCAGTGTCTCAACCCCCAAGTTCAGTTGCCACAGCTGGTTGAGCGCCAGCAGCGTGGACGCCGCGTCCGACGATCCTCCTCCCATACCGGCTTGGGAAGGTATGCGTTTGCTAACCATGATGTGGGCGCCCAGCGGCGTTGAACTGTGCATTTTCAAGGCGTGGGCAGCCTGAAGGATCAGGTCGTTTTCTGGCAATACCACGTCCAGATCCTCACGGCTGATCTGGCCATCCGTACGCAATTCAACATGCAGCATATCGCACCAGTCGATCAGCATGAAGGCGGACTGCAGCAGGTGATAGCCGTCTTCGCGGCGGCCCGTGATGTGCAGAAAAAGGTTGAGTTTGGCGGGAGCCGGAATGTCGTAAATTGCTTTCATGTTCGACCAGTGCCTTATTGATCCAGCACGAGTTTCAGCTCGGCTGTGGGCAGGGGGGCCGTGCGCCGTGCCGTTATCCGGCCATTGGCAAGCTGCGTCACGTCCGCCTGCCAGCCATCGGTTGGCGTTGCGACACCTGCCAGCCAGTCAAACAGGCTGGCGATCGGAATGGTGGTGGCCCCGGTGGCTTGCAGGGCCAGGGCATCCAGTGAGTCAAATGACCGCACCTCTCCATTGCTGCGAAGACGCGCTGACTGCGGGGACCAAGTGAGTATTGCCAGCGTGGTTCCAATGGGTGTGGAGAGCACCAGTTCGCCGGCCGCCGCCGCGCCAGTCAATTCAAACGCGGCCGCAAACGACTGCGGTGGATCCGAGTCAACCCGCAGGGCGAGGCGCCCTTGCCACGCATTTTTGGTGCCATTTTGGCCTGTAGACTTTGTCGGATATGCGCAACCACCCATCAAGAATATAGCAATCGCGATAAAGCCGTATGCCAGTCTCCGAGACCTGTTCACAGTTTTACACGCAGACGTTTCAGGGTTTCCAGCAGGGTCTCGTTCTCGGCGTTGAGCTGTGCGCCTTCTTTCCAGATGGCGATCGCCTGGTCCCGCTTGCCCTGACTCCAGAGCACCTCACCCAGGTGGGCGGCAATTTCAGCATCCGGCTTTTGTTTGAAGGCACCTTGCAGGAGGCGTTGCGCTTCAGTCCTATTGCCCAAGCGGAACTCGGCCCAGCCCAGGCTGTCCGTGATAAACGGGTCGCCGGGGGCAAATTCAAGCGCTTTTTGGATCAGTTTTTTGGCTTCCGGCAGGCGCACGTTGCGGTCCGCAAGTGAATACCCCAGCGCGTTATACGCGTGGTGGTAGTCGGGTTTGGCGGCTATCACGCCTCTCAGCAAGCGCTCCATTTCATCTAGGCGTCCCAGTTTTTCGGCCAGCATGGCCTGGTCGTATGTGAACTCAAGGTCTTTGGGATAGCGGGTCGTCGCATCCACCAGAAGATCGTAGGCCGTCTGGATCTGTTTGCTGTCCCGCAGTAACTGCACTTCTGCAGCCAGCTTGGCGCGAGCTTCTTCCGGATTGCGTTCCGGAAGGCCTTTCAGCAGTTTGCGACCTTCCTCTAGTTTTCCCTGTCGCGCCAGGATGCTGGCTCGCCGCGTCTGGGCGCGAATCATGTCTTCTGCGTTGTCAATTCTGGATAGCCATTGTTCGGCCTGCGCAAAGTCCTTACGCTGTTCGGCAATCTGCGCGAGCAGCAGATAGGCCTGTGTCAGCCCGCGGCCACTTTCGGTGGCATCCGGTGCAGGCTTCGCGGCTGAGGCCAGTTCAATGTATCGTTTCAGGGACTTTTCGGCAGCGGCAGGCTTGTTGTCCTGAAATTCCAGCGAACCGCGCACCAGCCAGGCCGGGCTGTAATCGGGTTTTTCTGTCGTTATGCGTTGCAACTGTTCGGCAGATTCGGCATAACGCTGTGCGTCGAGCAGCGTTCGGGCGTAATCCATGCGCACTTCGTAGCGGGGGTTGCCGTCTAGGTATTTTTTGACAATGCCCTCCGCCTGTGGTGTCTTGGGGCTGATCATCAACAGTGCCAACAAGGCCGGGCCCTCATCCAGCGGCGAGAGTGCCTGAGCCCGTGTTGCGGCCTCCATCGCACCAGCCGTATCACCGTTTTCCAGTCGCATGCGCCCCATGGTGGTCAATGCCGCAACTCCCACATTGGGCGGGTTGAGGTAGTCTGCCAGAACCTGCTCAACCACAGAGGAGGCAAGTTTTTTGTCGGTAGCGCGTGAAAAGAAACGGGGGATGGTCGAGATCACGGCGGGACGGTCTTTGGGGTCTGTAGCGGCCAGTTCCCGCTTCAGGGGCTCCACAGTTTCACCAATCCGGTTTAATCCGACCAGTATTTGAAGCAGGAAAGCGTTGGCCTCCCGCGAATTGGGCAGAGCCTGCCGCCAGGCGCGAGCCGCCTGCAGCGCCGACTCCCCCTGACGGGCTTCCAGAGCCAGTTCGACGGCACGCTGGTACAGCTTGGCGTCATTGGCTTTTCGGGCTGCATCCAGCATATGGGAATAGGCCGCCCCGGGTTCTCCGCCCTGCGCATTGAGCTCCCCCAGCAAAATTTGGTAGAAAAGAATCTTGTCCAGCGCGGAATTGATCGGCTCCGCAGACTCAGGTTCTTTCGTTTGAGCGCTTGCACCCAGAGCACATGCAAGCAATAAGGCGGATGCAAGTGTCTGGATTTGTCTTTGGATTCTTGGCATCGGACCATAATAATCCAAGCCAGACCTGAATGCCCCACCATGCCTGAATTGCCAGAAGTTGAAGTTACCCGACTGAGTTTCGCCTCTCAAATTGCTGGTGCAAGGGTGAAGTCTATGCAAATGAGGAAGCCATTGCGGTGGCCACTAGGCTGTCTTCCCGAGCAATTGGCAGGGCGTACGGTCCAAGGTGTACGTCGACGTGGCAAATACCTGTTGCTGGATCTGGACCAGGGCCTGTTGCTTGTCCATCTGGGCATGTCAGGCAGCTTAAGTTACGCGCCTCAAGGGCGGGCTCTGCCCCCCCCCGGCATACACGACCATTTTGAGTTGGTGACGACCTTGGGAACCCTGCGTCTGAACGACCCCAGACGCTTTGGGGCTGTCATATTTACCGATAGTGAAGACACCGCGGTCGCGCGCAAGCTTCTGGGGCGACTCGGGATGGAACCTCTTTCAGACGACTTTGACCTGTCGGCTTTTCACGGCGGGCTGAAACGCCGTTCTGCCCCCATTAAGCAGGTGCTGTTGGCAGGTGACCTGGTGGTTGGCGTGGGCAATATATATGCCTCGGAAGCCCTGTTTCGGGCTGGGATCAGACCCACACTGAGGGCATCGAAATTGAGTCTTCCGCGTGCCGCCAGGTTGCGTGAAGCGGTCAGGACGGTACTGGCACGGGCAGTGGAGCAAGGGGGCAGCACCTTGCGCGACTTTTCCAGTGCCGACGGCCAGGCGGGTCACTTTCAACTCGAAGCCATGGTGTACGGACGGGCTGGCCAGCCCTGCAAAGTATGCGGAACTGCTGTCAAAAACATACGCCAAGGCCAGCGATCGACGTTTTTTTGCTCCAAATGCCAGAAAATGTGAGAGTCGCGACTATATTGAAAG
>JAKQJK010000042.1 GCA_029561195.1 Pseudomonadota bacterium
CTACTACTTCATCGCGCAGCAAACGGATGCCGAGGGTAAATCCAGCGAGTGGTCAAAGGAGTATTTGTGGACAAACTTTACCAAGGCCAGGGTGGTTCAGTTCGAGTTGGAACCCGGCATGGCTGAATACCCTATCTCGAACTATTCCGTGGCGTTCGGGAAAGCCTCCCGCGTTTATATCGCCACCAACCACTATGGAACTAACCTGATTGGCCCGATTCGACTTGCCAAGGAACCGCTGACCAACCGGGTGTTTGTTGTGTCGTCAACGTCCACCGGCATGTATCACGCCGCCACCATCAAAGGGCCGTGGACATACACGCCGGAAACGAACGCCGTCCACCTGAACCCACGCTCCGGCAATCGTTTCTACAAGCCCGTTCTTGGCGGGGCGTTGGCATGGAAGGAGGTCTGGTTTTGAACGCGACAACCTGCCCGAACTGCGGAGGCCCCATCACCATTTACACCACACACGAGCATTATCGGGCCGTGAGCGGGGAAGTCCGCACTTACCCGAAGTATCATTATCGTTGCAAGCCGTGCTTCAACGCCACGCGCCGTGAGTGGAGCCGCCGGTTTAACGAGCAGCGAAAGAACAAGGACTATTACATTCGGGACTTGCTATGCTTGCGAAAGCAGGCACAATTCGAGGTGCGGCCACCGTCGTTCTGGCCGCAATGGCTCGTGGAACTGAAACGCAAACATCTGGAACTGCAACGGATGCTCAACTGATGCCTGCCATTGACCAATTCCTGTTCTGCTGCGCTGGCGTTGCCGTTCTCTTTACGGGACTAATTCTGTATCACTACCTGAAACAATGAGAAGTTCAATCTGGAAACTGAACCAAATCCGAACGCAACGACTGCCGGAGTCCATCGAAGGATTGTTGTCCGTTCAACGCACGGAACTGTTCGCGGTGCAAACGGCCAATGTGGATGAACAACGGCGAAGCGCCATCGCGTGGGAATCCATACTTGACCGCCGGCACCCTGGTTGGCGGAAACGGATTGGCGACCTGTCCGAGTCCAGCATGACGCCTCGTGAGCATTGTTTTATCCACAATAACCGCCGCGTGTCTCTGGACTTCTACAAGAAGCTCAATCTCGCCCTTGAAGTGCTACGCTCGAAACCAGAGTCTGTCATCGAAATCGGCGCGGGTTGGGGGCAGGTCGGGCGCATCCTGTGGCACCTTGCCAAGGTCAAATACACCGTGATTGACCTGCCGGAAACGTTGCGCTGGCCCCGCGTGTTCCTGCACGCCGAAAACGTACCGGCCACCTTCCTGACCGACGCGGATTATCAGAACGCTGGCAAAGCCGATTGCCTGCTGAACTCGTCGTCGTTTGGTGAAATGCCGCGTGACACCGCCGCCGGGTATCTCCGGTATTTCAACTCATCCCGCGTGCGCCGAACCGTCCTGCTCAATCGGTTGTTGAACACCTACGACCCGTGGCTGGAAGCGCAGCGGGAGCATGAGTGCGGCTGGTATTTCTACGCTGACCCTACCGCCGCCGTGGAACGGTGGGAACTCGAACCCGACTTCACCACCATCCCAGGCGTCGAACTGCACGGTCATCACCGCGAACTGTTCCTGATTCTGCGCGAGGGCACGCCAACGCTGGATTCGATTGACGAGATTGCTTCCCAATCATGGACGGCGCACCGTTCCAACCGCGCCAGTTCACGCACCACGCATATCCTGACGCCGGATATGCGCGTCCTGCAAACCCTGTTGGAACATGCCCGCGTTCGGCCAACCGCACGCAGCCTTGAGTTGCTGCTGCAATATCTCGAAAGCATCAGCTTGCGCCATCCGTTCGAGGAAACCAGGTTCCTGCGCGATTTACAACGGCAGCTTGTTGGCTCAACCGACACATACGAACCGTTGGTTGCCAAACTCCAACGCGCTACAAGTCTCATCATACGTTGTTTGTTTTATTCACGTTATGCCTGAACAATCCGTAAAAACCAGTGGTGATTGGCTCCGTATCCTGTGCAACGAAGCCGCCGAGTGTGCCGCCGGTAGAACCGACCCGGGCCGCGTCAAAGCTCTCTGCCAACTGACCGATGCCGTGGTCAAGATTGCCCGCCTGCAACTCGAAGCCAACTCTGACGACAGTCGCGCCCGAGGCATCCAACTGCTGACCAACGTGCCTGACGATACCGAACTTGACCGCGCCACCGCTCGCATGGAGGAAATCTCCGAGGCCATCCGCATCGTTGAGAAGGCCGTGGACGACCCCAAAACCGACGAAGCCAAGTTGCCAGCGTTGCGCGGCAAACTGAACAATTTGCGGCAGGAACAGTTGAACTTGCGCCGCATCTTAGACAAACGACAATGAGCTCCTATTCAGAAAAACATGGCTGGCTGAACACGTTGCAGACCATTATCAGCGGTTTATCGGTTGCGGGCCTGGTTTGGTTGGGCAACACCGTGATTTGTCACGGCAAAAACCTTGCCGAGCACGGCGTTCAAATCCAGAACACCAGCTACCGTTTGAGCGCGATTGAATCGCGGGGCAGCGGTGCGCTGGCTGATTATGCCGCCGTTGCCAACAAACGACTGGACAAACTTGAGGCCACGGTGCAATCCCTTCAGGATATGCGCGTGGACGTGCAAACCATTCTCGTTCATATCGAGAACATGCGGCAGGCTCAGGCCCGCATGGAAAAGGCCCTTGAACAACGACACCCATGAACGCTCTTTGCCCTACCACAATCTTTTCAGCCTGTTTGCTGTTAACGGTCTTTGCGGTTGGGCTGTTGCTCGGTATGCGCCAGTCCATGCCGGATGACCAATCTAACCCCGACTGGCAATTCGAGGATGAACTAATGGCTAAACTTAGTGACCTGCAAAATGAACTGGAAGCGGTGAACGCGCAACTCAGCAAGGCGATTGGCGAAATCAATGGAAAGATTGATGAGCTAACCGACGCGCTGGACAACGTTGACCTGCCCGAGGAAGCCGAAACCGCTCTGGCCGAACTCAAGGCCAAGGCGCAGGCTCTGGACGACATCGTTCCCGACGCCGAACCCGAGGAACCGGAAGAACCCGAGGAGGAATGACCATGCGCCTGTGCCTGACTTTGTTCGGGCTGGCCTTCATCGGCAGCGGTTGTCTCATGGTGCCCAAGACTACCATCAGCGGCACTCTTGGCGGACAACCGTTTGCCTTGTCCAGTCCCAAGGATTCGACCTTGCAAGGGCTTGACCTCTCCGCCGACCCAGCCGGAAAGATGCACCTTCGCATTGAAAAGCTCGATGTGAAGATGAACCCGGATGTGGTCAGCATGAGCGGCAAGGCGCAGGTGGACATCATTAACGCCATCTCGGATGCGGTAGCCTCCGCCGCTGGCAAAGCCGCCGGAACCGCCGCTGCCACCGCCGTCACACCCTAACATCCCCCGCACGCCATGAGCTTGATGAACATTGCCGAGCAGAAGCCCTACTTTGGCGCCAACTACGACGTAGGCTACATCGGGTTCACCGTGACCAAGGCGAGCTTTGTCTCCGCCGGCATCAGTTGGTTCACCAAATGGGATGCCCTTCCCAAGGTGCCGCGCCCGACGCATTGCTTTATTGTCACCGGCGCGGATGAAACGGTTGAGGCGTTCCCACATGGCGTTGCGCGGGGCAATCTATCATCGAAACTGGCCGACAAGGACGTTGCCGTCCTGATTCGACGCCCACGCTACTACAACACGGACATGGGCGAGCGCATCGCCCTGCACGCGGCGGAGTATGTAGGCGAGAAATACGGCTATTGGCTGGTGGCCATGCACGCCGTAGCCGGTTCCATCGTGGGCCGGCTGTTCAGCCCCCTGACCCGAGGCTGGTTCGAGCGGTTGGTCACGTCCATTGGCGACAAGAAACAACAGCAGATGTGCTCTGAACTGTGCGCCCGCGTCCTGCAAATGGAGCCGCAACTCGAATTACTCGGCATCCTGCAAGACCCGGCCCGTACTATCACGCCCATCGAATTGTTCACTGACCCTTATTGCTTCGAGCCGCCTGAATACGCGGTGAAGCTGACCGGCGAGATTCAATCGTCAAAGTCCTGACACCTTTTTGCGCCACAGCATTGAACGGCGGGGAGAAATCCGCCGAGCCTCCGGTGGGTAACAAGGCTGCTGTGGCGTTTTTAATTTATGGTTGACGAAACCGCAACCCCGATTATTCTTAGACCAAACCCGAATGAGCGAACCAGCTAAAACCGCCAAAGATGCCCTCACCAAGGCCGCCGTCGGCAAGCGCATCGAACTCACCCAGGTCAAGCTGCCCATCTTTGCCCTGTGCCGCAAGCTGCAAGACCGGAGCCACAAATACAAGCGGCCCTTCTTCTCACCGCACCAACTCAAGACCCTGCTCCAGTGCATCGCGGATGGAACCCCGCAAGACCATGCCTGCCGCGTGGCCGGTATCACCAAGGCATCGTTCTACCAGTGGCGGAAGGCCAGCGTTGAGTTTGATGAAATCATTGAGATTGCCAAGGCCAACGGCATCGCCAAACGCCTCGGTATCATTCGGGACGCTTCTTCGCGGGATTGGCGGGCGGCGGCGTGGATGCTCGAACGCTGTCACCCGGTATTCTTCGGCCCGGGCAAGCAGAGTGTCGAAGTGTCCAACAAAGGCAACCCACTTGCCAACATGGTCGCCGTTGTCCTGCCCAAGAAAACCGATTCATTAACCCATGCAAACGAAGTACGAGAGATTACAGAGAGGGCTGAAAGCCAAACGGACACCAACGGAGATTCGGCCTCAACCGGGGCCACAGACGAGCTTTCTCCAATCGAAAGCTGACATCGCCATCTTTGGCGGTGCCGCCGGCGGAGGCAAGTCCTACGCCCTGTTGCTCGAACCGTTCTATCACGTCACCAACCCCAAGTTCCGGTGCGTGGTGTTCCGCCGAACCGTCCCCATGATACGCCAGCCCGGCGGGTTATGGGACAGCAGCCGTGAGATTTATACCCGCCTCCGCGCCGAGGCCCGCGAGCAAACCCTTGAATGGCGGTTCCAATCTGGCGCACTCATCAAGTTCGCCGGACTCGAACTCGAAGCCGACGCCTACGGCTGGCAGGGGAGCGAAATCGCCCTGCTCTGCTTCGATGAACTCACCCAGTTCACCGAACGCCAATTCTTCTACCTGCTGTCCCGCAACCGCTCCACCTGCGGCATCAAACCCTACGTCCGGGCCACCACTAACCCGGACTCGGATTCATGGCTCCGCTACTTCATCGAGTGGTGGCTTGACCCCGTCACCGGCCTGCCCATCCCCGAACGCGCCGGCGTGCTCCGCTACTTTGTCCGCATTGACAACGCTCTCACATGGGCGAACTCCGCGCAGGAACTCATCGCGCAGTTCGGCAACGACTCCGCCCCCAAAAGCGTCACGTTCATCCCCGCCAAGGTCACGGACAACAAACTCCTGCTCGAACGTGACCCGTCCTATATCGCCAATCTCAAGGCCCTCCCGCTCGTGGAACGGGAACGGCTCCTGAGCGGCAACTGGAACATCCGGGCCACCGGCGGCAACTTCTTCCGGCGCGAATGGTTCGGCCTCGTGGACAAGGTGCCGGATAACATCGTCGCCCGCGTCCGGTTCTGGGACAGGGCCGCTTCCGAACAGAAACCCGGCACCGACCCGGACGCCACCGTCGGACTGCTCATGTCCCGCGATTCCCAAGGCGTCTATTACATCGAGCACGTCGCCCGCATGTTTTGCACCCCGGGCAAGGTCACAGAGGCAATGGTTGCCTACGCCGCCCAGGATGGACGCAACACGACCGTCGCGTTCCACCAAGACCCGGCCAGTGCCGGTGTGTACGAGGCCCAGGTCACCAGCCGGGCGTTGGACGGCTACAACGTCCGCTTCGAGACTGCCTCGGGCAACAAGGAAACCCGCGCCAAACCCGTTAGCGCACAATCCGAGGCGGGCAACGTCAAGATGGTGCGCGGGGGCTGGAACGACGCCTTCCTGCGCGAGGCGGAAGCCTTCCCGGTCGCCCGCCACGATGACCAGGTTGACGCCCTGTCCGGTGCCCACGGATTCCTCTGCGCCAGCACCTCCTGCGGCTTCTCCTCCGCCGACGGTTTTGGGGGTGAAGAAAAAAATGAAATTATTGTTGACAACTTTGCGGAGTTAGGGCATTTATAGGGGTGATTATGTGAGTAATGGTCACATAACCGGAAACGAATTGAGACAACGAAACGGATAAAACGATGAACGAGCAAGAGATTGAACGCAGGTTGGTCGCCTTGGAAAAGACCGTTGAGAAACTCCGCAGTTCACTGTTCCCGCTGGCGAATGGTGACATGCCGCCCCCCAACATCAGCCGCATCACCAGCATCCAATGGTTGTGCGCCAACGAGTATGGCATCACCATCTCGGATATGCTGAGCCGGAGCCGGGAGGAGCTTTACGTCGTGCCGCGTATGCTGGCAATGTATCTGTCACGGCATCATGCCGGGGTCAGCTACACCGCGATTGCACGCCGGTTCGGGAAGAAGTGCCACGGCACGGTGATGCACGCGATTCGCAGCGTGTCCAGCAAGTGCGAGACGGACAAGAAGTTCCGAGCCATCAAAGACAAGCTGGCGGTGGAAATTGCCAGTTGGGAAAAGGACCCCATTGTTGACCTTGAAACCGAACCGAAAGCCTGAACCCATGAGTGCGATAGCCGACACCATCAAAACGACCCTGATAACGGATGTGGAAGTGGATTACCTGCTGCATCCCGGATGCGACGCCACCTACTACGACCCGCCGGAGCCGGAAACGGTTGAACTGCTGGCGGTGCGCGTGGGCGGCGCGGACATCCTGAGCAAGCTCAACGCCGAAGCCCGAGGCGACCTTGAGGACAGAATACTAACCTCGGCACAGAAACAGGATAAAGCAAATGAGTGAACCAACTAGAAAATAACCAGTCAAAGGAACGCCAACGATGACAGCCAAAATTGACCCGCGCTATGACCATGTTTGGTTCTGGCGCACGCGATTGCCGCACCGGAAAGGCCAGCCGTGCCGGGTTGTGGTGCGCGGCGGCATGAACAGCATCCTCGTGGAGTTCCCGGACGGCGAACGCTACTGCACCAGTCGCTACGCCGTGCGCAGAATGCGAGACTGAAACGAAAGGAAACGAAGAATGAAACCTACGTGTAAGAAACGGATATATCTCACGAAACAAAGCGGGCCGCGCACGAAATACGTGACGCCGGGGAGCATGTTAAGGGAGATTACCGAGCAAACACCACTGAAGCGTGAAGCAGAAATACTCAGAGCTTGCACACAATCCCGAACGGCAGGTTGGCGTATGATTAAAACCGGCGTCACGAGACTTGGCAACGGATGGATTCAGGATGGCGTGAAGTTTGTTGACTACGTTATTCCGCTAATCCCAAACCATGCCGCTGCCGGATTTGGCACGAGCATCGTCAGCCTGACAGAATCGCAGGCAGCTTTTGCGATTGAAATAGCACGGAAACGGTTGAAAGCCAATGCCGTCTTGAATGAACACGCTGTCATAACATCTTACCGATTATCACACGATGGCAATCGGTACGAAGTGTCAACTTTGGGTATGCTTGTATGCGGGGCTGGATTTATGCACCCGAAAGGACTGGACGGGAAAACGTGGGAAGAATGGTACTGCAAACGGATAGACAAGAAAGAATACTGACATGGACAAAATCACAATCAGAGCTAACGCCGGAAGGATTCTGGACGCGATGAGGGAACTTGAGATTCCGTTTCTCGGAATGTCACACCAGGTGTCTCCTTCCCTAGAATCCAAGTTGTTTGCTACTGTAAGGATTGATTTTGAGCGCCGCGATGACGGAACGAGCTATTTCAATATCAAACTCAAGTTTGGCGACGCCTTTCACCGGAGGATTGGAGGTTAAGGAATGAGCGTGCAACTTTACTTGGGTGACTGCTTGGAAGTCATGCGCTCCATGCCCGACAAGAGCGTGGATGCGGTGATTACTGACCCGCCGTATGGTGTGACCGCAAACTCATGGGATACCGCAATTGACCCAATTAGTGAGTTGTTGCGTATCAGCAGAGGTTATGTGGTTGTTACCTCACAACAGCCGTTTACGACTTACATAATCTATAACAACTTGCCAGAATTCCGTTATGAAATTGTTTGGGATAAGGTGTTGCCGTCTGGATTTTTGAATGCAAACAAAATGCCACTTCGCTCACACGAGAACATTTGTGTATTTGGACAAGGAATTTACAATCCGCAAAAAGTAGAGGGCGCGCCTAACCACAGCAAGGGAAAAGGTTACAGCACAAAAAACAGTTGCTACGGGGCTTATGAAACTGCAAGCGGAACAGACAATCATGGAAATATGAAGTTCCCAAAGTCAGTAATCAAGTTTCAAAAGCCACATCCGTCAATTACAGAACATCCTACACAAAAGCCGGTTGAACTTATGAAGTGGCTAATTAAATCATATTCAAACGAAGGCGACACCATCCTCGACCCGTTCATGGGTTCAGGCACGACCGGTGTGGCTTGCGTGCAGACGGGGCGCAACTTCATCGGAATTGAAATTGACCCGACCTACTACGCAATTGCAATTCCGATGAAGTTGCGCCCCGTCTGCACGCAAGCCACGCCGGTCGTGCCTGAACCCATGAACGGGTCGAGGATGGTGTCGCCTTCGTTTGAATATGATTTAATTAGCCACTTCATAAGTTCAACCGGCTTTTGTGTAGGATG
>JAKQJK010000044.1 GCA_029561195.1 Pseudomonadota bacterium
GCCGTTGCGCATCGACATCTGGCCGGGGCTGGTGGTGGGCATCACCATCCCGCTGGTGCTGGCCATCACCTTCATCACCATGTTCTATTGGGGTGTGGGCCTGCACAAGATCAGCCTGGGCAGCCTGATCATCGCCCTGGGTCTGCTGGTGGACGACGCCATCATTGCGGTCGAGATGATGGTGCGCAAGCTGGAGGAGGGCTGGGACAAGAAGGCCGCCGCCACCTATGCCTACGAGGTGACCAGCATGCCGATGCTGACCGGCACGCTGATCACCGCGGCCGGCTTCCTGCCCATCGGCATGGCCAAGTCGGTGACGGGTGAGTACACCTTCGCCATCTTCGCCGTCACCTCGGCGGCGCTGGTCATCAGCTGGATCGTGTCGGTCTACTTCGTGCCCTATCTGGGCGCCTGGCTGCTGCACACCCGCAAGCAGACCACCGGCACGCCGCATGAGCTGTTCGACACGCCGTTCTACGAAAGCTTCCGCCGCCTGGTGGGTGCCTGCGTGCGCCATCGCTGGATCACGCTGGCGCTGACGCTGGCGCTGTTCGGTGGCGGCATCGTCGCGCTGGGCAAGGTGCAGCAGCAGTTCTTCCCTGATTCCAGCCGGCCCGAGATCCTGGTCGACCTGTGGCTGCCCGAGGGCAGCACCCAGCGCGAGACCGAGGCGCTGGCGCGCCGTTTCGAGGCCCGCATGATGCAGGAGCCCGATCTGCAGAGTGTGACGTTCTGGATCGGCGCCGGCGTGCCACGCTTCTACCTGCCGCTGAACCAGATCTTCCCGCAGGCCAACGCCAGCCAGGCCATCCTGCTGCCCAAGGACCTGGCCGCACGCGAGCGCATCCGACAGAAGCTGCCCACCCTGCTGGCCGAGGAGTTCTCGGAAGCCCGCGCCCGGGTGAAGGTGCTGCCCAACGGCCCGCCGGTGGACTACCCGGTGATGTTCCGCGTGATGGGCGGCGACGGCGCGCTGGTGCGCCAGTACGGCGACCAGGTCAAGGCCATCCTGGCCGGCCATCCGGCGATGCGTGGCGTCAACGACAACTGGAACGAGCAGATCAAGACCCTGCGCCTGCAGATCGACCAGGACAAGGCCCGTGCACTGGGCGTCAGCAGCCAGTCGATCGCCCAGGGCTCGCGCGGGGGCCTGAGCGGCACCACCGTGGGCCAGTACCGCGAGGGCGACAAGCTGATCGACATCGTGCTGCGCCAGCCATTGGAAGAGCGCAACGTGCTCACCGACATCGGCAACGCCTTCGTGCCCACCAGCAGCGGCCGCACCATCCCGCTGACGCAGATCGCCAGGATCGACCTGGCCTGGGAGCCCGGTGTGCTGTGGCGCGAGGGCCGGCAGTACGCCATCACCGTGCAGGGCGACGTGGTCGACGGCGTGCAGGGCCTCACCGTCACCCAGGCGGTGTGGCCGCAGCTGCAGGCGCTGAAGGCCAGCATGCCGCCGGGCTACGACATCCGCATTGCCGGCGCGCAGGAGCAGAGCAGCAAGGGCACCGGCAGCATCGTGGCCGGCATGCCCATCATGCTGTTCATCATCTTCACGCTGCTGATGCTGCAGCTGCACAGCTTCTCGCGAGCGATGCTGGTGTTCCTGACCGGGCCGCTCGGCATTGCCGGCGTGGCGGCGGCGCTGCTGCTGTTCAACCGGCCGTTCGGCTTCGTGGCGCTGCTGGGCGTGATCGCGCTGATGGGCATGATCATGCGCAACTCGGTGATCCTGATCGACCAGATCGAGCAGAACCGCGCCCATGGCCTGCCGGCCTGGAACGCGATCGTCGAGGCCACGGTCGGCCGCTTCCGGCCCATCGTGCTGACGGCGGCCGCGGCGGTGCTGGCGATGATCCCGCTCACGCGCAGCGTGTTCTGGGGCCCGATGGCGGTGGCCATCATGGGCGGGCTGATCGTGGCCACGGCGCTCACCCTGCTGGCGCTGCCAGCCATGTATGCGGCCTGGTTCCGGGTGCGCCGCCCTGACCCCGCAGACCCGGGGATGGCAGCGGGCTAGAATCGCCGGTTTCCCGGCGTGTCCGGCAGCCCTGCACGAGGCCGTGCGGGGCGGCTGCCTTCATAGATTTCCCGCGCGGGTGGCGAAATCGGTAGACGCACCAGGTTTAGGTCCTGACGTCCGCAAGGATGTGGGGGTTCGAGTCCCCCCCCGCGCACCATTGATAAGCAATAAAAACAATTTTTTTTGATCAAGAAATGAGAAAACCATGTCAGTAACCGTAGAAACTTTAGAAAAATTAGAGCGCAAAATCGTTTTGTCAATACCTGCCAGTGTGGTATCTACTGAGGTCGAGACTCGGCTTAAAAAAATAGCACGTACGGTCAAAATGAACGGGTTCCGCCCAGGTAAAGTTCCTATGAACGTCGTAGCGCAACAGTATGGATACTCTGTCCATTACGAAGTGATGAATGACAAAGTCGGAGAAGCATTTGCGCAAGCTGCCTTTGATGCGAAATTGCGTGTTGCGGGTCAACCCAAAATCACTGAAACTGAAAATGCACCAGAAGGACAGTTGACATTTGATGCGGTTTTTGAAGTCTTTCCTGAAGTCAAGATTGGCGATCTGAGCAGTGCCACAGTTGAAAAATTGTCGGCTCAAGTAGATGATTCTGCTGTTGATAAAACTTTAGATATATTGCGTAAACAACGACGCACTTTTGCACAACGAGGTTTGGATTCTGGGGCAGTTGACGGTGATCGAGTCACTGTTGATTTTGAAGGGAAAATTGATGGCGAATTGTTCAATGGCGGTAAAGCCGAGGCATTTCAGTTCATCGTGGGTGAAGGGCAGATGCTCAAAGAGTTTGAAGACGCCACTCGGGGAATGAAATCTGGCGAAAGCAAAACGTTTCCTTTGGCTTTCCCCGCAGATTACCATGGCAAAGATGTGGCCGGTAAAACTGCAGATTTCCTGTTAACAGTTAAAAAAATTGAAGCATCACATTTACCTGAAGTCAACGATTCACTCGCTAAATCACTCGGCATAGCCGATGCAACTGTTGCTGGATTGCGTTCAGATATCAAAAAGAACTTAGAGCGTGAAGTGAAAGCGCGCTTAATGGCAAAAAACAAGCAAGCAGTCATGGATGCGTTAGTTGGAAAAGCAGAGTTAGAACTGCCTAAAGCCAGCGTTAAAGCAGAAATTGAACGGCTGGTAGAAGGGGCGCGTGCTGATTTGAAGCAGCGTGGCGTTAAAGATTTCGAGAAAATGCCTATTCCAGAAGATATTTTCCAACAGCAAGCTGAGCGTCGCGTGCGACTGGGTTTGGTCGTTGCAGAGTTGGTCAAAACCAATGATCTTCACGCAAAGCCTGAACAAGTGTCTGGCCATATTGAAGAATTGGCAGCAAGTTATGAAAAACCGATGGATGTTATTCGTTGGTATGGCAGCGACAAAAATCGCATGGCAGAAGTAGAAGCGATTGTGGTAGAAAACAATGTAACCAACTTTGTGCTTTCTAAGGCGCAAGTAACTGAAAAATCAACATCATTTGATGAATTGATGGCTCAGAATTAAAGAGATCACCACAGATTGACAGCATTCTGCTGAATCGGATTTCGTTGCTTTTTTGATAAATACTGGGGTTTGTGGGGCTTGAAGTCAGGCTGCACAAACCCCAAGTCATTTATTGTGTACATTATGCTAAAAGTTAGGTGGCATTCATGCCATGCATAGCTATCCAAGTAATCCCTCTGTTTTTTAGGAATCGATATGAGCGAAATTTATAACCAAACTTCAACAAAGACTATTCAAAAC
>JAKQJK010000057.1 GCA_029561195.1 Pseudomonadota bacterium
TCAAGTTTCTGAAAGCATTGGTGCGGCGCATTGGTGGCTGGCTAGGGCCTGTAGCCACTCCTTGAGAAATCATTATGTTTACAAAAATTCTGATCGCAAATCGTGGAGAGATTGCCTGCCGGGTTGCAGCTACTGCAAGACGGATGGCTGTCAAAACCGTAGCGGTATATTCCGATGCAGATGCCAACGCCAAGCATGTGGGGGCTTGTGATGAGGCGATATACATTGGTGGTAGTGCGCCCAAGGACAGCTACCTGCGCTGGGAGCGCATTCTGAATGCTGCCAAAGTCACTGGGGCACAGGCGATTCATCCTGGCTACGGATTCCTGAGTGAAAACGAAGAATTTGCTCAGGCTTGCGCAGAGGCTGGTCTGGTTTTCATCGGCCCACCACCATCCGCCATCAAAGCCATGGGACTCAAAGCCGAGTCAAAGCAATTGATGGAAAAAGCTGGCGTCCCGCTTGTGCCTGGTTACCATGGACACGACCAAGGTTCGGTGTTGCTCAAATCTGAGGCTGCTCGCATTGGCTACCCGGTGCTCATCAAGGCCAGCGCAGGCGGCGGTGGCAAAGGCATGCGCGCAGTGGACAAGGCGGAAGACTTTGATGCCGCACTGGCCTCCTGCAAGCGCGAAGCCATCAATAGCTTTGGCGACGATGCCGTTCTGATTGAAAAGTACGTTCAGCGGCCTCGTCACATCGAAATTCAGGTCTTTGGAGACACACAGGGAAATTACGTGCACTTGTTTGAGCGCGATTGCTCTGTGCAGCGCCGGCACCAAAAGGTACTGGAGGAAGCTCCGGCACCCGGCTTGGCAGAGCACATGCGACAACAAATGGGTGATGCGGCCATTGCGGCGGCACGAGCAGTGAAATATGTCGGCGCCGGTACGGTGGAGTTCATCGTGGAACAACAACCTGATGGCGCCATGAATTTCTTCTTCATGGAGATGAACACACGCCTTCAGGTTGAACACCCTGTTACGGAGGCGATCACTGGGTTGGACCTGGTGGAATGGCAGTTGCGGGTTGCTTGCGGGGAAACACTACCGCTCGCGCAAAGCCAGTTGCGAATCATCGGTCATGCCATTGAGGCACGTATTTGTGCTGAAACGCCGGATAACAACTTTCTACCAGCAACGGGAACACTTCACGTTTTCAATTCGCCTGAGGACGTGACATTCGAGCGAGGTGGCTTGGCGAACAGTTTAGGCGCTGGTGTGCGGCTGGACGCCGGGGTACGTGAAGGAGACACAATTTCGCCCTTTTACGACTCCATGGTGGCCAAACTTATTGTTCATGGCCAGACGCGGGAAGAGGCGCTTGCCCGAATGGACGTGGCGTTGGCGAAAACGCACATCGTTGGGTTGCAGACCAATGTTCAGTTTCTGCGTCATGTCTTGCATAGCCGTTCCTTTGCGCAGGCTCAACTGGATACGGCGCTGATTCCGCGTGAACAAGCTGTTCTGTTTAAACAGGAACCGGTCGGTGTTGCCATGGCGGTTGCATCTTCAGTAGCGAAAACCCTTTTGAACGAGCGGGCCTGCGAGCGCGCTGACCCCTTCAGTCGGCGCGATGGGTGGCGGTCGCATGGGTTGAATCTCCGTCGATTCGAATTCGAGTTTGGCGGAGAACAAGTCAGTGCGAATCTGACTTATCTGCACGACGGTGCTTTGCATCTATCTTTCGGAGAAACTGCCGGAACACTGACATTCGCTGCGGTCGATAGCGGAGTTGACGTTCAGTATGCGGGGCATCGCCAAACTGTCAGTGTGTATAAACACCGTGATGTAGACCACGTCTTTACCGCTCAAGGGGCTACACAGATCGTTGTAATCGATCTGCTGGCGCATGCGGGCGATAGTCAAGGTGAGGGTGGGCGTCTGACTGCACCCATGCCGGGAAAGATTGTTTCTTTTTCCATCAAGGTGGGCGACAAAGTGGCTAAGGGTCAGGCGCTGGCCGTGATGGAAGCCATGAAAATGGAACACACCATCGCGGCACCCCATGATGGCACTGTTACCGAGCTGCTCTACGCACCGGGTGACCAGGTAACCGAAGGCTCAGAGTTGATACGGGTGTCAAGCTGACGACTATGCGCATCACTTTCTGCTGTACAGATACGCAGGCAGAGCTCTGGCTGGCTGGCCTGCGGGAGGCCCTGCCACGGGCCTGTGTCGAACCATGGGTTTCGGGCGCTGCGCAGGCCGATTACGCGGTAGTGTGGGCGCCACCGCAATCATTCTTGGATGAACAGCACGATCTGAAGGTCATCTTCAATATCGGCGCAGGTGTGGACGCCTTGATGAAGCTCAAGCTGCCTTTGAATGCAAAAGTGGTGAGACTCGATGATGCGGGCATGTCCGTGCAAATGGCGGAGTTCGTTTGTCACGCAGTCACACGACACTTCCGTGAGTTGGGTGACTATGAAGCTGATATGGCGCAGCGAATTTGGTCTTATCGTCAACCAAGGAGCCGCTCTAGCTTTCCAGTTGGGGTCATGGGCTTGGGGGTACTGGGCGAGCGGGTTGCCAAGGCGTTGGCCTCGTTTGAATTTCCTGTGAACGGTTGGAGTCGATCTGCCAAAGCCATTGAAGGCGTTCAGTGCTTTTCTGGCCCGGCGCAACTGGATATGTTTTTGGCAGCCACTCGTATATTAGTATGTCTGTTGCCGCTGACGCCATACACCAAGGACATCATGCGGAGGGATACGCTTGCCAGGTTGCAGCCCGGCGGCTACGTAATTAATGTGGCACGTGGAGCCCATTTGGTGGACAACGATCTGCTTTCACTGATTGACGATGGTCACTTGAGCGGTGCAACGCTCGACGTGTTCCGCACAGAGCCGTTGCCACAAGATCATCCGTTTTGGCAACACCCCAAAATCACGGTAACGCCACACACGTCTGCACGGACAATTCGTGACGAAAGCATCGCGCAGATTGTGGGCAAGATTGACGCTCTGGAGCGTGGAGAGGCTATTGCCGGTATCGTGGAACCTGGTCGGGGATATTGAGGACATCAAATGAGCTTGCCGGCAAAAGTCAAACTGGTGGACGTGGGACCACGTGATGGTCTGCAGAACGAGAAGCAACCCGTAACAGCGGCCGCCAAGATTGAATTGGTACATCGCTTGCAGGAGGCGGGCGTCATGGACATCGAGGTCACCAGTTTTGTCAGCCCTAAATGGGTGCCACAGATGGCAGACAACGCCCAAGTTATGGCCGGTATCCAGCGCAAAGCCGGGGTAAGGTACTCTGTACTGACGCCCAATCTCCAAGGATTTGAAGCGGCAATGCAGTCCGACCCTGACGAGATTGTGGTGTTTGGGGCTGCCAGCGAGGCCTTCAGCCAGCGCAACATTAATTGTTCGATATCGCAGAGCATCGAGCGCTTTCGGCCAGTGGTGGAGGCGGCCCTCGCCCGCGGTATTCATGTTCGCGGAGCGATGTCTTGTACGGTGGGCTGTCCTTATGAGGGCGATATTGCTCCGGAGCGCGTATCGATGCTGGCCGGCCTGATGAAAAGCATTGGTGTTCAACATGTCGGCGTTGCGGACACCATTGGTGTCGGCACCCCGATCAAGGTTCAACTCGCGATGGAAGCCACGCTAAAGCACTACGACATCGATAATGTCTCTGGTCATTTCCACGATACCTACGGGCAAGCTCTAGCCAACACCCTGATGTGTCTGCAAATGGGCGTTTGGCAGTTTGATACATCTGTGGCTGGCTTGGGAGGCTGTCCCTATGCCAAGGGGGCCACTGGCAACGTTGCCTCAGAAGATGTGGTGTACATGCTGCAAGGCATGGGTATTGAGACAGGTATCGATCTGGATAAACTGATTGACGCTGGTAAATTCATCAGTGATTTGCTTCAACGCAAGCCCAACTCACGGGCTTCAACAGCTTTGCTGAACAATAGGATCAGGTGAAGGGTATGTCGGGATATCTATGTGCGGAGCTGAAGTGAAAATCCTGCCTGAAGGCGTACAACGTGTAGCGCAAGCCTTGCTCGCAAAGAACCATGCACATGGGCCAGTAATGCTGGGTGAGGCCTGTCGTACCGCACAAGAGGCGGCAGATGTTCTGGGTGTCGCGGTTGGTCAAATCGCCAAAAGCATCATTTTTCGCCGCAAGATTGACGACTCTGCCGTTCTGGTAATTACCTCTGGTGATCGTCGTGTGGATGAGAAAAAGGTTGCTGCGCTGGTTGGCGCAGTAGGTCGTGCAGATGCCAGCTTTGTGAAGAACCAAACAGGCTTCAGTATTGGGGGCGTTTCACCAATCGCGCACTCAACGGAGCCTGTGACCCTGGTGGACAAGGATTTGTTTCGTTTTGACGAAATTTGGGCTGCTGCTGGTCATCCGCATGCGGTATTCAAGCTCAATCCCCGGGATCTCGAGACTCTGGCTCGCGCGCCCGTAGTCGATGTCACGGAATCGTTAAAAACTCTGGCTCCATGATTGCTGCTAAATTGATAGCTGATCGCGCGATATTGGTGAGGGCAATGGCCGAAAGCGTGCCCTCACCCTGCGTTTCTGTATGCCGGATGGATGCCGATCGTATCCTCTGCGAAGGTTGCTGGCGGACCATTGATGAGATTCGCCTCTGGAGTTCTTGCAGTGATGCAGAGAAAAAAGCCGTTTGGTCCCTGATCGAGCAGCGTGTTGCTGCAACCACCCCGTGAAGCACATCACTTTTTATTTCGACTTTATTTCGCCGTTTGCCGCATTGGCGTTTGAGCAGTTGCCCTTAACACTGATGGGCCAGAGTTACGGTGTGACTTACAAGCCGATCCTGTTTGCAGCCTTACTCAAACACCATGGACAACTTGGGCCAGCCGAAATCATGCCCAAGCGGGACTGGACATACCGACACGTGCAGTGGCTGGCTCATAGCCTTGGGCAGGAATTTCAACTACCCGCAGCACACCCGTTCAATCCCATTTCGCTGTTGCGATTGGCTGTTGCGACCAATGCGCAAGGCACGCCCAACCGCTATGTGACTGAAACCATTTTTCACCACATTTGGCGAGGTGGTGCAGATGCGACTGATGCCGGACGTTTGGCTACCCTTGTTGCCAAGTTGGCTCCGCCGCGAGAAATCAACGCAGACGATGTGAAGGCGCAGCTTAAGTCCAATACGGACGAGGCCCTCGCATTGGGCTTGTTTGGCGTGCCAACCTTCCTGGTGGACGAGAAAGCATTCTGGGGGTTGGATGCGTTGCCAATGCTGCGGGATTATTTGATCGGCGACGACTGGTTTAGCGGCCCCGCCTGGCATCTGGCCGGTCAGGTTCCGCAAGGCTCTATTCGCCCAAAATAGCAATTCCCCACATGGCGGAATGGATCCCAAGGGTTTCACCCTAGTTTGTCAGTATGGGTTCAGTTTGAAGTAAGTTGCGGTTGGTTTGGTGTCAGAGCAGGGTCAGAGCCTGCTTCAAGAATACGTCCCTACCTCCAATTCGGAGGGGCAAACCTTTTGGAGACATCAACATGGCAACAGCAGCGGCCCCACGGCCAATGAGCGCCGAAGAAAAGAAGGTTATCTTTGCTTCGTCACTGGGTACCGTATTTGAATGGTACGACTTTTATTTGTATGGATCTTTGGCTGCCATTATTGCCAAACAGTTCTTTAGCGGACTGGATGAGGGTTCTGCCTTCATCTTCGCACTGCTGGCTTTTGCTGCCGGTTTCATTGTTCGTCCTTTCGGCGCCATTTTCTTTGGTCGTCTGGGTGACATGATTGGCCGCAAATACACGTTCCTGGTCACCATTCTGATCATGGGCTTGTCCACATTTATCGTGGGTATCCTGCCAAATTACGCTTCGATCGGTGTGGCTGCTCCCGTGATCTTGATTGCCCTGCGCATGCTGCAGGGTCTTGCACTGGGTGGTGAGTACGGCGGTGCTGCCACCTATGTGGCCGAGCATTCCGCTCAAGGCAAACGCGGTGCGTACACGTCATGGATTCAGACCACAGCGACTTTGGGCCTGTTCCTGAGTCTGATGGTGATTCTGGGTACGCGTACGATCATTGGTGAGGTGGCTTTTGCTGATTGGGGCTGGCGAGTTCCGTTCATCGTCTCCATTCTGCTGTTGGCCGTATCGGTCTATATCCGTTTGAGCATGAACGAGTCGCCAGCTTTCGCCAAGATGAAGGCTGAAGGCAAGACCTCAAAGGCACCTTTGTCCGAATCATTTGGCCAGTGGAAAAACCTGAAGATCGTGATCTTGGCTCTGATCGGCTTGACCGCTGGACAAGCCGTTGTCTGGTACTCGGGTCAGTTCTACGCCTTGTTTTTCCTGACACAGGCGCTCAAGGTTGACGGTGCGACGGCCAACATCATGGTTGCAGTTTCCCTGATCATCGGAACTCCGTTCTTCATCATCTTCGGCTCGTTGTCCGACAAGATTGGCCGCAAGCCAATCATCATGGCTGGTTGCCTGCTGGCAGTTGTCACATACTTCCCGGTGTTTACGGCATTGACCAAAGCTGCAAACCCGGACTTGGCCGCCGCACAAGCTGCCAACAAAGTGGTTGTAACTGCTGACCCGGCTGAGTGTTCATTCCAGTTCAATCCTACAGGTACTGTTAAGTTCACCAGCTCATGCGACGTTGCCAAACAACGTCTGGCTGGCGC
>JAKQJK010000072.1 GCA_029561195.1 Pseudomonadota bacterium
AGCAGACTGCCCGGTTGAGTCCATGAAGGAACGCAACGCCAGTGGAACGGTGTAGTTCGATGCATCATTCAGGTAAACCAGTGGACCCAGGAAGTCGTTCCAGGTCCAAATGAACGAGAAGATGGCCGTGGTTGTCAGCACCGGCAGCGATAGCGGCATCATGATCTTCCAGTAGATGCGCCACGGGCTGCAGCCGTCCAGCACAGCGGCTTCGTCCAACTCGCGGGGGATACCACGGAAAAACTGCACCATCAGGAAGATGAAGAACGCGTCAGCAGCCAGAAATTTGGGCACGATCAACGGCAAAAAGGTGTCAATCCAGCCCAGATTGAGGAACAGCACATACTGTGGAATCAGCGTCACGTGATACGGCAACATGAGTGTGCCCAGCATCACCACAAACCAGAAGCGACGCCCCCTGAACTCCAGTCGTGCAAACGCGTATGCCGTGATGGAGCAGGACAACACATTGCCGATCACGACCAGAATGGCGACAAAGAATGAATTCTTGAAGAAGACCGAAAAGCTTTGTTGAAGCGCGTTCCAGCCCAGCGTGTAGTTGGCAAAGTCAAACGAGGGTGGAATGATCGACAAATCCGTGAAGATAATCGATTCCGGTTTGAACGAAGAAGCCAACATCCACAGCAAGGGATATAGCATCACGAATGACGCACCAATCAGAACGCCGTGCCGCGCAATGGCACCGCCAACGATGCGAAAGAGGCTGGGGCCGCGCCGCACGCCAGGGGACGCAGACACAACAGGTTCAGCCAGGGTCGTCTTCATAATAAACCCAGTATTTAGAGGTCAGAAAACTGATGCCGGTGAAGCAGCCAATGATGATCAGCAGCACCCAGGCCATGGCAGATGCATAGCCCATGCGGAAGTAAGAGAAGGCTTCCTGATACAGATACAGCGTGTAGAACAGCGTGGCGTCTATGGGGCCGCCGGTTCCACCTGAAACCACATAGGCTGGTGTGAACGCCTTGAATCCTTCGATGATCTGCAACACCATGTTGAAGAATATGACGGGCGCGAGCATGGGCAGCGTTATCTTGTAGAACTTGCGGAAGGCGCCGGCTCCATCGATGGATGCGGCTTCGTACAGGTCTTGGGGAACCTGCCGCAGGCCGGCCAGAAAAATGATCATCGGTGAGCCAAACTGCCAGACTGCCAGCAGAACTAGCGTGTAGATCGCCGTTTCTGGGGTAGATATCCAGCTTTGTCCTTTGTAACCGAAAGCCCACAACAAAATTTGGTTGACAGTTCCGTTGCCATCAAAGAGTTGGCGCCACAACACTGCGATCGCGACTGAACCACCCAATAGCGAGGGGATGTAGAACAGAGCCCGATAAAACGCGCCGCCGCGAATGGCTTTGTCCAGCACCATGGCAATGCCCAACGCAAATGCCAGCTTCAATGGCACTTCAAAAATCATGTACGTGAAGGTGACTTTCAATGCCTGGTAAAAGCGCGGATCGTCCAGAAACATGCGCGCATAGTTGTCTGTGCCAACCCATATGGCGGGGCTCAGTAGATCAAACTTGGTGAACGAAAGGTACAGGGAGGCCAACACGGGCCCTAATGAAAAACACAAAAATCCAATCAGCCAGGGCGTGATGAACGCGTAGCCGATCATGTCCCGGCGATTGGCGGCCTGAGATCGGCTTTGTCGCTCGGTTGATGTCGCTTTGGAGTCGGTAGCCACGTTACACCTGTCTATTTTTGAAAATGGAAATCCCGCCCTCCCACTCAAATGAGCAGGAGAGGAGGGTGTTATTCAAAAGCCTGGGTAAGGTCTGTAGGGTCAGGCTGCCCGGGCCAGAATCCGGATCGTCTCGCCGTGGAACTGCTGTGCACCATCGGCAATGGATGTCTTTCCGAAGGCGACTGCGTCGCCGACGCGGCGTAGCAGGTTTTCTACCTCACCAGCGCCTTTGGGTGGCGGTGGTGGCAAAGGCACCGCAGTCTTGCCGACCGATGCCACATATTCGATCTGCATCTTGCCCAGCGCATCGAGGTCTGGTGTCAGAGTGGCACGGGCAGCCGATGAGCATGGCACACCACGCTCGATGCCCAGAATTTTCACACCTTCTGGAACGGTTACCATGAAGTTAATGATCTTTGCAGCTTCCTCGGGCGACTTGCTCTTCGAGGAAATGCTCATCATTTGTGATGGCTTGATGTAGTGCCCGGATGAGCCGGCTTTGTCGCGCGGGAAGGGGCTAATGGCCAGGCTGTTTTTGTTCAGCGCCTGGAATGCGACGATCTGGTTGGAGTTGACGAAGCTCATGGCAGCCAGTCCACGACTGACTTCATATTCCTCGACCTTGCCGGTGTTGACGGCACCTACGTCTGGCGGTGCAATCGCGCCAGCCTTGCGCATTTTGTCCCACAGGTCAAACCAGGCGGCCACATCGTCTTTGGTGAAGCCGGCTTGACCGTCCATGTTGTACAGCGACTTGCCCTGCTGATTGAGCCATTGCTCAAAACCCTGCTCCCAGCGGCTGTTGTCGCTGGAACCCCAATACTTGCCGGGATTGACCTTGGAAATTTCACCTGCGATGCGCGAGAAATCACTCCAGGTCCATTTGGGGTCCATGGCCTTGACGCCGACCTTGGCCATCATGCCCGTGTCGTACACCATAGCTTTGGAGTTGGAGCCGAGGTTCACGCCATATAGCTTGCCATCCACCTTGCCGCCGTTGCGATCGTTCGTGCTGAAGTCGCTCAGTGGCAGCAGCTTGTCTAATGGCAGCAGCGTGTTGCGCCGGGCGTATTCGAACAGGTAGCGGTAGTCCATCTGAATCAGATCTGGCGCGTTGCCACCGGCGACCTGAGTCGCCAGCTTGGTCCAGTAGTCGCCCCAACCCAATGATTCTGCCGCGACTTGTGTGCCGCTCTTTTGCGAATACAGTTCCAGAAGCGCTTTAGTGCGCTTGTCTCTGTCCGGGTTGCCCCACCAGAAACAACGCAGCTTGGCAGCTGTCTGGGCAATGCTCAGTGATGAACTGAGACCCAATGCAGCCGTTGTGCCGGCTGCTGCAACAAATTGACGACGTGTGAACGTACCCATGATCGCTGACTCCTGTGAAGTAGGTGGAAGCACAGTTAATTAACCGTTGAGTGAATTATAGAAATCCTCCAAATCACTTGTAAAGTGATTTGGAGGATCAATCTCTCAGTACATACCCTAGGATGACATCGCAAATATGTGACAGGCGTTCGCTATGCGCTTTGGCGGTCATCAAATTACGCCCAAAGACAGCGGAAAGCGTGTGGTTATTGGAGAGGTAAAAGTAAGCCAGACTGGCAATGGAAATGTAAAGTTGAATCGGGTCAATGCCTCCACGAAAGATGCCCTCCTTACGACCGCGCTCCAGAACTTCCCCCAGCGTCTGAATGAGGGGCGAATTCATTTCGCGAATTCGTTCTGAGCGCATCAAGTGCCGCGCCTGGTGCAGGTTTTCGCTGTTGAGCAGCGTCAGGAACTCTGGGTGTTCGATGTAGTATTCCCATGTAAATTCCGTCAGTCGCCGGATCGCCTGAGCGGGGGCAAGTTCTTTCAGATGAAGCTTCTGCTCAGCCTCGCGAATATCCGCGTAAGTGCCTTCAAGAACGGCCAGAAAGAGGTCATCCTTGCTGGTGAAGTAGTAGTAGATAAGTCGTTTGTTGAGCTTGGCGTTTTCGGCGATACGATCCACTCTGGCGCCTGCCAGTCCATAGCGTGAGAACTCGTCCCGGGCCGATGCCAGGATGGCGAGTTGGGAGCGGTCTGCGTCTCGGGAGCGGGGTTCCGCCAATACTTTTTTGCACTGTGTCGTCATATGGAGTTGTTCTGTGTTTTTGTGGATGAGACTGTATGACACAGTGACGAAATCACCAAATCTTTATTCACTAAATGGTGAAATAGATTATCATTTCTCACTTAGACAAGTCCTTCAAGGCCGTTTTAGTATGTGCAGCCTCAAGGTGTATTAATCCTTTTACTTAAGGCATTACGAAATTTCCATGAGCAAAAAGCGCCATGCGTTTGTCGGCACCGGCGGACGCGCCCTGAGTTTCATCGAACCCTTGGTCACAACCTACGGTGACCAAAATGAACTGGTTGGCATCTGCGACCTGAGCCCGGCCCGTATGGCCTATTACAACGAACTGCTGGTGCGCGACCTGGGGTACCACGCGGTGCCAGCCTACACGGCCGACCGGTTCGACGACATGCTGCGTGAGCAAAAACCCGATGAGGTGTTTGTCTGCACCAAAGACTCCATGCACCACGACTACATCGTGCGTGCGCTGCATGCCGGTTGCGACGTCATCACGGAAAAGCCGATGACGACGGATGCCGCAAAATGCCGCGCCATTCTGGACGCACAGAAGGCGACCGGACGTCGTGTGCGGGTCGCTTTCAATTACCGCTGGGCTCCGTTTCGCTCCAAGGTCAAGGAGCTGATCGAGAGCGGCGTTGTGGGCAAGATCCACTCCGTGAACCTCGAATACCTGCTGGACACCAACCACGGCGCTGACTATTTCCGACGCTGGCACGCACATATCGAGAATTCGGGGACTCTGCTGGTCCACAAAAGCACCCACCACTTCGATCTGGTGAACTGGTGGCTCGATGCTATCCCGCAGCAGGTGTTTGCCTATGGCGATCTGGTTTTTTATGGCAAACAGAATGCGGTCAACCGGGGCGATGAAAAGCTCACCCGATATGCGCGTTATACCGGTTCGCCCGAGGCCAAGGATGACCCGTTTTGCCTCGACCTGACGGAGAGTGAGTCTTTCCGCAAACTCTATCTGGCTGGCGAGGCCGACTCGGGCTATCTGCGCGACCAGAACGTGTTCCGCGATGGCATTACGGTGCCGGACCAGATGTCGCTGAACGTCCGCTACCGGACGGGCCAGGTGCTGACTTATTCACTGGTGTGCTACAGCCCACGCGAAGGCATGCGCGTTACCTTCAATGGCGACCGCGGCCGTATTGAATACCACGAGTTCATTGGCACCCACATGAACCGGGCGGTCAGCCCCAAGAACTGGAAGATCGAAGAAAAACCGGGTGCAGAGGCGGAAGGCGAGTGGATACGGGTGTTCCCGCATTTCAAGAGCAGCTACGTCGTGGAGATGCCCGAGATTCGGGCGGCGCATGGCGGGGCCGACGTCATTCTCAACGAACACTTTTACGGTCCACCGGCACCGCCTGACGCCTTGGGGCGCACAGCCGGACACGAGCAGGGTGCGGCATCGATTGCTATCGGCATTGCGGCCGTCCAGTCGATCAGTAGCAATCTGCCGGTCAATATCAGCGATCTGGTGACGATCAATCCGGATGCCATGAAGTTGTCCCAACTGGTCTGAGTGGCCGCAGGCTTGGGTCTTACCGGGCAAAATAGCTGGCATGACTCATTCCGACGCTTCTAAAAAAATCGCAGGCCACTTGCTGGTCGAATGTCTGGTCGCCCAGGGCGTGACCCATGCTTTTGGCGTGCCCGGTGAAAGTTATCTGGCCGTGCTTGACGGATTTCATGCACTGCAGGACAAGATCACGTTTGTGATTAACCGGCAGGAGGGCGGGGCGGCCTTCATGGCTGAAGCTCATGGCAAGCTGACCGGGCGGCCGGGAGTGTGTTTCGTGACGCGTGGGCCGGGCGCGACCAATGCGTCCATTGGCGTGCACACCGCGTATCAGGACTCCACGCCCATGGTCTTGTTTGTCGGCGATGTGGCTAGCGAAACGCGTGACCGAGAGGCGTTTCAGGAAGTTGATTTCTGTAGTTTCTTTGGCCCCAGTACCAAAGGGATGGCCAAACGGGTGGAACGCATTGATGACGCAAGACGCATTCCCGAATATGTGGCCCGTGCCTTTGCCACCGCGATGAACGGGCGCCCGGGCCCTGTGGTGCTGGTGTTGCCAGAAGATATGCTGGCGCAAACTGTGAATGCATATGTCGGCACTGGCGAGATGCCACAAGCCTTGCCGAAACTGGAGCCTATTGAGGCTTGGAGTGACCCTGGGGCCCTGCGTAACTTGCGTGAAATGCTATTGAAATCCGAGCGGCCTCTAGTCATTGCCGGTGGTGGTGGCTGGACAGTGCAGGCTGCGCAGGCGCTGCAGCGCTTCGCAGAAAACTGGAAACTGCCGGTTGGCAATGCGTTCCGGTTTCAGGATACGTTTGACAATCACCATCCGCTGTATGCGGGTGACGTGGGCATTGGCATTAATCCCAAACTGGCCGCACGGGTGAAGAACAGCGACCTGATCATCGCCATCGGCCCACGCCTTGGGGAAATGACCAGTGGCGGCTACACCCTGCTGGAAGTTCCACGGCCCACGCAGAAGCTGGTGCACATTCATTCCAGTGCGGAAGAGCTCAATCGGGTGTATCAGGCGGACCTGGCGATCAATTCCACCATGAACGCAGCTGCCCGCTCGCTGGAAGTTCTGACGGCACCAGTCAACGTGGCTTGGGAAGTGTGGGCCCAGGAAGCCAATGTGGATTACCTAGCCAACATGCAGCCGCAGCCTTTGCCCGGCGACATTGACATGCCCGCCATCGTCGCGACACTGCAAAAACACTTGCCATCAGATGCCGTACTCACCAATGGCGCCGGCAACTTCGCCAGCTGGATTCACCGCTTCTTCAAACACCATGGTTTGGTGAAAGGGTTCAAGACCCAATTGGCTTGCACCAACGGCGCCATGGGCTACGGGGTGCCTGCTGGTATTGCCGCCAGTATCCTGACCGGTCGAACGGCCTTCACGATTGCGGGTGATGGCGACTTTTTGATGAATGGCCAGGAGCTGGCCACGGCTGTGCAGCAAGGCGCGAAAAGCATCATCCTGCTGCTCAACAATGGCATGTACGGCACGATCCGCATGCATCAGGAACGCGACTATCCGCAGCATGTGGTGGGCACCAAATTGCAAAACCCTGATTTCGCGGCATTGGCACGTGCCTACGGTTATGCCGGTGTGCGCATCACCCGCACCGCGGAATTTGAAGCCGAGTTGCTCGCCGCTTTGGCGCGACCCGAGGGTACGCTGATTGAGGTGACGCTGGACCCTGAAGTGATCACCACGCGGGGAACGCTGTCGGCCATCACTGCCAAGGCACTACAAAAATAATTGCTGCTCACGCATATTTCACGGGGGATGAAGTCAGGTTTCATCACTGTTTCAATGAGTTTTTGAATGTTTCTCCATGTACCCACCTATTGAACCGTACCGAACCGGGCAGTTGGCCGTTGACGAGTTGCACACCCTGTACTGGGAGGAATGTGGCAACCCGAATGGGGCGCCAGTCTTGTTTCTGCATGGTGGCCCGGGTTCAGGTTTGTCGCCGCTGCACCGGCAGTTTTTTGACCCTACACACTACAGGATTGTTTTGTTCGACCAGCGTGGCTCGGGTCAATCGACGCCGCTGGGCGAATACCGCAACAACACGACGCAGCTGCTCATTGAAGATATCGAGCTGATCCGCCAGATGCTGGGAGTTGAGCAGTGGTTGGTGTTTGGGGGCTCATGGGGTTCAACGCTGGCGCTGGCCTACGGGCAGGCGCATCCCCAGAGGTGCCTTGGGTTCGTGCTGCGAGGCATCTTTCTGTGCACTCCCGCAGAAATAGACTGGTTCATGCACGGCATGGGCCAGTTTTTTCCGAAGGAGCATGCCCAGTTCGTCGCACACATACCACCCGATGAGCATCGTGATCTGTTGCAGGCGTATTCAAAACGCCTGTTCAGTGATGATGCAGCAGTTTGTGGTGCGGCGGCGCGCAGCTGGAGCCGTTATGAGGGCAGTTGCCTGCATTTGCTGCCACATCCGCAAGAGGTCGAGGCGTTCGGTTCTGATGCCGTGGCGCTGGGAGTGGGTCGACTGGAAGCTCACTACTTCTGCCACGAGGGATTTTTTTCTGAAGACCAATTGGTTCGCAACGTGGATCGCATTCGCCACCTGCCAGCCATCATCGTGCAGGGGCGCTATGACGTGATATGCCCGCCAACGTCCGCCTGGCGACTGCACCGGGCCTGGCCCGAAGCTGTGCTGACGGTGGTGGAAGATGCAGGCCATGCGGCCTCCGAGCCGGGCATTGCAAGGGCGCTGGTTGAGGCGACAGATCAATTCAAGGTCAATGGTAATTTCAGATCTGGCGACTGGCCGGATTGAGGCGCTTTTCTTGATCAACTGCGTATAAAAAAAGGCCGTCTCGCGACGGCCTTTTCGTAGAGTGTCACGCGTTAACGTTTACTCTTTGATGTCTACACCATAGAACGTGTGACGACCAAACGGGCTGAGTTTGAAGTCGATCACTTCCTTGCGAACCGGTTTGGTTTGCACCGCGTGTGCAATGGTGAACCAAGGCGCCTGCTCCTTGAAGATCACTTGTGCCTGTTCGTACAGCTTGGTGCGCTCAGCAACATTGGACTCCGTCTTGGCCTTCTGGATCAGGTCTTCAAACGGCTTGTAGCAAAACTTGGCGACATTGGAGCCGCTAGCAGACTTTGCAGAATCGCAGCCAAGAAGCACGTGCAGGAAGTTGTCCGGGTCGCCGTTGTCACCGGTCCAGCCGAGCATGCCCATCTGGTGTTCGCCGGCTTGCATGCGCTTTCGGTATTCACCCCACTCGAAGCTCTTGATCTCGGCCTTCACGCCAATTTTGGCCAGGTCAGCCTGCATCAACTCGGCAATGCGTTTTGCATTGGGGTTATAGGGACGTTGTACGGGCATGGCCCACAAATCAGTCGTGAATCCGGTTGGAAAGCCCGCTGCGGCCAGCATTTTTTGAGCGGCTGCCGGATCAAATGGATCATCCTTGACAGCGTTGTTGTATGACCATTGCGCTGGCGGAATGGGGTTCTTGGCAGCAACACCAGTACTCAGATAGACCGCATCGACGATAGCCTGCTTGTTGATCGCCATGTTGATGGCTTTACGTACCCGAACATCATCAAATGGCTTTTTAGTGGTGTTGTAAGCCAGATAGCCGACATTCAAGCCAGGCTGTGTCAGCAGCGTAACGTTGGCATCAGCTCGCATGGCAGGCAGGTCAGCGGGGTTCGGGTAAGGCATAACATGGCACTCACCCTTTTGCAACTTGGCCCAACGCACGGATGCATCCGTGGTGATGGCAAATACCAAGTCGTCAATCTTCGCTTTGCCAGCCCAATGCTCTGGAAATGACTTGAAGCGGATGATGGCGTCTTTCTGGTATTGAACCAGCTGGAAAGGGCCAGTACCGACAGGCTCCTGATCAATTTTTTCTGGTGTTCCAGCCTTGAGCATCAGATCCGCATATTCCTTGGACTGGATGGCAGAGAACTGCATGGCCAGCGTTGACAGGAAAGGTGCTTCAGCCTGATTCAAAGTGATTTTGACGGTGGCGTCATCCACCTTTTCTACCGACTTGATCAGCTTGTCAAAGCCCATGTCGGAGAAGTACGAGTGGTTGGCACTGGTGACCTTGAAGTAGGGGCTGGTCTCCTTCATCTGGCGGTCAAAGTTGAAAACAATGTCGTCGGCATTCAAGTCGCGCGTGGGCTTGAAGTTTCTATTGCTTTGCCATTTGACACCTTTGCGCAGCGAGAAGATGTATTCCTTGCCATCTTTGGAAACGGTCCATTTTTCGGCCAGACCTGGACCTACCTTGGTGCCGCCGCGCTCAAACTGCACAACGTTGTCATAGATCTGCTCAATAACGTCAAATGATGTTCCTGTGGTGTTGATGCTGGGAGAGAAGTTTTCAGGGCTCCCCTCTGAGCAATACACCAGTGTTTTGGCAGAAACGGGCGATAGGGCCATGACGGCAGGCAACGCCAATGCGCACAGCAGTGCACGTTTTGCCGGCAGCTTTCGGCCGGCACCTGATTTGGAATGGATCATCTTTTGGACTCCTCTAGGGTTAATGCTGCAAAGCAGCGGTTTGGGTAAATTGTTCAGCCTCATGGCACGCCACCTTGCGGCCTTCCAGTTCGCGTAACACGGGGCGCTCCACGCGGCAACGATCAACAGCGTGGGGGCAGCGGGTCGAGAAAACACACCCACTGGGCGGGTTCAGCGGAGATGGTAGTTCACCTGTCAAAACCCTGCGTGCCAGACCAGTACCGGTGCCCACAAGGCCGGGAGTGGAAGCCAGCAGCGCCTGTGTGTAGGGGTGCAACGGGCTGGAGAAAATGGCTTTCTTCTCGCCTTGCTCAACGGCATGCCCCAGGTACATCACCAGAACGTCATGCGCAATGTGTTTGACAACGCCCAAGTCATGCGAAATGAACAGATAGGCCAACCCAAGCTCCTGCTGCAGGTCTGCCAGCAAATTCAGAACTTGCGCCTGAATGGAGACGTCCAGTGCCGAAACAGGCTCATCGGCAACCACCAGAGCAGGGTTGAGCATCAGCGCGCGGGCAATCGCAATCCGCTGCCGCTGACCGCCTGAGAACATGTGGGGATAGCGGTCATAGTGTTCAGGGCGAAGGCCTACAAGAGCCAGCATGCTACGGGCTTTTTCAGCGCGTTCTGACGCTTTCATCTCCGTGTTGATTTCAAGTGGTGCCTCCAGGATGGCACCAATCTTTTTACGTGGGTTGAGAGACCCGTAGGGGTTCTGAAATACCAGTTGCACAGTACGTCGCAGTGCATGGCGAACTTCTGCTGAAGCCTTGACCACGTCCACGCCATCGAGCCGGAGTTCGCCCTCGCTCGGCATTTCAATGAGTGAGACCATGCGTGCCAGCGTCGACTTGCCGCAGCCGGATTCGCCGACCACAGCCAGCGTTTTGCCGGGATACACTGAGAACGAAACACCACCTACGGCCTGAAGGCGATCAGGCTCGCGCAGCACCCCGCGGCTGATTTTGTACACCTGGCGCAGATTGTTGGCCGTTACGACGGGCGCCCCGGATGACAGGGTTTGAGGTGTGCTCATGCCGAAACTGCCTCAAGATGGTTGCCCGAAAGCCGGGTGCTTCTGGCATCCGCGTCACCCAGTGCATAGTGACAGCGAATCATCCCACCTTGCCATGGACGCAAAGGAGGGCGTTGTGAACGGCAATGGTCATTGGCATAAGCACAGCGAGGCGCAAACAGGCAACCTGTCGGCCGATCATATAAACCCGGCACCATACCCGGAATGGTTGCCAGGCGTGACAGGCCATCACTTCGTTCAGGCAGGGCGGCCATGAGTGCCTCCGTATAAGGGTGCTGCGGCTGCCCGAACAGCGCTTGCGCCGTCTGCTCTTCCATGATTTGACCAGCATACATCACAGCGACCCGCTGCGCCATTTCAGACACGACGCCCATGTTGTGGGTAATCAGCACCAGTGCCATGCCCCGTTCTTTTTGCAGCCCACGGAGCAGATCCAGAATTTGTGCCTGGATGGTCACATCCAGTGCAGTGGTGGGTTCATCCGCAATCAGCAGCTTGGGATTACATGCAATCGCCATGGCAATCATGACCCGCTGGTTCATGCCGCCTGACATTTGGTGGGGATAGGCCTTGAGTCGGCTTTCGGGTGCAGGAATGCCGACCTGCTCCAGTAATTCAATCGAGCGACGTTTGGCCGCCTTGGCGTCCATGCCTAAATGCAGCTGGAGCGTTTCAGCGAGCTGGAACCCGACTGTAAAGCAGGGGTTCAGACTGGTTGTCGGGTCCTGAAAAATCATGGCGACATCTTTGCCGATGAGCTTGTTGCGCTCACCAGGCGACAGTGCCAGCAAATCATGTCCGTCAAATCGGAGCTTGTCAGCCTTGACACGGCCAGGATAGCTGACGAGCCCCATCAGTGCCATCATCGTGACGCTTTTGCCTGAACCTGATTCACCAACAATGCCGAGCACGTCACCGGCCTCCAGTGTCAGGCTGACGCCGTCCACTGCATGCATCACGCTGTTTCTGGACGGGAAATCAACGGTCAGGTTTTCAATTTCTAGGAGGGCCATAGGGGAAAGCTTTCAGCGTTTCAGCTTGGGGTCAAACGCATCGCGCAATCCATCACCCAGCAAGTTGAATGCCAGAACCGTGATCAGGATCGCCAGACCGGGAAAAGTCACTACCCACCAGGCACGCAACACAAACTCACGGGCGTCAGCCAACATCGTGCCCCACTCGGGTGAGGGTGGCTGTGCGCCCAGGCCCAGAAACCCCAGCGCGGCAGCATCCAGAATGGCGGTGGAGATGCCCAGCGACGCCTGCACGATCAATGGTGCAGTGCAATTAGGCAGCACTTCATTGAACATCAGTCGAAGATGGCCTGCACCATTCATGCGCGCGGCTGTGACGTAGTCTTTGGAAGTTTCAGCAATTACGGCTGCGCGGGTGATTCGCACGTAATGTGGCAGCACCACAATGGCAACCGCCAGCATCGCATTCATCAGACCAGGCCCAAGGATGGCCACAATCACAATGGCGAGCAGCAGGCTTGGAAGCGTCAAAATGATGTCCATCAGCCGCATGACCCCGATTTCGTAAATGCCGCGGAAGTATCCGGCTGTCAAACCCAAAATGGTGCCAACAATCACAGACAGCACCACCACAGCAAGGCCGATGACAAGGGACAGTCTTGCGCCGTGAATGAGCCGGGAAAGAATATCCCGCCCGATGGCATCGGTACCCAATGGATAGGTGATCGAGCCACCACTCTGCCAGAAAGGGGGTTTCAGGAACGCCGTGTTGTTGGTGAGGTCAGGTGCATGGGGCGCCAGCAAGGGCGCAAAAACAGCAACCAGCAACACACCGATGACGATCAGCAGGCCAGCCAAAGCACCTCGGTTTGCACTGAAATAGCCCCAGAACTCGCGAAGCGGTTGAGCGGGCGCTGGCTCGACGGCTATGGTATTCAAGACGGTACTCATCGTTGATGCCTGATACGCGGATTGATGATGCCGTAGGTGATGTCGACCAACAGATTTACGACCATGACAATCACGCCCAGCAACAACATGCCGCCTTGCAAAACGGGGTAGTCACGCCTGCTGATTGCTTCAATGAGCCATTTGCCCACGCCCGGCCATGAGAAAATGGTCTCGGTCAGGATGGCACCGGTAAACAGCACCCCCACCTGCAGGCCGATGACGGTGACAACCGGGATGAGCGCGTTGCGAAGTGCGTGCAGTGAAACAATCCGCAGACTTGACAAGCCTTTCGCACGCGCGGTCCGGATGTAGTCTTCGCCCAATACTTCGAGCATGGCGGACCGAGTCATACGTGCAATGACTGCGAGCGGATTGGTGCCCAGAACAATGGTCGGCAAGATAAGGTGCGACACCGTGGACCAGAAGGCGCCTTTGTCTTTACCAAGCAATGAGTCGATTAACAGAAAGCCAGTGGTCGGCTCAATGAAGTATTTGACATCAAGTCGGCCAGAGACTGGCGTGAGATCCAACTGGACAGAAAACAGCAGGATCAGCAGGAGGCCCCACCAGAAAATGGGCATGGAATAGCCAGCCAGTGAAACACCCATGACGCCATGGTCCAAAATGGAATTGCGTTTGACGGCGGCCAATATTCCTGCCGGTATGCCAAGGATCAACGCGAACAAAATAGCGCATACCGCCAACTCAATGGTTGCCGGGAACAGGGCCAGAAATTCATTCAGGACGGATTCATGAGTGATGATGGACTTGCCAAGATCGCCATGCAGAACCCGACCGATATAGATGCCGTATTGAACGATCACGGGCCGGTCCAGCCCGTATTCCTTGAGCAGTGCGGCGTGCCGCGTGGCATCGATGCCGCGCTCGCCAGCCAGTGTCTCGATTGGGTCGCCAGGCACCAGGCGAATCAAAAAGAAGGCAACGAGCGTCATTCCCAAAAAGGTTGGGATGATCAGGCTCAGACGGGTCAGGATAAAGCGTAGCAAAGTGAATAACGATCGAGAGTGCGCTAAAGCGGTTGAATTGTTTTGAAGTTTCTGGATGCCTGCTGAAGGGGACCGATTCTAACCAGCTGAGGTACTAGTGCGCAGCGACCGTCCGGGTATTTGCTCCCCGGACAAACCCGCATGGTGATTCGTCTGCATCATGGTTACACGATAACAAAAAAAGGCCGACTTGCGTCGGCCTTTTCAGGTAATTGGTAGAAGCCGATTACTTGAGGTGCTTGCCAATCAGGCCAGCCATCTCGAACATGGACACTTGCATCTTGCCGAAGATTTCCTTCAGTTTTGCATCAGCGTTGATCATGCGCTTGTTGACTGCGTCTTGCAGTTTGTTTTTCTTAATGTAGGTCCACAGCTTGCTCACCACTTCGGTGCGTGGCAGTGGGCTTGAACCCACTACAGCAGCCAGAGCGGCGCTAGGCGTCAGGGCCTTCATGAAGGCTGCGTTGGCGGTCCGCTTTTTGGCGGGCGCTTTTTTTGCAGCTGGCTTTTTGGCCGGAGCGGCTTTCTTGGCTGCTACTTTTTTAGCTGGAGCAGCTTTCTTGGCCGGGGCAGCTTTCTTCGCTGCTACTTTCTTGGCTGGAGCAGCCTTTTTAGCCGGAGCTGCTTTCTTTGCGGGAGCAGCTTTTTTAGCCGGAGCTTTTTTTGCAGTTGCCATGATTGATTGTCCTTCTAGAAGTTGATTAATCACCAGCGAAAAACTGCTTCTTCACTGGCAAAGCGGATGCTACTGGAGAAAAAGCCTGTTTCCAAGCGAAAAAGCACTTTTTTCACTCTGGCGTGTTGTTTTTTCAGTCGGTGTTTTTAGCCTGTTTTCCCTCTGGAGACGCATGTTTGCAGCGAATAGGGGTTCATGCAGTGCACGAGTTGACGCTGTTAACGTCGCGCCGTGACACACTATTTGCCTCCTTGTGGAGGGTGATCAATACGGCTTTTCAGTTCGAAAAATTCAGACTCCCGGCGGAGCGCTCGCTGTCCTGCTGGGCAATGTAGCCAGAACCACTCCCAGCAACGCAATGCCAAACGCCAGCAACTGCAGGCCGCTGAGGGTTTCACCCAGCAGCCACACGCCTACCAATGCCGCGGAAACAGGGAGCATCACAGCGAAGACGCCTGCTTTGGCGGCAGGCACGGTCTTCACACCTGTCATCCACAGCCATACCGTCCACATGCTCGCAGCCAGCGCATAGAACACGAGCAGCAGCCAGGTACCAACCGTAACCGATGCAAAGTCAAAATCGCTGGCGAGATAGATACCCGCGGGCGTCATCAACACAAATCCCCAGAGGTTAATCATCGAAGAGATGCGTTTTGGGCTGAGCGTGCCGGTCAGACGCTTGCCAATCACCACATAAGCGCCTTCACACAATACGGCTCCAAAAACCAGCAGATTGCCAATCAATGCTTTCTTGTGAGCCAAATCGGCATCTAGCCCACTATTTATATGCGTGGAATGCTCTGATTTCGATAGCGCCAATAAACCAATGCCGACTGCAGCGCAGGCAATAGCTACCCAGACACGGCGTTCAATCCGCTCGCCTAGAAAGAACCAGCCCATGATGGCCACGACTGCCGGAATGGCGGCCAAGATCACCCCGGCTGACACTGCGCTGGTCATGCTCACGCCATACAACATGCAGATAGAGAACAGGAAGTTGCCCAGAAAGGATTCGAGAAAAACGAGTTTTTTTGTGGCGCCCGTCATCGGAGGCTCCCCTGCTGGCTTGATCAGCCAGTGCGCCATGGCGATTCCGGCAATGCCAAACCGCAACCATGCCAGCAAGAAGACGGGCAGGGCGGCGACCAGGGGCTTGGACAACGCAACGTAAGTGCCAACCAGAGACATGCACAGGGCGAGACAGAAGTAAGCGACCAATCGGCTGGGTTGAGGTTTCACGGAGGTTGGGCGGGCGTGCCTGTTGCAAACCGCCATCATGCCCGACTGGCGCAGGCTACTTTGTGTTTCGTGGCACTGGTTTCGGCGCCCATTGCGGAATTGGCACCTATGAGGGCGCTTCGATTGAGATACCCTTGGCAAACCAACTCCAGAAAGCGTCTTTATCAGGCGTGTCATCATCATGCTGCTAGCCTCGGATACCCAGTTGAATCAGAAGAGCTACTACGAAGCCAGCGTCACGCGGCCCGCGGTGATGGCGCCGCTTAAGGGTGCGATCCAAGCAGATGTTGTGGTGGTGGGCGCAGGATTTTCTGGTCTGTCAGCTGCGATTGAGCTGGCGCAGCGAGGGCTCTCCGTTGTCGTACTGGAGGCAGACCGAGTGTGCGGCGGTGCCTCGGGCCGAAACGGAGGGCAAGCCATCGTGGGATTTGCCAGTGGGCAAGAGCCGTTTGAGCAACAGTTGGGGCCGGCTGTTGCCCGTAAAGCCTGGGATATGTCGCTGGAGGCCATCAATCTGATGGATGAGCGTATTGCGAAACATGGTATCGCCTGCGACCGGGTCAAAGGATATTTGTATGTTGCAGACTCGGCCCGAAAGGCCCGTGCGCTGGAGGCGGACATGCAAAGCCTGGAGTCTGTTTATGGGCTCAAAACAGAGTTTGCTGTGGGCACTGACGTGCAGCGGCACATTCAAAGCAACACCTATTGCGCATCGGCCTACGAGACTGTGTCAGGGCATATTCACCCATTGAAATTTGGTATGGGGCTAGCCCGGGCCGCACTTTCTCTAGGCGTAAAAATTTATGAACACTCGGCCGTTGTGGGCATCGCGCGGGGTGCAAGTCTGGTGGCAAGTACAGCGCAAGGTCAGGTTACTGCCCGGTTTGGCGTGCTGGCGGGAAACTGCACGCTGGCGGAGTACGGCCCTAAAGTGGCGCCGGAGCTGACGCCGCGCATCATGCCAGTGGGCACGTATATCGTGGGAACTGCACCGCTGGATCCCGCTTTGTGCCGGCAACTCATTCCCAGCCGGTCGGCTGTGTGCGACAACAATTTCATATTGGATTACTTTCGGTTCAGCGCAGACCATCGCATGTTGTTTGGCGGGCGGGTGAGCTATTCGACTAAAACGCCGGCCAACCTGGAGGTATTGATGCGCAAGCGCATGGGACAGATATTTCCGGCGCTCACCGATATAGCCATTGAATTCGTATGGGGTGGTTTCGTTGACATCAGCATGAACCGGGCACCAGATTTTGGACGTCTCGGGAACAATCTGTACTACCTGCAAGGTTTCAGCGGGCACGGGGTCGCTTTGACCAGTCTCGCAGGCAAACTGGTGGCCGAAGCGGTAGCCGGGCAGGCCGAGCGATTTGACGTGTTCGCAGGTTTGAAGCATCACGAGTTTCCCGGGGGACCCTGGCTTCGTATGCCGAGCCTAGTTTTGGGTACCCTCTACCACCGGCTACGTGATTTGCTGTAAACGGATTATTCATGACTTCCTTTGCCTTTCTATCCAACAACGCTTTCATGAAAGCACCACCTGCTGCGTCTGGCACACCCTTTGCAGTTGCAGGTATCGCCTGGGACGGCAGTGTGACCAATCGCCCCGGTGCGCGTTTTGGGCCACGAGCCATTCGTGAGGCCAGCCACATGTTGTGTGATGGCATTCACCCCCATTTCAATGTCTCGCCTGAGGGTGTATTGGGCGACGCGGGCGATCTGGCATTGCCCAACACGAGTCTTGAATCGATGCGCGCTGCCATGATGCCCCAAGTTAGTGAGTTGATACGTGCTCATCACATGGCCTGGATTGGTGGCGATCACTCCATTACCCTCCCATTGTTGCGGGCCTATAAGGCCTGGCTCGGCAAGCCGCTCGCAGTGATCCATTTCGATGCTCATTGCGATACCTGGAAGGACCATTTTGCGGAGCCAAGTGGGCATGGAACCTGGGTTTATGAAGCCATTCAGGAAGGCTTGGTTATCAAGGAATGCGTCACGCAGCTCGGCATTCGCTCAAGCGGTGTTCGCGAGGCGAGGGAGTACGTGCAGGATCAGGGCGGTCAGATATTTTCGGCGCGGCAGTTGCGGGGGCTGGTGAATGCCTCCCAGCTTGATCCGGTGATTTCTGCCATCAAGACCCGATTGGCGATGCACGGTAACCCGCCGGTCTACCTGAGTCTCGATATAGATTGCCTGGATCCGGCGTTCGCTCCCGGTACGGGAACCCCGGAACCCGGAGGCCTCTCCTCCAATCAGGTTTTGACCTTTCTGGAAGAAATGGCTGACCTGCCGTTTGTAGGCATGGATTGCGTGGAGGTGTCGCCACCATATGACCATGCCGAACTCAGCAGTCAGGCGGCAGCGGCATTTTTGTGGACCTATTTGTGTGGACGTCGGGTGGCTTTTGGCAAGTGAGTTATTTCCTCACCTCACCGTTTCGGAGTTTTCTCCGACCGCGCCAAATAGCTACTGATGGTTTGGGCCAGTAAGGGGCCGTACCGGGCAATGTCGTCAAGCGGCGCGTACCCGTAGCCGATGACCAGTCCCTTAATGTCCTTGCGCTCCAGGCAATAGGCCGAAAGCGGGCGCACGATCATCCCGAGTTCGCCAACTCGACTGGCCAGAGCCTGATCGTTGACTGTGTTTGGCAGATGCAGGCACAGGTGCAATCCTTGTTCGGCGCCGCTGATGTGTGCGCTGGAGCCGAGGCATGGTTTGAGTGCCGCCAGCAATGTGCGCCTGCGTTCGGCGTAGCTCTGCCGCGCGCGCCGCAACGCGCTTGCAAAGTGCCCCATTTCAATGAACTCGGCAAGGGCGGCTTGCAGCGGCATTTGTCCGGGGCGGTTGAGGTCGTAGTGCGCCTGCTTAAAAGGATCCCCTAATTTCCTGGGAATAACCAGGTATCCCAACTTGAGGCCGGGATACAGCACTTTGGAAAACGAGCCAAGGTACAAAACCCGCTGGTCCTTGTCCAGGCCAGCCAGTGACGAAAGTGGTGGGCCGGTGAACCGAAATTCGCTGTCGTAATCATCCTCCAGGACCCAGGCGCCGTGCCGGCGTGCGATATCCAGCAGTTGGTGGCGTCGCGATAGGGACATAACCGCCCCGGTCGGGTATTGATGGGAGGGTGTGACGTAAATCAGCTTGGGCAGTGCGGTCTCGTCTGCAGCCTTGGGGGCAATCCCCTGGTCGTCAACCGGGACTGCATGGATCTTCAATCCAGTAGCCATGAAAGCTTTCACGGCGCCCCAATACGCAGGGTCCTCCATCCAGACTGTATCGCCATGATCCGCCAGCAATTGGGCGCAGAGCTCTAGCGACTGCTGTGTGCCACTGGTGATGATGACCTGATCAGCGTCTACTGGCACACTTCGGAACACACGCAGGTAGTCTGCAACAGCCCGGCGCAATGGTGCGTAGCCACCCATATGGCTGTAATCCAGCATTTCGGGATATGTCATCCGCCAGTGCTTGTTTTGAAGTCGCTGCCACAGGGCGACGGGGAACGCGCTGAAGTCTGCAATGCCTGAGGTGAAGGGCTGGACTTCCAGTTGCGTTGCGCAATACACGGTCGACAAGGCGAGACCTCGACGTGACAGTCTGGCAATTTGGCTGATGCGGGCGAGTCGTCGGCGGGTAACCGGCTTGGGAACCGTGTCGTTCACATAGGTGCCACTGCCTATCCGACAGATCAAATAGCCTTCGACGCTGAGCTGGTTGATAGCCGCTACGACCGTATTTCGGGAAAGCCCCAAGTCCTGACTTAGCTCCCGGCTGGAAGGCAGGCGGTCACCTGAACCCAATTTGCCATCCAGTATTGCACCGCGAAGAGCCTCATAGAGCCGCCTGTGTAGCGGAAGGTTCTTTTCAGTGCCAAGGCGCACTATTTCCGTGAGCAAGAGTTCTGACAACACTGTTTTATCCGGTTTTTAAGTGGCCCTATCAAATTGCCACAACTGGCCCTTATTTTGAACCAATTTCACGCAGACAATGCGTCGAAGAATTAGAGTACTACTGGAAAGCCCAGGCCACACTCCTGAATTCCCGGGGTCCGGCAGATGGCGTTATGCTGGCTGACAAGATCGGCCCAATTTGGTTAGGTTGCTGCGGACCGCAGTCAGGAGGAAATACATGAGCGACGGAAAAGTGATGAATTTCAATGACTTGGAGCAGTGGCTCAACGAGCGCCGCGTCACGGAAGTTGAATGTCTCGTACCCGATTTGACCGGCGTTGCTCGAGGAAAGATTTTGCCTCGCGCCAAGTTTACGGAAGATCGCGGTATGCGGCTTCCTCAAGCTATCGTGGCAATGGGTGTCACGGGCGAGTTCCCTGAAAGTGGCCCCTACTACGACGTCATTGACCCGACCGACAAAGATATGCAACTGCGCCCGGACCCCTCAACGGTTCGGATTGTCCCTTGGGCAACAGACCCCACCGCACAGGTCATTCATGATTGCTTTGACCATCAGGGTAATTTGGTGCCGTTTGCTCCCCGCAGTGTGCTGCGCCGCGTGTGTGACTTGTTTGCTGCGGAAAACCTGCAACCGATTGTGGCGCCCGAGCTGGAGTTTTACCTTACCGCACGAAACACCGACCCCAACACTTTGCTGCGTGCGCCAGTGGGCCGAAGCGGCCGGGCGGAGACATCTCGCCAAGCCTATAGCATCGATGCCGTTAATGAGTTCGATCCCTTGTTCGAAGAGATATACGACTACAGCGACAAGATGGAGTTGAACGTCGACACACTGATCCACGAGGTTGGTGCTGGTCAAATGGAAATCAACTTTTTCCATGCGCAGCCGTTGGGGCTGGCGGACGAGGTTTTCTTTTTCAAACGTACGGTTCGAGAAGCGGCGCTGCGGCACGACATGTATGCGACATTCATGGCCAAACCGATCGCTGGAGAACCTGGCAGTGCCATGCATGTCCATCAAAGTATCTTGAGTACGTTGACGGGCAAGAATATCTTTAGTAACGAGGACGGTTCGCCATCCGAGGCATTCATGCACTACATAGGTGGGTTGCAGCGTTACATTCCGGCTGCGATGGTGCTGGTTGCGCCTTATGTGAACAGCTATCGCCGGTTGTCACGCAATACTGCTGCCCCTATCAATATTGAATGGGGTTACGACAACCGGACTGTCGGTATTCGTTCACCAATTTCGTCTCCAGAAGCCCGTCGTGTGGAAAACAGGGTCATTGGGGCTGATGCAAATCCCTATGTGGCATTGGCGATGACGCTGGCTTGCGGTTATCTCGGGCTCAAGAACAAGATCAAGCCGAAAGCTGAGATGAAGGGAGACGCGTATTTATCTCCCTATTCGCTGCCACGCAGCTTGGGCGAGGCGCTTGACTGGTTACGTCGTGAGTCCGATCTGCATGAGGTGCTGGGCAAGGAATTCATCACGGTGTATTCAGAGATCAAAGAACTGGAGTTTGATGAATTTATGAAGGTCATTTCACCTTGGGAGCGGGAGCACCTGCTTCTGCATGTTTGAGCGACGCATCTGATCCACCAGTAGGAGTCCATCATGAATACATCAACCCTGATTGCGCCGCCCGCGCTGGTACGTCGCGCCGAGCAACTCGACACCAAGGCCGTGCAGGCGCTTGACAGTGCGCACTTCATTCATCCCTTCACCGACCATGGTGACCTTGCCACGCGTGGCTCGCGCGTAATTACGCGCGCCGACAACATCTACATATGGGATTCTGAGGGTCACAAAATTCTCGACGCCATGAGTGGGTTATGGTGCGTCAATGCCGGCTATGGCCGTAAGGAGCTGGCTGACGCCGCCTATCAGCAGATGATGACTCTGCCGTTTTATAACAGCTTCTTCCAGACCACCAACGTGCCGGCAGTGCAACTGGCTACCAAGCTGGCTTCGCTAGCGCCTGAGGTGGGTGGACGAAAGTTCGAGCACGTATTTTTCTCCAGTAGCGGTTCCGAAAGCAATGACACCAATGTTCGCATGGTGCGCCGCTATTGGGACCTGCTGGGACAGCCACAACGCAAAGTGGTCATCAGCCGTCACAATGCGTACCACGGTTCTACGATGGCTGGAGCCTCACTGGGTGGCATGAGTGGCATGCACGCGCAGGGTGATCTTCCCATTCCGAACATTACTCACGTCGAGCAGCCCTATTTCTTTGAGAATGCGTTGCCAGGTGAAAGTGAGTCAGACTTTGGTCTCCGTACCGCGCGCAGTCTGGAGGACAAAATCCTCGAGCTGGGTGCCGACAAGGTTGCAGCCTTCATAGCAGAGCCAGTGCAGGGGGCCGGTGGCGTGATCATCCCGCCCGCCACCTATTGGCCAGAGATTCAGCGTATCGTCGATAAGTACGGCATCCTGCTGATCTCCGATGAGGTGATCTGCGCTTTTGGTCGCTTGGGGCACTGGTTTGCGTACGAAAAGTTCGGCTATAGGCCAGACCTCATTACCTTTGCCAAAGGTGTTACCAGCGGGTATATCCCGTTGGGTGGGGTGATGGTGGGCGACCGCGTTGCCCGAGTGTTGATAGACAAAGGTGGCGAGTTTAATCATGGGTATACCTACAGCGGGCACCCGGTGGCTTGCGCGGTGGCGCTGGCGAATATTGAGCTTATGGAGCGTGAGAACCTGGTTGGGCGCGTCCGGGAAGAGGTAGGCCCGTACCTGGCGAAGCAGTTTGAGCGGCTGATTCAACACCCTTTAGTGGGTGAGGCCAAAACCTGCGGTTTCGTGGCCGGGCTGGTAATCGTGAAGAACAAAGCCACGAGAGAAATGTTCGACCCTTCCCTCTCGGTGGGTATGATTTGCCGCGGCTTCTGCTTCAATAATGGCCTGATCATGCGGGCCGTAGGTGATCGAATGATCATTGCACCGCCATTGGTGATGACGAACGCCGACATTGATGACATGATGCGGTTAATCCAACGGGCACTTGACCTCACATTGCAGGAATTGAGGAATAAAGGTATCTGTTCTTAAATCCTATAATTGTTTTGGTCTGATTTTTGCTAGTCCCGTAAAGGGCATTTTTTTCTCTTTTCTAACTTTTCTTTAATGGAGTGACGAACATCATGAACAAGTACCTGTGGTCGTTTGCGCTGTCAGCCGTCGTTTTGGCTGGCTGCGGGAAAAAAGAGGAGCCACCAGCGCCCGTAGCTGCGCCAGCCCCAGCCGCAAGCGCACCTGCAGCAGTAGCCGTGAATTCGGAAGAGAAAATACTCAATATTTACAACTGGCCAGACTATGTACCCGAGGGCATGATCGCTGCCTTTGAAAAGGAATCGGGCATTAAGGTCAATTACGACACGTTCGAAACCAACGAAGCCCTGCATGCCAAGCTGGTGGCCGGCAATTCTGGCTATGACATCGTGGTACCAGGCACCGTGTTTGCAAAGCCTCAGATTGAGGGTGGTTTGTTGCAGCCGCTGGACAAGTCCAAAATTCCGAACTTGGCGAACCTGGACCCAGCCATCATGACGGTATTGGCCAAGGCTGACCCTGATAACAAACACCTGGTTCCTTGGGCTTGGGGTTTTACTACGGTGGGCATCAACAAAACCAAGGTTGAAAAAGCTCTGGGCAAGATGCCGATGCCGGAAAATGCGTGGGATCTGGTGTTCAAGCCAGAATATACGAGCAAGCTGAAATCTTGCGGAATCGCCTATCTGGATTCTCCGACCGAAATCATTCCGGTGGCACTGCACTATATTGGCAAGGATGCCTATTCGAACGATCCGGCCGACTACAAGGCCGCCAATGAGATGCTGTCCAAGGTGCGAAAAGATGTACGTTTGTTCAGCTCAACCATGATTGACGATATCGCCGGAGGTAAAGCCTGCGTTGCTATTGGCTGGTCGGGTGACGTCAATATTGCCGCTGGCCGTGCCAAGGAAAACAAATCCAAGGACGTGATTGAGGCATTGTTGCCCAGCACTGGTGCGTTGATTTTTGCTGACACCATGGCCGTAACCAAAGATGCCAAGCATCCCAACAATGCTGCTGCCTTTATTGACTTCTATCTGCGTGCTGAAAATGCCGCACTGATGTCTAACGAAATGAACTATCCAACTGGCAATAAAGCGGCGATGGACAAGATCAAACCCGAGATTGCGGGCAATAAGACCATTTTCGTCGAGTCAGACTATTTTGCAAAAATGATCCCACCAAGCAGCTTTACCAATGAGGCTCGTGAAGCCATGGCTAACGCATATAACAGCTTCAAGAAAGGCAAATAAGCCTTCTGGCGTTTAGCCAAAAACTAGGCTGTTTGTACTTTCCGTATAAACAGCCTTTTTGTTTTTTGACATTCAACTTAACGAGGTTCACTCATGGCAGAGGCTGGTCCAAAGGAAGGTTACCTGGTCACCGAGAAACTGGTCAAACGCTTTGATGAGGCCGTGGCCGTGGACGAGGTCTCCCTCTCCATTGGGAAAGGCGAGATATTTGCGCTGCTAGGTAGTTCAGGCTGTGGCAAGTCGACCCTGCTACGCATGCTTGCCGGCTTTGAAAAGCCGACTTCAGGCCGCATTTTGTTGGGTGGGCAGGACGTCGCACGAATGCAGCCCTATGAGCGACCGGTCAATATGATGTTTCAGTCTTACGCGCTGTTCCCGCATCTCAACATTTGGGAAAACGTCGCGTTTGGACTCAAGCGGGAAGGGTTGCCAAAATCAGAGGTGAAGCAGCGTACGGATGAGATGCTGGGTCTGGTTCAGCTCACCCCTTACGCCAAGCGTAAGCCTCACCAACTCTCAGGTGGTCAGCAGCAGCGCGTGGCGCTGGCACGCAGTTTAGCCAAAAAACCCAAACTCCTTCTGCTGGATGAACCACTCGGCGCGCTAGATAAGAAGTTGCGTGAGCAGACTCAGTTCGAGCTTGTGAACATCATCGAAAGCGTAGGCGTTACGGTAGTGATGGTCACCCATGATCAGGAAGAGGCCATGACCATGGCCAGCCGCATCGCAATCATGAGCAAAGGTCGGGTACTGCAGGTGGGTACGCCGGAAGAAATCTACGAGCATCCCAAAAATCGCTTTGTGGCGGACTTCATCGGCAACGTCAACCTCTTCGCCGGAAAACTTAGCATTGACGAGCCGGATCACTGCGCTGCCGAGACTGGTATCGGTGTAATTCACGTAGGCCACGGGGTCAGCGGGACGCTTAATATGCCCGTGTCGATAGCGGTTCGTCCTGAAAAGATCGAGATCAGCAAGCAGGCTCCCGACGCAGTTGGTCCAAACCTGTTCAAAGGCAGGGTCAAGGAAATCGGTTACCTGGGCTCATACAACACCTATATCGTGGTTGCCAGCGATGGAATGAAGGTCAAGATCACCGAAGCGAATACTTCGCGCCAAGACCTCTCGGGCATCACTTGGGAAGACGAAGTCTTCTTCTGGTGGAGCGACGGCGCTGGTGTGGTGTTGCGCGACTGACCGCCCAAGGAGATCACTGTGGCCTCCCACTTTCCCATACCCGGCAAACGCTTCGTCATTGGAGTTCCTTACGCTTGGCTTTTCGTCTTTTTCTTCCTGCCTTTCCTGATCCTGCTATACATCAGCTTCGTGGACATGGGGGAGAGCATCAACCCATTTAAGCCTATCTGGGACCCCCAAACTGGCATCCTTAGTCTGAAATATGAGAATTACTGGACGATCTTTCGCGATGGCGAAGGCGGTGATCTTTTTAAGACGATCTACATCGAGGCCTACTTGCGCTCCATCTGGTACGCCTTTTGGACTGCCCTGCTTTGCCTGCTGATTGGCTACCCGTTTGCCTATTTCATTGCACGCTCGCCAGCCAGTGTGCGACCGGCACTTCTAATGATGGTGATGCTGCCGTTCTGGACCTCGTTTTTGCTTCGTGTTTATGCATGGAAGGGAATCCTGGCCGATCAGGGCGTTCTGAACCAGATCCTTATGGGCCTGGGGATCACCAACGAGCCGATCCAGATGCTGTACACCAACGTGTCCATGCTGGTGGGAATGACATACGTCTACCTGCCGTTCATGGTATTGCCACTTTATGCCAACCTGGTAAAGATGGACGTTCGTTTGCTGGAGGCTGCCTACGACCTCGGAACGACGCCATTTAAAGCATTCTGGCTGGTCACGGTTCCTCTCTCCAAAGCGGGGATCATTGCTGGCTTTATGCTGGTGTTCATACCTGCCGTGGGGGAATTCGTGATTCCCTCTTTGCTTGGCGGTCCGGAAAATATCATGATCGGGCGAGTGGTCTGGGACGAAATGTTTACCAGCAACAACTGGCCACGTGCTACCGCATTGGCCGTCGTGATGATCGCGTTGATCATCGTCCCGCTGGCCATCTACTACCACTTTACCGGCGATGCAGCCGAGCCAAGAAAGTAAGGGACCAGAGATCATGAAAGCCCTACTTGAAAAACACTTTGGTAAAGCGTGGCTCGCATTGGTGTATTTGTTTCTTTACCTGCCACTTCTTTTCATGGTAATTTTTAGCTTCAACAGCACACGGCAAGATGCCAACTTCACAGGCCTCTCCCTGCGCTGGTATGAGGCACTTACGCGGGATACTAAAATTGTGGAAGGCTTCTGGCTTTCGGTGAAGGTGGCGGCCGTTACTGGCGTATTGTCAGCCGTGCTTGGCACTTTTGCTGCCTTTGTCCTGGTTCGTTACCGTCGCTTCGCCGGCCGCACCATCTTCTCCGGTATGGTTAATGCTCCGTTGGTGATGCCGGAGGTGGTTATAGGCCTATCGCTCTTGCTCTTGATGGTCGGTGCTCAAAATGCATTTGGCTGGCCTGAGCGGGGACTTCTTACGATCATTTTCGGCCACACGCTACTGGGAATGTCCTATGGCATGGTGGTCATTCAGTCCAGGCTAATGGATATGGACCGTTCCATTGAGGAGGCCGCTATGGACCTCGGAGCGCGACCTCATGAGGTGTTTTTCCTCATCACATTGCCAAATATTTTCCAAGGTATTTTGGCGGCTTTTTTGCTGTCCTTCACGCTCTCGTTTGATGATGTAGTTATTTCCGAGTTTCTGTCAGGTCCTGGGGTGAATACATTGCCTCAGGTTATTTTCGGCTACGCCCGGCGAGGTATCAATCCCAGTATCTACGCGGCTGCAACTCTCCTGATTGCCGCCGTGACCATCGTCATCGTTACCTACAGCGTGTGGGTGGCGCGGCAAACGCGAAGACGAGAGCGAGAAATAGCGGCTGCTACGCGAGCTGAACTGGCTGCAATAGCTACATCCGCTTGATCGAATTGATTAGTTGGCGGAAGCGCTAATCGTTTCCTGCCGATGTACCAAGAAGAGGATGACATGACAACAGAAATGAGGCTTGACGGGCGGGCCGTCATCAACGGAGAGCGGGTGGCCGCGCGCAGCGGGCAGAGTTTTGATTGCATTTCTCCAGTAGACGGCAGGATACTGACACAGGTAGCGCGAAGCAGCGAGGCTGATATAGATGCTGCGGTTTCGGCAGCCCGTGCAGCTTTTGAAGATCGTCGCTGGAGCGGCTTGGCGCCGGCGCAACGCAAGCGCATCATGATCAAGTTCGCGGACCTCTTGCTGGCTCACGCAGACGAGTTGGCCATTACTGAGACGCTTGATATGGGAAAACCGGTCAAGTATGCAAGGGCGGTCGATGTCAATAGCGCTTCCAATTGCATCCGCTGGTACGGGGAAGCGGTAGACAAGGTCTATGATGAGATCGCACCTACCTCCAGAAATGCACTTGCACTAATAACGAGAGAGCCTGTGGGTGTGGTGGGCGTCATTGTTCCTTGGAACTATCCGATGATCATGGCATCCTGGAAGATCGCCCCAGCGCTTGCAGCGGGTAACTCCGTGGTACTGAAGCCGAGTGAGAAGTCTCCGTTAACGGCTTTGAGAATGGCAGACTTGGCTTTGCAAGCCGGTATCCCGGCGGGCGTCTTTAACGTGGTACCCGGGTATGGAGCCGAGGCTGGGTCCCCCTTGGCTTTGCACATGGACGTTGACTGTATTGCCTTTACAGGCTCGACGCGCGTTGGCAAGCAGATCCACGTTATGGCGGGCCAGAGCAATCTGAAGCGTGCCTGGACAGAGCTGGGCGGGAAGTCGCCCAATATCGTATTCGCGGATTGTCCCGATCTGGACAAGGCAGTTCAGGCCGCAGTGGGTAGCATCTTCTTTAATCAAGGAGAGAGTTGCAACGCGCCGTCGCGATTGTTTGTCGAGGCAAGCATCAAAGACAGGTTTCTCGAGAAAGCGCTGGCGCTCGTACCTGACTTTGCTCCCGGTAACCCACTGGACAAAGGGACGGTGATGGGGGCGCTAGTCGACAAGGTCCAAATGGACACCGTATTGCGTTATATAGAGAGTGGCAAGTCCGAGGGCGCGAAGATCCTCGCGGGCGGGGAACAGACTATGAGGGAGACAGGGGGATTCTACGTTCAGCCCACCATTTTTGATGAGGTTCGAAACGACATGACAATTGCCAGGGAGGAAATCTTTGGGCCTGTTTTGTCAGTGTTGTCGTTCACAGATACGGCTGAGGTTGTGCGTCAAGCTAATCAAACCATATATGGTTTGCAGGCGGGAGTCTGGACTCGGGACTTGAACAAGGCCCATGGTGTTGCACGCGCTTTGCGTGCTGGTACGGTGCATGTCAACCAATATGATGAAGATGACATCACCGTACCCTTTGGTGGATTCAAACAGAGCGGCGTTGGCAGAGACAAATCTCTGCATGCCTTTGACAAGTACACAGAAACCAAGACTACTTGGATCCGTATCGATAGCCCGGTGTGACCTGAGCGCGATGAGACCCAGGGCATCAAAATCGCAAGACAAAGGAGTCATCATGAGTGCAGTTTTAAAACAAGATAAACAAGCGTCAAATGCTGAGTGGCATGCCCGTAGGCTAGCGGCAACTCCCCGAGGTGTTGGGGTGATGGGGGACTTCTTCATTGACCACGCCAAGAATGCGGAGTTTTGGGACATTGAAGGTCGTCGATATATTGACTTTGCGGGTGGTATTGCCGTGTTGAATACAGGGCACTGTCATCCCAAAATTCAAGCCGCGATATCGGCGCAACTTGATCGATTCACGCACAGCTGCTATCAAGTCGTGCCGTATACGGAATACGTCTCTCTGGCAGAGCGCATCAATGCTATCGTTCCGATTACTGGCCCCCGAAAAATTGCTTTTTTCTCGACTGGTGCCGAAGCCATCGAGAATGCAATCAAGATTGCCCGATCAGCTACCAAGCGCAGCGGCGTGATCGCATTTGGCGGGGCTTTTCATGGCCGCAGCATGTTTGCTGTGGCCATGACGGGGAAAGTTCAGCCCTACAAGGCAGGTTTTGGCCCTTTCCCACCAGAGATTTTTCATGTTCCTTTCCCATGCCACTGCGCGTCGCTTGATGACGTCAAGCACGCGATGGAGCAGGTATTCAAATGTGATATCGAACCCTCTAGAGTCGCGGCAATTGTTTTTGAACCTGTTCAGGGGGAGGGCGGGTTCAACGTCATTCAGGCGGGCGCGGTGAAATGGCTGCGTGAACTGTGTGATGCACACGGCATTCTGCTGATAGCGGACGAAGTGCAAACGGGTTTCGCACGTACTGGAAAGATGTTTGCAATGGAGCACTTTGGAGTGTCCCCGGACATCATGACCCTGGCGAAGAGCATGGCCGGAGGAACTACGCTGTCAGCCGTGGTAGGCAAGGCTGCAATCATGGATGCACCGGCTCCTGGCGGCTTGGGCGGTACCTATGCCGGTAATCCCCTAGCCGTTGCAGCTGCGCACGCTGTATTGGACATAATGCAAGAGGAAAAGCTGTGCGAGCGCGCACAGGTGCTCGGTGATCGGATCAAGGTTCACCTGAGCGGTCTCCAAAAAAAATATGCACGTATCAGTGATGTGCGTGGACTCGGTGCGATGGTGGCTTGCGAGCTGGTCGATCCATCAACGGGAAGCCCGGATGCAGATTACACCAAACGAGTGCAGCAACAGGCGCTGAAGAAGGGTTTGCTGCTGTTGACTTGCGGTGTCTATGGAAATGTGATCCGATTTTTGTTTCCATTGACGATTGAAGACAAGGTGTTCGCTGAAGCCCTAGCGGTCCTCGACGCTGCGTTTGAGATTGCGTAAATTTGTTTCCAAGAGTTGTTTTTCCATGAGTTTGATCAATGCCGCCAAGGCAAAGCTGGCTGCGCAGGGTATTCATAGTGTCTTGACGCAGTTTTGCGATATCCACGGCGTAGCACGAGGCAAGCTGGTGCCAATCGCACAATTGGCTGACCTGGTAAGTATTGGAGCCGGCTTCTCAGGCCCCAGCATTTGGGGGACTGGACTTCCGCGATTTGGCCCCCGAAGTGAGTATTACGGCCGAGTGTTGCTTGATTCATTGCGCCCTTTGCCGTTTATGCCAGGCGTTGCGCACGCCGTGTGCGATGGCTTTGCCGGAGGGGTGCCACTTGAAACCTGCTCTCGGCAAGTCCTCAAGCGACAAGTCGATTTGCTGGTAAAGCGAGGGTGGAAGCTGTGGGTGGGAATTGAGCCCGAATTTTTCCTGCTTGGTAAAACGGCTGATGGCGTATGGCGTGTCAAGGATGATCAAGACCGACTCTCCAAGCCTTCATACGATCTCAAGTCAATCCATCGAACACAAGGCCTTCTCGACGAGATGAGAGTGGCTCTGCTTGACCTCGGTTTTGAAATTCAGCAAATTGACCATGAAGACGCCAATGGTCAGTATGAGATCAACTATCGGTTTGATGACGCGTTGCAAGCGGCAGACCGCTACATATTATTCAAGTTGGCAGTTCATGCAGTGGCTGAGAAACACGACATGGTTTTTAGCTGTATGCCCAAGCCACTTGCCAACGCGCCTGGCAGTGGGCTGCATTTTCATCTCAGCATCACAGACGAGTCGGGCAACCCTGTGTTCTCAAGCACCACGGACTCACTAGGGCTCTCGGATGCGGGCTATAGCTTTGCCGCCGGATTGCTTCACCACGCCGATGCGTTGAGTGCTTTATGTGCGCCGACAGTCAATAGCTATAAGCGTCTGGCTGTCAGCAACAGTCTGTCGGGTACAACTTGGTCGCCAGTGTGGAAGGCAATGGGTGACAACAATCGAACTTGCCTGGTGAGGACGGTTGCCGGACGCCTGGAGTGGCGTCTTCCAGATCCATCCTGCAACGTCTACGCGGCAATTGCGGCAACCCTGGCTGCCGGAATGCACGGAATTGACTGTCACATGGAGCGGCCGCAGGCATGTTCGAGCGATCTTTATGAGCAATATGCCAGTGGCGCGACGATGCCAGAACGACTGCCGCGTGATCTGTGGGACGCATTACAAGGGCTGAAGGCTGACAGTGAGTTGCGGGAACGGGTTGGATCATTGTTCTGCGATGAGTTCCTGACGATCAAGACAGCCGAGTGGGATGCCTACAGCCAGCAGGTGACGCCGTGGGAGCTTGACCGGTACGCCTCTGCCTATTAGCAGCCGAATAGACAATGCTGACCCGGGGCTGGGGCCCGACCACCCAGCTCGATGCCACTCGGCAGTGCCTGACCGCTAACTTCCAGAATATGGTTTTTCGATTTTGCATTGTAAAAATAGCCAATGCTGCAGCGCAAGAATTTATCTCAATATGAGATAAATTATTTCACTATAAGAAATAATTGTGTAACCTCTTGATTTTTAACAAGTAAAATTTAATCTTATATAAGACATAAGAATCCAATTGGTCTTATATAAGACATAAAATTGCGGCACCGCATCAGGTTGCATGATCTGCCTGATTTACCTGTTTTATTAACCTAGGAGTGTTCACATGCCACAAAGCCTTACAGAACAATTGAGCCGTGCTCAACAAGTAGAAGCACTGGAAAAAGACTGGGCCAACAATCCCCGTTGGAAAGGCATCAAGCGCGGCTACAGCGCAGCCGATGTGGTCCGCCTTCGTGGTTCGTTTCCGATCGAGCACACTTTGGCCCGCCGTGGTGCAGAGAAGCTGTGGGATCTGTTGCACACTGAAGACTACGTGAATTGCCTTGGCGCCTTGACCGGTGGTCAGGCCATGCAACAAGTCAAGGCTGGCGTGAAAGCCATCTACCTGTCGGGCTGGCAAGTAGCCGCTGACAACAACACCTATTCCAGCATGTACCCCGACCAGTCGTTGTACCCCGTGGATTCGGTGCCAAAAGTAGTCGAGACCATCAACAACACCTTCCGCCGTGCCGATGAAATCCAGCACTCCAAAGGCATTGACGCTGGAGGCAAAGACTACATCGACTATTTCGCGCCCATCGTGGCCGACGCAGAAGCCGGCTTCGGTGGCGTGCTCAACGCGTTTGAGTTGATGAAGTCCATGATCAAGGCGGGTGCCGGTGGCGTTCACTGGGAAGACCAGTTGGCTTCGGTCAAGAAGTGCGGCCATATGGGCGGCAAAGTGTTGTTACCCACCCGCGAGTCATGCCAGAAACTGATCGCGGCCCGCATGGCGGCTGACGTGTGCGGCGTGCCTACGTTGGTGATTGCCCGTACCGATGCTGAAGCCGCCGATCTGCTGACCAGCGATTACGACGAGATCGACAAGCCTTTCCTGACCGGTGAGCGCACCGCTGAAGGCTTCTACAAAACCCGCAAAGGGATCGACCAGGCCATCGCCCGCGCTAACGCCTATGCCCAGTACGCGGATCTGGTGTGGTGCGAAACCGGTACGCCTGACCTGGACTTCGCGAAGAAGTTCGCCGATGCCGTACACAAGGTGCATCCCGGCAAGATGCTGGCGTACAACTGCTCGCCATCCTTCAACTGGAAGAAGAACCTGGACGACGCGACCATCGCCAAGTTCCAGCGCGAACTCGGTGCCATGGGCTACAAGTACCAGTTCATCACACTGGCTGGTATCCACTCCATGTGGTACAACATGTATGACCTGAGCCAGGACTACGTGAAACGCGGCATGACCGCCTATGTCGAGAAGGTGCAAGAGCCCGAATTCGCAGCCCGCGACCGTGGCTACACCTTCGTGTCGCACCAGCAGGAAGTTGGTACTGGGTACTTCGACGAAGTGACCACGACCATCCAGGGCGGTAAGTCCAGCGTGACGGCACTGACGGGTTCGACCGAAGAAGAGCAGTTCCACTGATCTGCTGTGCTGCAGAAGCTTGAAAAGCCCGCTGGTGCGCCAGCGGGCTTTTTTTTCATGGCGGGTTTTCTGACGATTTTGGGGCTGGGTTAAAATCTGGGCTTCTGTACTCAGTAACAAGAGCGAGAAAGGCAACCTGGTTATGACACCGCGAACTACATCGACCCAGTTTTCATAGGCATACAAGGTCGTAGTCCGCGCGCCTTGTGCGCTGGTAGCTACAAAATTGATAGTAAGACGCGGCAGGTTCCGCGTTTTTTTTTTGCCTCGCCTTGCTCAGCAATTCAATTCTTTAGTTTCATCATGATTCAGATCACACTCCCAGACGGCTCCAAGCGTGAATTTCCTGGCCCGGTGACCGTGAGCGAGGTAGCCGCCTCCATTGGCTCGGGGCTGGCCAAGGCTGCGCTGGCGGGCAAGATTGACGGCAAAGTTGTGGACACGTCTTTCTCAATCACGCAAGACAGTCCTCTGTCCATCATCACTGCCAAAGACGCAGACGGCCTGGAGGTGATTCGCCACTCCACAGCGCACTTGCTGGCCTATGCGGTCAAAGAACTGTTCCCGGACGCCCAGGTCACCATCGGCCCGGTGATTGAGCACGGATTCTTTTACGACTTCTCCTACAAGCGCCCATTTACGTTGGACGATCTGGCCGCCATAGAGAAGAAGATGACGGAGCTGTCTAATAAAGACGAGCCAGTCACTCGCCGCGTGCTGCCGCGCGACGAAGCCGTGGCGTATTTCAAAAGCCTGGGCGAGCACTACAAGGCTGAGATCATTGCCAGCATTCCGGCCAATGAAGATGTGTCGCTGTACCGCGAAGGAAGATTTGAAGACCTGTGCCGTGGCCCGCACGTGCCCAGCACCGGCAAACTCAAACACTTCAAACTGATGAAGCTGGCTGGAGCCTACTGGCGCGGTGACCATCGCAACGAAATGCTGCAACGCATCTATGGCACGGCTTGGGCCACCAAAGACGAGTTGCAACAGCATTTGACGATGCTGGAAGAAGCCGAAAAGCGCGACCACCGCAAGTTGGGCCGAGAGTTGGATCTGTTCCACATCGATGAACATTCCCCCGGCACGGTGTTCTGGCACCCGAAGGGCTGGACGGTCTGGCAGGGCGTGGAGCAGTACATGCGGGCCGTGTACCGCGACAACGGTTACCAGGAAGTCAAGGGGCCACAAATTCTGGACAAGGGCCTCTGGGAGAAAACCGGCCATTGGGACAAGTACCGCGACAACATGTTCACGACCGAATCAGAAAAACGCGAATACGCCCTGAAACCGATGAACTGTCCCGGTCACATCATCATCTTTAATCAGGGCATCAAAAGCTACCGTGACTTGCCACTGCGTTACGGCGAGTTTGGCCAGTGCCACCGCAATGAACCCACCGGTGGGCTGCACGGCATCATGCGGGTGCGGGCCTTCACGCAAGACGACGGCCATATCTTTTGCACGGAAGAGCATATCCTTCCCGAGTGCGTGGCCTATACGACTCTTCTGCAAAAGGTATACGCTGACTTCGGTTTCAAGAACATCATCTACAAGGTGGCTACACGGCCGGCTCAGCGAATTGGCACGGACGAAAGCTGGGACAAGGCCGAACACGCGTTGATGGAGTCGCTGCGTGCTTCTGGTTGCGAGTTTGAAATCGCCCCGGGTGATGGCGCTTTCTACGGCCCCAAGATCGAATACACGTTGAAAGACGCCATTGGCCGCCAGTGGCAATGCGGCACTATGCAGGTCGATTTCTCAATGCCGCAGCGCCTGGGCGCTGAGTACGTGGGTGAAGACGGCGCGCGTCACAACCCGGTGATGCTGCACCGTGCCATCGTTGGCAGTCTGGAGCGTTTCATTGGAATTTTGATTGAAGAACACGCTGGCGCGCTCCCAACCTGGCTGGCGCCCATGCAGGTTTCCGTGCTTAACATCACGGATTCGCAGGCTGAATATGCTCGGGAAGTGACCAAAACGCTGCAAAATCAAGGGGTTAGGGTCAATTTAGACCTGCGCAACGAGAAAATTACGTATAAAATACGAGAGCATTCGATGCAAAAGCTGCCGTATATCCTTGTTCTAGGTGACAAGGAAATGGCGGCTGGTGCTGTCGCAGTGCGCGCCCGGGGTAATCGAGACCTCGGTGTGATGCCCGTTGATGCGTTCGTTCAAATGATCGCTGAGGACATCACTCACAAGTCTGTTATCTGAGTCTAACCAACGAGATCGCAGTTTGCCCGCGTGTGCTGAGCAGCTTACGCTACTATTTTTGTAGCAAATATATTGAAGGAAGAAGCCATCGCTACTGAATTTCGTGACCGCCGTCACCGCGAAGAACGCAAACACCGCCTGAACCGGGAAATCATGGCCCCGGAAGTCCGACTCTCTGGCCCTGAGAATGAGCCCTTGGGTATTGTGAGTTTGATGGAAGCCCTCCGTCAGGCTGGTGAGCTTGATGTGGATCTGGTTGAAATTTCTGCCACGGCGAATCCGCCGGTCTGTCGTTTGATGGATTACGGCAAGTTCAAGTACCAAGAGCAGAAAAAGGCGGCGGAAGCGAAAGCCAAGCAAACCGTAATCGAGATCAAGGAAATCAAGTTTCGCCCGGGTACGGACGACGGTGATTACAACATCAAGATGCGGAACATCAAGCGCTTCCTTGCTGAAGGTGATAAATGCAAGATTACCTTGCGTTTTCGGGGTCGTGAAATTACACACCAGGAAATTGGCATGGCGCTGCTGAACCGGATTCGCAGCGAGTTGGCCGATCTGATTGTGGTGGAGCAGTTTCCAAAGCTTGAAGGGCGTCAGATGATCATGATGATCGCGCCGGGCAAGAAAAAAGCTGCGTCGGCCAAAGATGGTGCGGTCAAAGTGGCTGCAGATGCTCCGTCGGTAGCGACGGCATCTTAGGAATGAGAGAGGTCACACTCTCTTTGTAAAGCGCTGAAAGGCGCTTTACCAGTGGCGGCCTGTAAAAGGCGCCACGTAAAAGTGGCTCGGGGCCAACAAGGCTGCAAATCGTTTGCAGACGCCTCACGAGCACAATGAAAAGGAGCATTTATATGCCCAAAATGAAGACCAAGAGCGGTGCGAAAAAGCGTTTTCGCGTTCGTCCAGGTGGCACCGTCAAGCGCGGCCAAGCCTTCAAGCGTCACATCCTGACCAAGAAGACCACCAAAAATAAACGCCATCTGCGTGGTGCGACAGCTGTTCATGAGACCAATATGGGTCACATGGCACAGATGCTGCCCGGCTTTGGTATTTAATTAACGACGAACAAGGAGTAACAACATGCCTCGCGTCAAACGTGGTGTAACGGCTCGCGCCCGCCATAAAAAAGTTCTGGCCCTTGCAAAGGGTTTCCGTGGTCGTCGCGGTAATGTCTTCCGTATCGCCAAAGAAGCGGTAATGAAGGCTGGGCAATATGCCTACCGTGACCGCCGTACCAAAAAGCGTGTTTTCCGCCAGTTGTGGATTGCGCGTATTAACGCCGCAGCGCGTCAGTGTGGCCTGACCTACAGCCAGTTTGCCAACGGTCTGAAGAAGGCGAATATCGAGATCGACCGCAAGGTTCTGTCTGATATCGCAGTGCATGACATGGCTGCCTTCGCAGGTATCGTGGAGCAAGTCAAGGCCAAGCTGGCTGCTTGAGTTCACGGCGGTCAGCTATCTTTTTGGTAGCTGCTCACGCAAAAGAAACAAGGGCTAGAGCTTGAAAAGGCACTAGCCCTTTTTCCATGATAAGAGAATTCCAGAGAATTTATGAACGAGTTGAACGCTATCGTCGAATCCGCGAAAGCTGCCTTCAGTGTGGCGGTAACGCCTGCTGACCTGGAGAACGCCAAGGCCCAGTTTCTGGGCAAATCTGGCCGTATCACCGAGTTGATGAAGGGCATGGCGGCCTTGTCTGTAGACGAGAAAAAATCCCGCGGTGCGGCAATCAATCTATCCAAGCAGGCGATTGAAGCGGCGTTAAATGACCGTCGGCAGGCACTGGCGGATGCCGAATTGCAGATGCAGCTGCAAGCCGAGGCGCTGGATGTGACGTTGCCGGGCCGACAGCGCGGACAAGGCGGTTTGCACCCGGTGTCGCTGACGCTGGAGCGTATTGAAGCCATTTTTGGCTCCATGGGTTTTGATGTGGCCCAAGGCCCAGAAATCGAGACCGACTGGTTCAACTTCACCGCACTCAATACGCCGGAAGATCACCCCGCGCGGTCCATGCACGACACCTTCTATGTGGAAGGTGGCAGCCAGACTGCACCGAACCTGCTACGAACCCATACCAGCCCGATGCAGATCCGGTATGCCGTGCAGCATGTCAAAAAATATAGCAAAGTATTCAATAGCGACCAGGGCAAGTCACTGTTTTCAGGCGCCATGCCGGAGATTCGCGTGATTGCCCCCGGTCGCACGTACCGGGTAGACAGCGACGCCACACATTCACCAATGTTCCACCAGTGCGAAGGTCTGTGGGTGGGTGAAAACGTGAGCTTCAAGGATTTGAAGTTCGTTTTCACGGATTTCTGCCGCACCTTTTTTGAGTCGGACGATCTGGTGCTGCGCTTCCGGCCCAGCTTCTTCCCGTTCACCGAGCCCAGCGCCGAGATTGATATCCAGTTTCAGACAGGGCCGCTGGCGGGGCGCTGGCTGGAAGTGGCGGGTTCCGGGCAGGTGCACCCCAACGTCATTCGCAACATGGGCCTCGACCCGGAACGCTATATCGGTTTCGCCTTTGGCATGGGGCCAGACCGGCTCACCATGCTGCGCTATGGCGTAAATGATCTGCGCTTGTTTTTTGATGGCGATATCCGCTTTTTGTCCCAATTCCAGTAAATCGAAGAACACGCTTCATCATGCAATTCCCTGAATCCTGGTTGCGCGAATTCTGTAACCCGCCCCTTTCGACTGCTGATTTGGCAGACACCTTGACCATGGCGGGACTTGAGGTGGAAGAACTCAAGTCCGTAGCCCCACCATTTACCCATATCGTTGTGGGTGAAATCAAGGAAGCGGTGCAACACCCCAATGCG
>JAKQJK010000084.1 GCA_029561195.1 Pseudomonadota bacterium
CTTTGGTTCTCCCACCTACATGGGCAGCGTGAGCTGGCAATTCAAGAAATTTGCCGATGCGTCGAGCAAGCCCTGGTACACCCAGGCCTGGAAAGACAAGATCTTTGGTGGCTTCACCAACAGCGCCAATGTGAATGGCGACAAGCACTCCACCCTGCACTATTTCATGACGCTGGCCATGCAACACGGTGGCGTGTGGGCGGGCACGGGCCTGAACTACAACAACACCAAGGCCTCGCAGCGCAGTGACGTGAACTACCTGGCCTCCAGCGCCGGCCCCATGGCCCAGACGCCCGGTGACGCCAGTGCCGATGAAATGAACGCCGGTGATCTGGAGACGGCCATGTTGTTTGGCAAGCGCATTGCGGAAGTCGCTGGCAAGTTTCGCGGCTGATCGATTACAGTGGCTCTTTCAGGAGCCAACATCATGGGTGTGCAACTGCAACTGACGGGCCAGGAGAAAGACCTGGGTGGTGGGTTCAAAGTCCGCAGGCTCCTGCCTTCTGCCAAACGGCAGTCGGTAGGCCCGTTCCTGTTCTTTGATCACTTTGGCCCGGTTACGGTTGTGCCGGGGGCGGGCCATGATGTGCGGCCTCATCCGCACATCGGTCTTGCCACGGTGACCTACATGTTTGAGGGGGCCATTGCCCACCGCGACAGTCTGGGATACGTACAAAACATCGAAGCGGGTGCCATCAACTGGATGACCAGTGGCCGTGGGATCGTGCATTCCGAGCGGCAACCACTGGCGCTGAAAACCACCACTTATGTGAACCACGGCATTCAGCTGTGGGCGGCGTTGCCACGTGATCAGGAAGAGGTAGCGCCCAGTTTCGTGCACACGCCTGCTTCTGCCATCCCTGTAGCGCAGATGCCAGGGGCGCAGGTGCGCGTGCTGGTAGGCACGGCCTTTGGTCATACCTCACCCGTAAAGGCTTTTTCAAACACTGTTTATCTGGACGTTGCCCTTGCCGCCAATAGCAGCCTGGCAATACCTGCACTGGCTCAGGAACTGGCGGTTTACCCGGTGGACGCGGATGTGGAGATCGATGGCCAGCTCATTGCAGCTCACACCTTGGCTGTACTCACCCCAGCACAAATAGCCAGCATTCGCAGTACGACACCCGCGCGATTGATGATTTTGGGTGGTGACACGGTGGATGGTCGCCGGCACATGTGGTGGAACTTTGTCTCCAGCCGCAAAGAGCGCATCGTTCAGGCAGCTCAGGATTGGGAGGGCCAGCGCATGGGTAGCATCGACGGTGAAACGGAGTTCATTCCTCTGCCTGAGCAGCGATTCTCGGCCAGTTAGCGGATTTTCCCCGACAGCCTTCAATGGCTTGCTACCATCGGTGCATGAAGGTTCTCTCGTTACTTCCTTGGGCAGATTGGCTTGCCCTGTTCTCATTTATCGCGGCCTGGATGGGCTACGCTTGGTTTGCCACGGTGTGGGGTTTCCGGCGACCTTCGCTTCTGGCTTCGACCAACCGGTACCGACGCTTCTGGATGCTGCAAAGCACGGCCAGAGACCCTCGCGTGCTAGATGGCATCATTGTGCAGAGTCTCTCTACCAGTCCGTCATTTTTTGCGTCGACTTCCATCATCATTACCGGCGGCTTGTTTGCCTTGATGGGTACCACCGACAAGGCGGCCGAACTGGTGAGGGAAATTCCTTTTGCCCAGCAAACGCCGATTCTGGTGTTTGAGCTCAAGGTTCTGGTCCTGGTGGCTATATTTGTGTACGCCTTTTTCCGATTCTCGTGGTCGATGCGGCAATATACTTTTGCATCGCTAGTTATTGGTTCCATGCCTGATCCCGAAGACTTTTCCACAGGCAAATTTGACCGGGAGCAGTTCGCCAACCGCGCCAGTGCCATGCTGGGCCTGGCCGCAGAGACCTTCAACAGCGGTTTGCGTGCATATTATTTTTCTTTTGCCGCCATGGCCTGGTTCTTCTCACCCTTGGCATTTCTGATGGCTACTCTTCTGGTGGTAGCTATTCTCTATAGCCGTGAATTCAGATCCGACGTATTACAGGTTCTGAACGACTGAGCGCTACTGGACACTGCGCGGTAAAAACTACAATGGACGCTATGTTTGTACACCTGCGCCTGCACACTGAATTTTCCGTCGTTGATGGCACCAATCGCATCGATGAAATCGTCAAGGCTGCTGCAGCCGATGGCCAACCTGCACTGGCGATCACGGACCTCAACAACCTGTTTGGTGCGATCAAGTTCTATAAGGAAGCGCGTGGCAAGGGCGTCAAGCCGGTCATCGGTGCCGAGATCATGCTGGAGGGGCTGGGCGCAGACGCGACGGTACTATCGCGTATGGTGTTGCTCGTTCAAAGCAAGCAGGGCTATCTCAACCTTTCAGAACTGATCGCGCGGGCCTACACGCAAAATGTTGTCAAGGCGCAGGCTGTGGTCAAGCTCGCCTGGCTGCAGGAACTGGGTGAAGGATTGATCGCCTTGTCGGGTGCACAGGCCGGCCCGGTGGGTCAGGCTTTAGTGCAGGGTGATGCGGCGCGTGCGCATGAGTTGGCCCTGCAATTAGGCAGCATCTTTGCGCACCGGTTCTACATCGAATTGCAGCGCGCAGGCCGCCCGGATGATGAATCGCACGTGGCGGCAGCTGTACAGCTAGCGGCCCGCATGAAGCTGCCCGTGGTGGCCACGCACCCTGTGCAGTTCACGCTGGAAGATGACTACGAGGCGCATGAGGCACGCGTATGCATTGCCGAAGGCGAAATTCTGGGTAACCAGCGCCGGGTGCGTCGCTTCACGCGGGAACAGTATTTCAAGTCGTCGTCGCAAATGCAGGCGTTGTTTGCCGATGTGCCATCGGCGCTGGCCAACACGCTGGAGATCGCGAAGCGCTGCAGCCTGACACTGGTGCTCGGCAAGCCGCAGCTGCCGGACTTTCCGAC
>JAKQJK010000096.1 GCA_029561195.1 Pseudomonadota bacterium
TCAGGCGCTGTGCTGGAAGCCGCTTTCCCGGACGGTATGCCTGCCCCAGCCACGATTGATGGTGATATCCAGAACCTTCGCACTCGCTTCTGGATTGCCACTTCGCTGCATCTGGACCCGAACAACTACGTGTATTACGGCAACCGTCTGGGGCAGGGCGTGGGCCTGTATCGTCACTCCCGCACTGAAGGCGAACTCCGCGTCAAACTCAAGGCCGAAGACACGCGTTCGTTTTACCGGTTTACCGGCATCAACGGCGATCTGGCGCAGCCTTCGCGTGAGACCAAGCTGTTTGATCCCCGCACGCGACCCTGGTACAAGGCCGGTGAGCATCAAACCGTTCATACTTGGACCTCGGTGTATATCGACTTTGTCACCGAGGACCTGGTCGCTACCCGCGCACGGCGTGTGTTGGGGTCACGGGGTGAGTTTGAAGGCGTGGTCGCAACGGATGTGTCATTGCGGGCGCTCAATGATTTTGTGACTAATCTGAAAGTGTCGCCGCATGGTCTGGCTTTCATCGTCGAGCCCATGGGTGACTTGATAGCATCTTCTGCTAGCCCCAATGTACAAAAAGGGGCGGCAGGCACCAAAATCCGCGTTAGTGCTGCACAAAGCGGCAACGCACTAATCACAGCCATCTATAGTGAAGTACAGGCCCGCCTTGCAAACCTGAGTGTCAAAGCAACGGCCCAAACCTTCAGTTTCACGGCGCCGGACGGACAGGTGATTCACGCTGCATTCGACCGCCTCAAGGACGACGCGGGGCTGGAATGGGTCACCGTGGTAGCCATGCCCCGCAGCGATTTCATGGCGGGTGTCACAGAAAACGTGATGCGCACTGCTGTGCTCAGCGCGCTGGCGGCGCTGGTGGCCATCGCCATCGGTTTGCGTATTTTGAGCTGGGTGACCCGGGACCTCAAGCATTTGTCTGAAGCGGCGCTACGCGTGGGAGAAGGACAGCTCGACTGGCCTGTGGGTGTCAAACGGCCGGATGAAATTGGTCAACTCGCACGAAGTTTTGAGACCATGCAGCACCGCCTGCAGACGGATGAACTCACGGGTCTTGCCAACCGGGAATCATTCATGTTGCGGCTCGGGCACCGGATCAATCAGGCTTCGGACCAGGCAGGCAACGAGTCTTTTGCCGTCCTGTTCGTTGACCTGAACCGCTTCAAGCACATCAATGACCACTATGGCCATGGAATTGGCGACCAGGTGCTGATCGAGATTGCACAGCGCCTTCGTGTAACCGTTGGCCCGGAGAACCTGGTGGCCCGCCTGTCTGGCGACGAGTTCGTGGTGTTGCTGGTTCAGGTGGAGGGCCAGGAAAGTCTGGAGCGCATGCGTTTGCAGATTCAGGATGCTTTGAAAGAGCCCCTGATGGCCCTTGGCCATGCTGCGCTGGCTCAGGTTGATTTTGGGGGCGCGGTGGGCGAAGCCCTGTTCCCGAACGATGGACGCGACGCCGAATCGTTGCTCAAGAAAGCTGACCGCAGGATGTACAGCCAGAAGTTTGCCGAGCGCATGGAAGGCCATGAGCACCCCCTGCGGCGGGTGGCCGATCAGCTGGAAATACCGCTGTCCTAATGTCGCCGAGTGGCCATATAAGCCCGAAAAAAAGGGGTAAAAACGGTCTTAGCCATTGTATTCATTGCGTAAGTAGCTACTAAACTGATAGCGGTAACCGATCCTTGGTCGGTGAGCCCCCTATTGGAGAGCCGTCATGACCATGCGCTATACCTATTCATCACATCAGTTGCCCGAGAACAAGATGCGGATGTATCCCACCAAGGTGATTAACATCATTGGTGGGCCCGGTTGCGATAAATCACTATTTTCGTCAGCCATCATTCTTAACCTGAACCTGCGGCATAAAACCGTGGAGCAGATTCCTGATTTTGCAAAAGGGCTAGTCTGGCAGAAAGACTTTGAGGCGTTGAAGAATCAGTACTTCATCGCCCAGCAGCAATTCAAGATGCTGGAACTGCTGGACGGCCAACTGCAGTATCTGGTGACCGAGTGTTCGCTCCCGCAAATCCTTTACTACAACGAACATTACGACGAAAACATCTGTGACATCGGTAAGACCCGGCTGCAAATACTGGAGTGGTACAAACAGCACAACAACATCAACATCCTGGTGGAGCGGGGCGACAAGAAGTATGTTCACTCCGGCCGCTTTCAGGATGAAGAGGGTGCCCGCGCCATTGACAAGGCCCTACGCGCCACGCTGAACAAGGAACATATTCCCTATACGGCGCTTGCGCCCGACATTGACGCCATCAACGCGTTCGTCAACACGCTGGACTAGCCGGCCGCACCGGGCGCGGTGCATTAAGATGAAGCCATCAACCCAACTGATGGCAGCATGAACTCCAATCCTCGAATCCCCGGCCACCGACTATTGCATTCTCCCGGGCCTAGCCACGTGCCTGATGAAGTGATCCACGCCATGAGCCGTCAACCCATGGACATGGCTGACCCTCGTCTGGCTCAGGTCATCGAAGCCTGTGAAATGGGGCTGCGGCGGTTGCTGCAAACCGAAAATTCCGATGTGTTCATCTATGCTGCCAACGGTCACGGTGCCTGGGAGGCGGTGAATGTCAATCTGCTCGGCCCCGGCCAGACGGTGCTAGTGGCAGGCACCGGACACTTCTCTGAATCGTGGGCAGTACAGGTGGAAGCAACGGGTGCCCGGGTGATGCGTACACCGTGGGCGGAAGGCTACCCGATCGACGCCAATGCCGTTGAGCAGGTGCTGCGCGCAGATACGCAGAAAGAAATCGTCGCCGTGTTTGCCGTACACACCGATACCGCCAGTGGCGTGACCAGTGATTTGCGGTCTTTGCGCGCGGCCATGGATGCCGCCGATCACCCTGCGCTGTTTGTCGTGGACGTGGTGGCCTCTTTAGGTGCTGCGCCCTTTGCCATGGACGAACTCGGCGTCAACGTGGTGTTGGGCGCATCACAAAAGGGATTGATGTGCCCACCTGGTCTGGGCTTTGCCGCCGTGGACGCGAGGGCCATGACCATATGTGACCGTAACCCCACACCCCGTTTCTATTGGGACTGGCGTCTGCGCAAAAGTGAACTCTCGTATCGCAAATTTTGTGGCACACCGCCACAGAACCTGCTGCGGGGGCTGGAAGCCGCGCTCGCTCTGATTTTTGAAGAAGGTTTGGACAACGTGCTGGCCCGGCATGACTTGATGGCGCGTACCGTGCGTGCAGCTGTGCAAAGCTGGAGCGAAGCTGGTGCACTGCATTTTTTTGGGCGTGTGCCCGAGTCGCGCTCGTCATCGGTGACGACGATTCTGGTGGGTGCCGGTGTGGACCCCGAAGCCATGCGTACCGTAGCCCGCGAGCGTTTTCAGGCCTCTGTTGCGGGTGGGCTGGGTCCACTGGCCGGACGGGTATTTCGTATCGGCCATTTGGGCGACATGAATGCCGCCATGATTCTGGGTTGCCTGGGCGCGGTGCAAGCTGCCATGACGGTGCAGGGTATCCCGCATGGGCGTGACGGCCTGCAAAAGGCAATTGCTTGCCTGTCTGCCGGCTGAGCTTCGGACGATGAATCGCCTTGACCGACGTGAACTGCTGACGTTGGCGGCGGCTGGAGCCTCGTGTCTGTGGTTACCAAGAAGTGCGTCGAGTCAACCGCGCTTTGCAAGTTACCCTTTCGCGCTGGGTATTGCCAGTGGATCGCCCACTTTTGACTCGTTGGTGTTGTGGACACGTTTGCTGGATTCAAATATTGGTCGTGAGCCAGTTCCGGTTCGGTGGGAGGTCGCCCATGATGATCAATTCGTGCGAATTGCGCAAAGGGGGCGGGTGATGGCATCACCCGAACTGGCGCATTCGGTGCATGCGGAAGTGTCAGGGCTGGAGCCGGATCGCTGGTATTTCTACCGCTTCATGGTGGGAGATGCTGTCAGCCCCGTCGGGCGCACCCGCACCTTTCCACGCCCCGGCGCGAAAGTGGCGCGCCTGCGGCTGGCTTATGCCTCCTGCCAACGTTGGGAGCATGGCTACTACAGCGCCTACCGGCACATGCGCGAGGAAAGTCTCGATGCAGTGATGTTTCTGGGTGATTACATCTACGAATATCCGGGTGCGGCCAATGCCGTGCGGCTGCCTAACATGACACCCAGCCTCGGGTTTGTCGTGACACTGGACGACTACCGTGCACGGTATGCCTTGCACAAGTCAGACCTCGATCTGCAGGCCATGCATGCCGCTTGCCCCTGGCTGATGACATGGGACGACCATGAGGTGCAAAACGACTACGCCGGTTTGCAAGCTGGCAATAGCAGCATGGCTGACATCTTTTCAAAACCGGCAGACTTTGTGCGCCGCCGCGCAGCGGCCTACCAGGCCTATTACGAGAACATGCCGATTCGCGCTGCAACCCTGACGAAGGCCCTCAATGGCTTGATCCATCACGACTCTGGTGCAGAAATGCGCATCTACAGCCGTGTGGATTTTGGCAGTCTGGCCGCGCTGTACCTGCTGGATGCACGCCAGTACAAAGACCCGCAGTTATGCAGCAAAGATGGCGGCTTGGGGTCCAGCCAGGTGAACCCTGCAAACTGCGCCGCCTGGAGCGATCCCCGGCGAACGATGCTGGGCCAGCAACAGGAGTCCTGGCTGGGTGCTGAATTTGGCAGGGCTGTCCAGAGCGGCCAGACCTGGAATGTGGTGGGGCAGCAAACACTGTTTGGTCAGCGCGACAACAAACCAGGCGCTGAACAGGCTTTCTTCAATGACGGGTGGGATGGCTACAGTGCCGGACGCACCCGGTTGACAGATGCGCTTCAAAAAGGCGCCGTGCGCAACCCCGTTTTTTTGGGTGGCGATGTGCATGAGAACTGGGTGGGGCATATCAAGGGGGACTATGCCCAGACACAGGCCGCTAAATCACAAGCAGCCATTGGCGTGGAGTTTTGCGGTACCAGCATCACCTCGCGGTCGGGTGGCAATTCCAAAACGGCCGAGCGATTGGCCGAGAACCCGCACTTTGTTTTTGCAGATGCGCAGCGAAAGGGTTATGGCGTCGCCGAGTTCACGCCAGGCCAGCTCACAACGACTCTGCGGGTGGTGGATGATGTAACGCGTCGGGATGCGCGCGTGGAGACGCTGGCCAGCTTTGTGGTGCAGGCCGGGCGACCCGTTGTTGAGAAGATCTGATGGACACGCCCCGTGCGGATGGTTTCGCTTTGTTCGCTAGTGACCTGGGTTTCTGCGGCATTGCATGGGGACCCGGTGGCATTTGTGGTGCGCAGCTTCCACTGGGCAGCGAGCAAGCCACACGCCAGCGTATGTATCGACGATTTGCACCTGCTGGAGAATTGGCGCCACCGCCAGAAGTGCGACTTGCCATTTTTGGCGTTGTCGCGCTACTGAATGGCGAACGGATTGATTTATCCGGCATTACGCTGGACATGACAGGCGTGCCGCCCTTTCACCGACGGGTTTACGAACTCGCAAGGGCCATTCCCATGGGTTCCACGTTGACCTATGGCGAAGTGGCTGCGCAACTGGGTAAGCCAGGTGCTGCACGCGCTGTTGGGCAGGCGCTTGGCTCCAATCCATTTGCCCCCGTGGTTCCCTGCCATCGGGTGCTTGCCGCGGGTGGCAAGGCTGGCGGATTTTCTGCCACGGGTGGTATCAAGACAAAGCTTCAGCTGCTCCTGAATGAGCGTGCGGCGTTTGGTGAGCCCGGGCTGTTTGACGGGATCTGATCACCTGGCCGTTTTCTTGCCAAGCTTTAGCGCAGCACTTCCAGCAGTCGGTCCAGCCCGCCGCTGTTGATGGCCACCATGGCCTGTTCACGCACCTTGGGCTTGGCGTGGTAAGCCACGGAAAACCCAGCCACACCCATCATGGGCAGGTCGTTCGCTCCGTCGCCCATGGCGATCGCCTGCCGTGGGTGAATGTTGTTTTGCGCGCAGGTTTGAATCAGCATCCGGCGCTTTTCCTCGCCGTCGCAAATGTCGCCCCAGTGTTGATTGAGCAGGCGGCCTGTCAGCAGGCCATCTTCCATCTCCAGCACATTGCTGCGTGTGCAATCAATGGCCAGCAGGTCGCGAATACGGTCCGTGAAGAAGGTAAAGCCACCACTGACGAGCAGGGTGATCATGCCCACCTGCTTGCAGGCCGCCACCAGATCGGCCGCACCGGGGTTCAGTCTCATGCGCTGGTTCAAAACCTCTTCCATGCTGGACACACTCACGCCTTTGAGCAGAGCCACGCGCTGGCGCAGGCTTTCCTTGTAGTCGGTGATTTCGCCACGCATGGCGGCTTCCGTAATGGCGGCCACTTCCGCCTTGCGGCCGGCCGCATCGGCGATCTCGTCTACACACTCGATGTTGATGAGAGTGGAGTCCATATCAAAAGCGATGAGCTTGAAGTCGCGCAGGTTCAGGGGCGGGCTAAAGCCCTGGACTACGAGGCCGGGGGAAATTTCAACGGGTTGCATATGAAGTATGTTTACTATGTTTCTAATAGCTGCTCCCGCAATTGGGACGGGCGCTAAGGTCGACTTTTATTGTCAATTTGGGGTCATTTCCACTTTGGGCTGCCCCAAGTTGCGCAGCACGTCCCGCACCATCTGCGCCCGCGCTTTGGAATCTGGCAGCTCGCGTTCGATGCGCAGTTTTTCGTTGCCCGCGAGTTTGATGTGTTTGTTTTTCTGGATCATCTCGATGATGCACATTGGGTCAATCGGCGGGTTCTTTTTGAACGTGATGGTAATGACACCCGGCGCGGCATCTACCTTCACTACCCCGTAAGGACGGGCGATGACACGCAGGCGATGCACGTCGATCAGTGTTTGCGCCTGCGGTGGCAGTTTGCCAAAACGGTCCACTATTTCTTCCAGCAGCGCGTCGATCTGGTCGGTGTTTTTGGCCGTGGCCAGTTTCTTATAGAACGAGAGGCGCAGGTGCACGTCGCCGCAGTAGTCGTCCGGCAGCAGGGCGGGCGCGTGCAGATTGATGTCGGTTGTCACATTCAGGGGGCTCAGCAGGTCGGGCTCGATACCGGCTTTCAGGCAGCGCACCGCTTCTGACAACATCTCGTTGTACAGCTGAAAACCCACTTCCAGCATGTTGCCGCTCTGGTTTTCGCCCAGCACCTCGCCAGCGCCACGGATTTCCAGATCGTGCATGGCCAGGTAAAAGCCACTGCCGAGTTCTTCCATCTGCTGGATGGCCTCCAGACGCTGGCTCGCCTGCTTGGTCAGGCCTTCCAGGTCGGGCACCATCAGGTAAGCGTAGGCTTGATGGTGGCTGCGGCCCACGCGTCCACGCAACTGATGCAGCTGTGCCAGGCCAAACTTGTCGGCACGGCTCATAACGATGGTGTTGGCGGTCGGCACGTCGATACCGGTTTCGATGATGGTCGAGCACAGCAGCAAGTTGTAGCGCTGGGCGATAAAGTCCCGCATCACACTTTCCAACTGGCGCTCTGGCATCTGGCCGTGTGCCACAGCGATACGTGCTTCGGGCAGCAGCTCCTCGAGCTTCTGACGGCGGTTCTCGATGGTTTCCACTTCGTTGTGCAGAAAGTAGACTTGGCCGCCACGTTTCAGCTCGCGCAGCACGGCTTCGCGGATCACCCCCGTGCCTTCAGTACGCACAAAAGTCTTGATCGCCAGACGGCGCTGCGGCGCGGTGGCAATCACACTCAGGTCGCGCAGGCCTTCCAGAGCCATGCCAAGCGTGCGCGGAATGGGAGTAGCGGTGAGGGTGAGCACATCGACCTCGGCACGCAGCGCTTTCATCTGCTCCTTGTGGCGCACGCCAAAGCGGTGTTCCTCATCGATGATCAGCAGCCCCAGGTTTTTGAAGTGCGTGTCCTGGCTGAGCAGTTTGTGGGTACCGACCACGATGTCAATCGTGCCATCGGCCACACCCTTCAGCGCAGCTGTGATTTCCTTGCCCGAGCGAAAGCGGCTCATCTCGGCCACTTTCACTGGCCATTTGCTGAAGCGGTCCACCAGCGTCTGGTAATGCTGCTCGGCCAACAGCGTGGTAGGGGCCAGGAAGGCCACCTGTTTGCCGCCTGTGACAGCGATGAACGCCGCCCGCAACGCCACTTCTGTTTTACCAAAGCCCACATCACCACATATCAGGCGGTCCATCGGACGCGGGCTGATCATGTCCTGAATGACCGCGTGAATGGCGGCTTTCTGATCTGCCGTCTCCTCAAAGCCGAAATCGTTGGCGAAGGTTTCGTAGTCGTTGGGCGAATAGCGGAATGGGTGACCTTCGCGGGCGGCCCGGCGGGCGTATATGTTCAGCAACTCGGCGGCCGAGTCGCGCACCTGCTCTGCAGCTTTGCGTTTGGCCTTTTCCCACTGGCCACTGCCCAGCCGGTGCAGGGGCGCTTCATCGGCACTCACGCCGGTGTAACGGCTGATGAGCTGCAACTGGCTCACCGGCACATACAGTGTGGCTTTGTCTGCATATTCGAGGTGCAAAAACTCCTGCAGTTCGGGCTCTCCCTGGGCCGTCTTGTTGCCCACGTCCATGTTGATCAGGCCCCGGTATCGCCCAATGCCGTGGGCGGAATGGACGACCGGGTCGCCCAGGTTGAGCTCGCTCAGGTCCTTGATCAGCGCTTCCACGTCGCTGACCTGTTCCTGCTTCTTGCGACGGCGCGTGGTGGGACCGGCGGCGAATAGTTCGGTTTCGGTGACGAAGTCGATGCCTGTTTCGAGCCAGCTGAATCCCGTATTCAGCCCGGCAGTGGCGATACCAAATTTTTCATCGCTATGCAGGAACTCCGCCAGCGAGTCGAACGCAGGCGGGTTAACCTGCGATGCACGCAAAAAGTCCAGCAGGCTCTCCCGGCGGCCATCGCTCTCGGCCAGCACCAGAATGCGATGCTGCGTGTTGCGCGCGTGAGTCTTCAGCCGGGCCAGCGGGTCCTCGGAGCCGCGCACCACTGCCATGGGCGGCAACGCGGCGATGTCCACAAAGTCTGTGGATTCGCCCGACGGTGACGTGGCCTTGATGGCTAGCTGGGCGTAAGCATTGGCACGGGCATAAAACTGCTCAGTGCCCAGAAACAGCGCGTCGGGTGGCAACACCGGTCGCTCCGGATCGGTTTGCACCAGGCGGTAGCGGTCTTTGGTGTCTTGCCAGAAATGCTGGAAAGCGGGTTCCAGGTCGCCATGCAGCACCACAGTAGCGTCCGGCCCGAGGTAGTCAAACACCGTTGCAGTGTCGTCAAAAAACAGTGGTAAGTAATACTCGATGCCGGCGGTGGCGACTCCGTTGCCAATGTCCTTGTAGATGCGGCTCTTGGTGGGGTCGCCCTCAAGTAATTCGCGCCAGCGGCTGCGAAATTTTGCGCGGGCCGCATCGTCCATCGGGAACTCGCGGCCTGGCAACAGTCGCACTTCGGGCACTGGGTAAAGGCTGCGCTGGCTATCAGGGTCAAAGGTGCGGATGCTGTCGATCTCGTCGTCAAACAGATCCACGCGATAGGGCACAGGCGAGCCCATGGGGAACAGGTCAATCAGCCCACCGCGCACTGCGTATTCACCCGGGCTGACCACCTGCGACACATGGCTGTAGCCCGCCAGCGTCAGCTGGGCCTTGAGTTTGGCCTCGTCCAGCTTTTGTTTGACCTTGAACTGAAAGGTGTAGCCCGCCAGAAAACTGGGTGGCGCCAGGCGATACAGCGCGGTAGTTGCCGGGATGACCACCACGTCGGCGCCGGTTTCCTTGTCACGCTGGCTGATGCGCCACAAGGTAGCGAGGCGCTCGCTGATCAGGTCCTGATGCGGTGAGAACGTGTCGTAGGGCAGTGTTTCCCAGTCCGGGAACAGGGCGCAGCGCAGTTCGGGCGCAAAAAAAGCCATCTCTTCAATCAGCCGCTGGGCGTCGGTTGCGTTGGCCGTAACGATGGCCATCGGCCGGTGCCCGGCTTTCTCCCGTTGACCCAGTTGTGCCAGCAGCAGGGCATCTGCCGAGCCCACGGGACGGGGCAGAGTGAAGCGTTTGCCGTTGACTAGTTTGGGTAATTCCATGAATCGCTGCGGGACAGATCAGTTAAGTGACACACCAATACCAAACACCCCCGGCCGATCAGGGCAGGGGGTGTGCATGACTTGATTTTAGAATGGCGCACCCCACCATGACGCCAAGTCCTCAAATTTCTTCCAATCCGTCGGCGGCAGAGGCACGTGTGCCACGGCTTTGGACGCTGATTCCCTGCGCTGGTAGTGGTAGCCGGGCCGGTTCGGAAACGCCCAAACAGTACCAAATGGTTGCGGGTCGACCGATGGTGGCACATACGCTGGCTGCATTTGCGTCGGTGGCCCGTGTCCACCGCACCTTGCTTGTCCTGGCGGGTGGCGACAATTTCCTGTCAGATCACCCGGAGGTTGTGCATCCTGCATCCAGATTTGATCCTGTATTGATAGCTGCTTGCGGAGGTTCCACGAGGGCTGCAAGCGTTCTGAATGGCCTGAATATTCTGCTCCAGCATGGCGCGGACGCTAAGGACTGGGTGCTCGTGCATGATGCGGCGCGTTGCCTGATAACGCCTGAGTTGATCAACAAACTGATTGACGCCTGTCAGCACGATGCTGTTGGTGGCCTGCTGGCGCTGCCGTTGCCAGACACCCTGAAGATGGGTATGACCGGAAGGGTGGCAGCTACGCTGGACAGAAGCGACAAATGGCTGGCGCAAACGCCACAGATGTTTCGTATTGGGCTTTTGCGTGAGGCGCTGGTCATGACGGGCGAACGGGTGACCGACGAGTCCAGCGCAATTGAAGCAATGGGTCTGTCCCCAAAACTGGTGCCCGGCAGCGCACAGAATTTCAAGGTCACCTATCCGGAAGATTTTGCGCTCGCACAGGCGGTGTTGCAGGCACGGCTGCGAACGGGCAGCCGGACGGTAGCCCCTCTCAACCAAGGAAACTCCGACTATGACTACCCCTGAAGCCAAACGACCACGACCAGGCATTCGCGTGGGTGAGGGCTGGGACACGCATGCGCTGGTGCCGGGGCGTAAACTCATTCTGGGTGGCGTGGAGATCCCCTTTGAGCGCGGGTTGATGGGGCATTCCGACGCCGATGTGTTGCTGCACGCGATCACCGATGCCCTGCTGGGCGCAGCCGCTTTGGGCGACATTGGCACGCATTTCCCCGATACGGACGAGCAGTTCCGCGGCGCCGACTCGATGGTGTTGATCACCGAGGCGCTGCGCCGGGTTCGCGAACGGGGCCTGGACGTTGGCAATATCGACTGCACGGTGATTGCACAGGCGCCTAAACTGATGCCCTGGATACCGCTGATGCGTCGCAACATCTCGCAGGCACTGAGTATTTCAGTCGATCAAATCAATGTGAAGGCCAAGACGGCTGAGAAAATGGGCCCGGTGGGCGAGGGCAAGGGGATCGAGGCACGGGCAGTTGTGCTGCTGTTCTCCAGCACCTGATCAGAGTTCGGATGAGGGTGCCTGTGCCCGTCTGAGTTTGATGTGTGCAGCCAAACCGCCTGACGTGGTGTTGGCCAGTGCAAAACGCCCCATCATGC
>JAKQJK010000106.1 GCA_029561195.1 Pseudomonadota bacterium
CTGTCCAAAAATACCGGCAAAGATTGTGGCAGGTCCCCCTTTATTTTCAACATGTGAATGGCGTGAAGCAGAGCCTGGGCTCTCCCCACAGCAAAAACGGGGATGACAGCCACGCCGCCTCGCGTGGCTATTTTTTTTAAAGGAACAGTGAGCTCAGCGAGGATGTCTTCGTTTGGATGTGTTCGATCCCCATACGTGGATTCGATGAGCACAGTATCAGCTGTGGGCGCCTGCGCTGGCGGGTTCATGACCAGATCGTCAGGACGACCCAGATCGCCGGAAAACAAAATCCGTCGCCCCGCCACCTCCAGCAATATGCTGGCGGCGCCCAGAATGTGCCCGGCAGGCGAGAAGGTGGCGCGCCAGCCAGGGATGGGCGAGAAGGATTGCCAAAATGGAACGGCTTTTATCAGGGGCAGACAATCGAGGGCGTCTTGTCGCGTGTAAAGCGGTAATGCAGGCGAATGTTTGGAGAATCCATGGCGATTGGCAAAATCAGCATCCTCTTCCTGAATGTGACCACTGTCAGGCAGCAGGATTTTGCATAGATCCCGGGTGCCACTAGTGGCGTATATGTGTCCAGAAAATCCTTCTTTGACCAAGAGTGGCAGGTAGCCGCTGTGATCCAGATGCGCATGCGTTATCAAGACCGCATCTATCTGCCCGGGTGCCATCGGCAAGGGCGTCCTGTTGCGCAGGCGGAGCTGCTTGTAACCCTGGAACAAGCCGCAATCGACCAGCAGGCATTTATTACTGTGGCGAACTAAGAATTTGGAGCCGGTAACCGTGCCAGCGCCGCCTAGGAAGGTGATATTCACACTCATATAACGCCAGTCAAATTTATTGAGAAGAGTATGACCGCTGGTCTCGTCGGCACCGGGAACCACACCATTTTTTTCGTCTAAGGTTTTGCAACATTTTGTGGCATTTTGGGTGTCGATGTTGCAATTCAGTTGGGGTATTCACGCATTGCGGGAACTACCATCAGTCCTTCAATTTTGTGAAGGAGTTCCCATGACGATGCAGTCCCCTTTCTTCGGAAAAAAACCTTCAGATCCGGTCAATACCCGTTCAAGCAGCTCGTCTGTTGCCGGCTTGTCATCAGCCAGTAGTTCCGGGTTTAGCTCCGCTCCCGTTTCAGTGGCGCCTGCTGCTCCGGTTTCAGTGCCCTCCCTGTCTTCCGCACCGATCAAGGAAGGCGGCAGCAAGTTAACAGTAGGTCCCAATATCAAGCTCAAAGGTGTCGAGATTACAGACTGCGACACGCTGGTGGTCGAGGGCATGGTTGAGGCAACCATGGACTCGCGTGTGATGCATATTACTGAAATCGGCGCATTTAAAGGTTCTGCTGAAATTGACTTCGCAGAAATTCACGGCGAATTTCAGGGCAACCTCACCGTACGCCAGAAGCTGGTGATTTATTCGACAGGTCGTGTCACCGGAAAGATCCGCTACGGCAAAGTCGTCATCGAAGAGGGCGGCCAGCTGATGGGCGACATTCAGTTTGGTGCTGCCAATGACGCCAAGGCAATTTCTTCCCCGAAAACGAGTCTGCTCGCTGCGGCTTGATCCCGAGTCCGTTTAATGACCCAGGATCTTTGACAGAAAGTCTTTGCTGCGTTCGTTTTGCGGGTTATTGAAGAAGTCGTGCGGATTATTCTGCTCAACAATCTGCCCCTGGTCCATAAAGATGACCCTGTCAGCTACTGCCTTGGCAAAACCCATTTCATGGGTCACGCACAACATGGTGATGCCCTGACTGGCCATTTCAACCATGACGTCCAGCACTTCCTTGATCATCTCGGGGTCCAGTGCAGAAGTTGGCTCATCAAACAGCATAATCTTCGGGGTAAGGCATAAGGCACGGGCGATGGCTACCCGCTGCTGCTGGCCTCCGGACAGCTGCAGCGGGTACTTACCCGCCTGCTCGGCGATCCGAACCCGCTTGAGTTGGATCATGGCTTTTTCTTCCGCCTCCTTCTTGGGCATTTTCCCAACCCACATGGGTGAAAGCGTCAGGTTCTCCAGCACAGTCAGATGCGGGAAAAGGTTGAACTGCTGAAACACCATACCTACTTTTTTGCGAATACCGTCAATCGCTTTCACATCGTCGGTCAACTCGACGCCATCAACATACAGATGACCCTGTTGATGTTCTTCCAGGCGATTGATGCAGCGAATCAGCGTAGATTTACCCGACCCCGATGGACCGCAAATGACAATACGCTCGCCTTGTGCAACGTTAAGGTCAATGTCGCGCAACACGTGGAAGTTATTGCCATACCACTTGTTGAGCTTGTCAAATTTGATGATGGGTTCTGCCATGATGGGTCGTTATTGGTTGAAGTTGGATGAAGTCAGGGACGATTCAGATCAACGCTGCTTGCCTTTGTTGACCTGTTTCTCAACCCATATGCTGTAGCGGGACATGGAAAAACAGAATGCGAAATAAATCATGGCTATGAAGAGGTATCCCTCGATCTTGAAAGGACGCCAGTTGGCGTCTGAGTTCAGCGCAAGCGACAGCGCACCCGTTAACTCATACAAGCTGACGATGGTGACCAGTGACGTGTCCTTGAATAGGCCGATGAAGTTATTCATGATGCTGGGCACCACCATAGCCAGCGCCTGTGGCAACACGATCTTGACCTGCGTTTGCCAGTAAGACAGGCCCAAGGTAGCGGCGGCTTCCAGCTGGCCTTTCGGTATGGCCTGCAGACCCCCGCGAATGACTTCCGCCATATAGGCAGCAGCAAAAAGTGTGATGCCGACCAACACCCGGATCAACACATCTATCGAGAAGCCCTGTGGCATAAACAGCGGAAACATGAACGATGCCATGAATAAAACGGAGATCAGGGGCACGCCTCGTATAAGTTCAACATAAATAGTGCAGAAAGTGCGGATGGCTGGCAGGGCTGAGCGCCGACCCAGGGCAACGACCATGGCAATGGGAAAAGCCATCACCATCGAAAGAGATGCCAGCAGGATGGTCAGTGGCAACCCGCCCCAGCGGTCAGTTTCTACTTTGGTAAGTCCCATCGTGTTGCCGTACATCAGCAAGAAGAAAGCAGTTAGCACGGCTATCCACAGGATCGCCAGCCATGATTTCCAGAAGGCGCGCATGCAACTGGCGATTAATAGGCCAAGCATCAAGCTGGTGGCAACTAAAGGGCGCCACTGCTCTTCAAATGGATAGCGTCCAAACAGGATGATGCGGTATTTTTCTGCCACTACACCCCAGCAAGCGCCAACGCCCTCTACGCGGCACGCATCGAAATCTGGAATCCATGATGCACGGAACAACGCCCAACTGAGCAATTGGGGGACAGTGGCGAGAAGAATGGAACCGATGACGACGGTCATCAACCCGGTTACCCAGTCGCCAAACAGGTTGATTCGTATCCACGCAACGATACCTTCGGTCTTGACAGGAGCAGGGCGCGGATCAATAGGTTGAAAGGTTTGAGCAGACATATTAGTTGACTTCCGTTCAACGTTCCTTGATTGCCGAGCGGGTGTTGTACCAGTTCATCAGCAGAGATGTGGTCAACGATGTGGTGAGATACACCAGCATCACAATGGCGATGCACTCTACTGCACGCCCGGTCTGGTTGAGTGCGGTGTTGGCAATGGACACAACGTCTGGATAACCGATAGCCACTGCCAGAGAGGAGTTCTTGGTCAGATTTAGAAACTGATTAGTCATCGGAGGGATGATCACTCGAAGGGCCTGGGGCAGCATGACTAATTGCATGGTTTGGCCCTGGTTGAGACCCAGAGCTGAAGCTGCCTCACCCTGTCCGCGGGCTACCGAACTGATACCCGCGCGAACCACTTCAGCAACGAAAGCAGCCGTGTAGACAGTCAGCCCTAGCAGCACCGACAAAAACTCGGGGGTAAGCGAACCACCTTTTTCAATGGAAAAGTCGCCTTTAACCGGGAATTCGAACTGTGCCGGGCCGCCACCCGCAAACCAGCCCAAGACGCCCGTGACCACGAAGAGGGCAAGCGGGACCCAGAACATGCTTCGGAGTTTGCCCGTAGCCTCAAACTGCTTGTAAGACCAGCGACGATAAACAAATGCCAGTGCCGCGCCGGCCGCCAAGCCAATAACACCCCATAGATGGCCGGCTTCCCAGATCGGAATTGGAAAACTCAGCCCACCTTTGCTCAAAAACAGCGGACCCAGCGTCCACGCATCAGTGGCTGCTGGCAGTACTTCGGTGAATAGCAGGTACCACATCAACAACTGCAACAGCACTGGTACATTGCGGAAAAATTCAACGTAGGCATAACATACACCTCGCACCAGCGCGTTGCGCGAGAAGCGGCCAATGCCCAAGAGTGTGCCTAGAATAGTTGTGAGAATAATGCCGATGATCGCAACACGAAGCGTGTTGGCAAGACCAACGAGAAAAGCTTGCCAGTAAGGCTGGCTGGATTCAAACGGGAACAGGCTCTCACCAATGTCAAAACCTGCTGGCCCCTTGAGAAAGTCAAACCCACTCTGGATCCCACGCACCTGCATGTTGTGCATCGTATTGGACGCCAGCCACCAGGCACCCATTGCGACAAGACCGATAGCGATGACCTGGTAAATGAGGCCTCGAAAAGCCTGACTACGCCAGGACCAGTTTTTCTTTTTGGGAGGGGATTTCTGGGTCATGGGGATCACTCGTGATGCACTGGCTCAATGCGAGAACTATAAAAAAACTGCCGCCGGACCATCAGCAGGGTTCCGGCAGCAGTCTTAGTCAGCTTGCGAATGGATTAGCGAACCGGGTAGGCGTACATCAGACCGCCCTTGTTCCACAAATTGTTGATGCCCCGTGGCAGATTCAACGCTGTTTTCGGGCCAACATTGCGCTCGAAGCTTTCGCCGTAGTTACCAACAGACTTGATGACACGAGCCATCCAGTCTTTATCCAAGCCCAGCAGCTTGCCGGAATCTTCATTACCACCGCCCAGCAGGCGCTGCACCACCGGGTCGGTACTGGTTGATTTCAACTGGTCCACGTTGGCTTGAGTCACGCCATACTCTTCAGCTTCCATCGTCCCGTAGATGACCCACTTGACGATGGCGAACCACTCGTCATCACCGCGTCTCACCATGGGGCCGAGAGGTTCTTTGGAGATCAGATCAGGCAGGATCATGTGCTCTTTAGGATCCTTGGCAACCTTGCTGCGGGTCGAAGACAACCCGGAGGCATCGGTTGTGTACGCAATGCACCGACCGGTGAAGTATGCGTTTTCGGCAGCTTCGAGCTTTTCAAAGACCACTGGCTTGATACCCAGACCATTGGCCTTGGAATAGTCAGTCAGATTCTTCTCGGTCGTGGTGCCGGATTGCACACATACGGTCTGACCTTTCAGCTGCTTGGCGCTCTTCATTTTCGTCTTGACTGGCACCATGAAGCCCTGGCCATCGTAGTAGTTCACAACCGTGGCACTCAGACCCAGGGAGGCATCGCGGGTCAGCGTGAACGTGGTGTTACGTGCCAGCACATCCACCTCGCCAGACTGTAATGCGGTGAAGCGCTGCTGGGCGTTCAGGGGTACGTACTTCACTTTTTCGGCATCGCCCAAGGTGGCCGCTGCGAGGGCCTTGCACACGTCGATGTCCAGCCCGGACCATTTACCGGCAGAGTCGGCAGCTGCGAAACCAGCCAGCCCGGTGTTAACGCCGCAAACTACCTGCCCGCGTGCCTTGATGGCGTCGACTGTTTTGCCGGCATGGGCCGGCGCAGCCAGCAACGCACCCAACGTGGCGACTGTAGCGGCGGCGAGTTGTACTTTCGAAAATTTCATCTAGTTTGCTCCAGTTAAAAAATACTAAAAGAGGTTTATTTGTCCGCATTCGATGCACCTCATTGGACACTTATGCACTGTATCGCGTTCATGCGGCATCAGTATCCGGGTTTACTCGAAGGCAATATGCAAAATTTTCATGAACTTATCAGCGATGAATTCTGCGGGTTGACAAAGAGTTAAGCACGCTTCATGCCAGTACCTCGCGCGCCAAATGCGTGCACATCGGCAAGTCCGGCATGACGTCTCCCGAGCGACAAATCTCGCTAAAGTGCTTTCAGGTCCTCTCGTATGCTCGCAGGCGATGTCCGCCATATCTCCAGCAGAACATCGAGGTACCAAACCGTTACAAGCGAGACAGCCTGTGAATCCTACTGACCTTACACCCCGTTCGCCGTTTGCACTGCCAGTCCATGAATCGAGGGCCGCCCATTTTCAGTTCTGGCCCAAGCGTGTGCCGCACCGTCTGACGCTGCCCGACACATCGCTTTGGCAAAACCTGGCGGTGAGTGCCTTGCGTTATCCCCACAAGCCGGCATTGGTGTTTTTTGGCAAGGTCATTACCTATCGTGATTTGCAACAAAAAGCAGAGTGCCTAGCGCAATATTTACGGGGGCTAGGGGTCAAAAAGGGGGACAGAATTGTGCTCAACATGCAGAACTGTCCGCAATTGGTGATTGCGCACTGGGCGATCCTGCGAGCTAACGCCGTGGTGGTTCCGGTCAACCCGATGAATCGGACCGAGGAGCTAAAACACTACATCATTGACCCCGACGCCAAGGTGGCGTTGACCACCAGTGATCTGGCGGAAGAGGTGGCCCGGGCCAGTGACGCGCTGGAGCCATCGCTTCGGCTGGGCCACTTGATCGTGACGAACTTCAGCGACGGGTTTGACTTGGCCCATGCCGGTGAGGATTCGCCGCCCGTTGCCTGGAATGACTGGCTCAGCGGGGCACACGAGCTGCCAGCCTTGGCTGGTGGTACCGTGCACACATGGGCCGACGCACTTGATAACGCTGGCGATGCACCCGAGTTACTGGTCGGCCCGGGCGACATGGCGATATTGCCTTACACCAGTGGTACGACGGGTCTGCCCAAGGGCTGCATGCACACCCACGGCAGCATCATGCACAACGCGGTCAGCAGCTCGGTTTGGGGTGGCTCAACGGCAGATAACGTCACATTAGCGGTTGTCCCCATGTTTCACATCACTGGCATGGTCAGTGTCATGCACGCCAGCATTTACAGCGGCGCGACCCTGGTGCTGATGCCACGCTGGGATCGCGATCTTGCTGGGCGATTGATATCGCGTTACCGCGTAACGAACTGGACCAACATCCCCACCATGGTGATTGACTTGCTGGGCAGTCCCCGTTTTGACGAGTACGACCTGTCCAGCCTTGTGTACATCGGCGGTGGTGGTGCCGCCATGCCCCAGGTCGTGGCCCAGCAGCTGTTCGAGCAATTTGGTCTGCGTTACGCGGAAGGTTATGGCTTGACGGAGACTGCTGCGCCTTCTCACAGTAACCCGCCTGACGCCACCAAACAGCAATGCCTGGGCGTCCCGTTTATTGGTACGGATGCCCGCGTGATAGACCCTGACACGTTGCAGGAGATGCCCAATGGCGAGCAGGGCGAAATAATCATGTGCGGACCGCAGAACTTCGCGGGCTACTGGAAGCGCCCGGAGGCAACTGCAGCGGCGTTCATCGAACTGGATGGCAAACGTTTCTTCCGATCGGGTGATCTGGGGCACATCGATGCTGACGGGTATTTCTTTTTGACTGACCGTCTCAAGCGGATGATCAACGCGTCGGGCTTCAAGGTGTGGCCGGCGGAGGTGGAGGCACTGATGTTCCGCCATCCGGCCATTCAGGAGGCCTGTGTCATCGCCATCCAGGACAGCTACCGGGGGCAAAGTGCCATGGCTGTCGTGGTACTTCGGGCATCACACGCCGGGCAGGTGACAGAGCAGGACATCATCGACTGGTGCCGCACCAACATGGCGGTGTACAAGGTGCCACGCGTCGTGCAGTTTGTTGACGCACTGCCCAAGAGCGGCAGCGGCAAGGTGATGTGGCGCTTATTGCAGGAAGCTCAGGGCCAGGGGTAGCGTCCTCAAAAGGTGTAAAACTGGTGGCGCTTCCATATTCTCTAAACGACGCTTGTCTCGTGGGATGAAGATGCCATACTAGGCGGTCAGCTTCGGCTTTGTACGTGACGGATCGCGCAGTTTGCCTACCTTATTTGAACTTTTACCCATCGGTGCCTACCGCTCAAGCGCGTCTGGCAAGCAATTGCGCGCCAACCCCGCCCTTGTGCAGCTCAACGGGTACGCCAGCGAAGCTGAAATGCTGGCGGCGGTGAACGACATTGGTCCCGAGTGGTATGTGGACCCTGCGCGACGGGATCAATTCAAACAGCTCATGGCGCGTGACGGGCAGGTTGTCAATTTCGTATCCGAGATTTACCGGCACAAAACCCGTGAGCGCATCTGGATTCGCGAAACCGCCCACGTAGTTCGCAATGACGACGGGAGCTACTATTTTGAGGGCACGGTTGAGGACATTACCGAAAGCCGCACAGCGGAATTGGCGCTACGCCTCAATGAAGAACTCTTTCGCCAGGTTACCGCACAGTTGCCAGGCATGGCATTTTTGGCGCTATTAAAAGTGGATGGCAACCGTGAATATCGTTTTGTGAGTGACGGTGTCCGAAAGCTTTATGGCGTAGAGCCCGATGCTGTTATGGCCGATGGCAACTTGCTGAAGACTTTCTGGCACCCGCAGGACCGGCCATATATCGAGAGCGAAGTGGCTGACACCGCAGCTTTGGGCCAAGAGCTCACGCTGGAGTACCGGATCATTCTGGGTGACGGAAGCGTTAAATGGGTTCAAACCACTTCCTCCAGCATTTCCTCAGACCACAACGGCAATCTTCGATGCGGTGTCGTGCTGGATGTCACCGCCCGCAAACTTGCCGAGCAAGAGCTGCTCGAGTCCGAAGATCGGTGGAAGCTGGCCCTGGAGAGCACGGGTGATGGCGTGTGGGACTGGCACATTCAGAGCGGCGTGGAGTATTACTCTGACCGTTACAAAGAGATGTACGGCTACAGCGCAGACAAGATCTGGCGTCGCTCTGACGAGTTCAGGGACATCGTTCACCCTGATGACATGGAACAGCTGATCCGGGACCAGCAAGCCCACTTCGAAGGTCACATGCCGGTTTACCGCAATGAGCACCGTGTGCGGTGCAGCGACGGCAGCTGGAAGTGGGTGCTCTCCCGGGGAATGGTCATCAGTCGGGACGAGCAGGGGCGGCCGCGCCGGATGATTGGTACCCACACCGACATCACGGACTGGAAAAGGTCCGAAGCGCTGATCTGGCAGCAGGCCAACTTCGACCCGTTAACGGGCCTGCCCAACCGGCGTATGTTGCGTGACCGGCTGGAACAGGACATCAAGAAGAGCCGGCATGACAACCTGCAGCTGGCCATTCTGTTCATCGACCTGGATCATTTCAAGGAGGTCAACGACACGCTCGGGCACGATAGCGGTGACCTGCTGCTGATCGAAGCGGCTCGGCGCATCCGGCACTGCGTGCGCGACGGTGATACGGTAGCCCGCATGGGGGGCGATGAGTTCACCGTGGTGTTGTCCGAGCTCAGTAGTGCACAAACGCTGGAGCGTGTGTTGCAGGATATTCTGGCTGAGTTGGCCGCTGCGTTTCAGTTGGGCGCCGAACAGGTTTTCGTGTCGGCCAGCATTGGCATTACCATGTATCCGGACGATGGCACGGAAGTGGAGAATCTGTTCAAAAATGCCGATCAGGCGCTGTACGTTGCCAAGGGCGCCGGGCGCAACCGGTTCAGCTTCTTCACACCAGCCTTGCAGGAGGCTGCGCAAACGCGGGTACGGCTGTCCAGCGACCTGCGCGTGGCTTTGGCGGAAGGGCAGTTCAGGCTGGTCTACCAGCCCATTGTTGAGCTGGCCACCGGCACGGTTCACAAAGCCGAAGCCCTGATCCGCTGGCAGCATCCCACACGCGGGCTGGTCAGCCCGGCGGACTTCATTCCCATTGCGGAATCCAGTGGCTTGATCACGGAGATTGGCGAATGGGTGTTCCAACAGGCGCTGGCTCAGGTCAAGATCTGGCGCCAGTTGCATCACCCGGCCTTTCAGATTAGTGTTAACCGCTCACCGGTCCAGTTTCACACCGACGCAAGCGCCGATCGGCCATGGGCCGACCAACTGGCGGATCTGGGCCTGCCCGGAAACAGCATCGGGGTCGAGATCACCGAGGGGTTGTTGCTGAACACCTCGCCTGGCGTGACCGAGCAACTACTGGCATTTCGCAATGCTGGCATACAGGTTTCGTTGGATGATTTCGGTGTGGGTTACTCGTCGCTAACTTACCTGCAGAAGTTTGATATCGACTACATCAAGATTGATCAGTCCTTTGTGCGCCACTTGGTACCGGCATCAACCGATCTGGCATTGTGTAAGGCCATCATCGTGATGGCCCATGAGTTGGGCATGAAGGTCATCGCCGAGGGCGTGGAAACGCAGGCGCAATGTGACTTACTCGCTGCTGCGGGCTGCGACTATGGTCAGGGTTATCTGTTTGCCCGCCCGATGGCCGCACAGGACTTTGAGATTTTTCTCTCTGGTAAATAAACCGGAATACTATTATTTCGACAGCTACTCATGCATATCCAACGAGGGCTAAGGTCTGTTTTTATGCATAAACAGTACACTAATTTGCTGTTCTGACACGATTTGAACAGCGTGTTCTTTCGCGAACCGCCGAGCGGTGTCAGACACCTGCCCCAACGTGATAAGCGTCGATTGATCTGCCTGCATGGCTTTTTGCAAAGCCGCCAGATCGCGCACGACATCAATGCCCTGGCTGGCTGCTTTCCAGCGTTTGCAACTCACCAGCGTCATATGTCCGGCACGCGTCAGCTGGAAGTCGGCGCTGACGTTTTTCAAAGGGCTGACCGCATAGCCCTGTCTCTGATAGGCATTCTCAACGGCGATAGAAAAATCCGACCAGGACATCGCGCCGATCCGTGCAAGCACATCCGCCATTTCTGTTGGGTTGGGTGCACGCCACTGCCGCCATGCGGCCATGACGCCGATGACGAGAAATGGAAATCCGCCCATCACGCCATAGGCTATATAGGGGGTGGGTAGCAGTGCGCTGGATGCCATTACAAACGCCGCCACCAGCGCGAAGCTGACCCACCACGGAGAGCGCAGCAAAATCGCAAACAGCGACCGGTCAGACATTTTCAGTTTCATGCGGGAGCCTTGGTTAATCAGCGGCCACTTGTAGCACCAGCTTGCCAAAGTTCTCGCCTTTGAAGAGCTTGAGCAAGGTGTCGGGGAATGTATTCAGGCCAGTTACAACGTCTTCCTTGCTTTTCATGCGGCCGTCTTTCAGGTAACCCGCCATTTCTGCCACCGCCAGGTGGTATCGGTCGGCATAGTCAAACACCACGATGCCCTCCATGCGGGCGCGGTTGACCAGCAGGCTGAGGTAATTTTTAGGACCCTGCACCGGCGTGGTGTTGTTGTACTGGCTGATCGCGCCGCAAATTATGATGCGCGCCTTGCGGTTGATGCGGGCTAGAACGGTGTCCAAAATCTCGCCGCCGACGTTGTCAAAATAGACGTCCACCCCCTTGGGGCAGTGTGCCTTCAAGCCATCCCTGACCGCGCCGGGGCCTGCCTTGTAATCGATGCAGGCATCAAAGCCCAGCTCCTTCACCACCCAATCACATTTGGCTGCGCCACCTGCAATACCAACGACCCGGCAACCCTTGATTTTGGCCATCTGACCCACGGTTTGGCCCACGGCGCCTGCCGCGCCTGAAACCACTACGGTTTCGCCCACCTGGGGCATGCCCACGTCCATGAGGCCAAAGTAACCGGTCATGCCGGGCATGCCCAGCACGTTGAGCCATTGTGTCAGCGTGCCGGCACGCAGGTCGATTTTGACCAGACCGCTGCGTTTGATTTCCCCTTCGGGGATGAGCATGTATTCCTGCACTCCCAGCCCGGCTGATACATGGTCTCCGACGGCGAATTTTGGATTTTTTGATGCGATGACCTTGCCCACGCCACCCGCGCGCATCACTTCACCAATGCCCACGGGTGGGATATAGCTCTTGCCCTCATTCATCCAGCCTCGCATGGCTGGATCCAGCGACAGGGCTAAGGTTTTGACCAGCACGCCGCCTTCTGCAGGCTCGGTCACGCCTTCGGTAGTGTGGCTCCAGTTGCTGTCGTTGGGCAAACCCACCGGGCGGCTGGCGAGACGAATCTGGTGATTGACGAGGCTGGTGAGGGACATGAGGAAATCTCCGAAATGGGAAAGGTGGGGCATGGTAGCGCGGATGGCGAATGGGTGGCGTTGCCCGCGCGACAATTCCCTGCAGGCAAAATGAGCGATGTTTCCCTGTTTTAAATGAAGGAACTGGTCATGAAGGCAATTTGGAATGGCGCTGTGATTGCGCAAAGCGACGATACCGTCCTCGTGGAGGGCAACCACTACTTTCCGGAAAGTTCACTCAACCGCTCACTGATTACATTCAGCAACCACAAAAGCATGTGCCACTGGAAAGGCCAGGCCAGCTACTACTCGTTGATCGTGGATGGCAACATGAATCAGGATGCTGTCTGGTACTACCCGGACCCGAAGCCGGAAGCCGAGTCGATTCGCGGCCGGGTGGCGTTCTGGAAAGGTGTGAAGGTTGAAGCATGACTTCGGCGACGTTGTCTCCTCCCTTTACCTCCCCTGCCCACCTCATTCCCATCCTGTCGCAGCAGGGCTATGCAGCCTTGAGTCCGCAGGGTCTGGCCGAATTATCTGGTTGTCAACTTGATCACCTGGATGCCTGGCGTGCAAGCTGGAATGATCTGCCGCTTGACCTTTACCTGAAAGATGGTGGGCGATACCGCAGACGGCGGCACTCCTGTTTTGAGGTCGATGGGCAGCAGGTTGAACAGGTCGCCCACCGGGCGCATTGGCAGCCGCTGTCATACAACGCGCTGCATGGCGGCATGCAACGCTGGTTTGAGCCGATGTCACCCGCACTGGTCAGCCAGACCGAATGGGCGGCGTTGCTGCGTTGGCTGGGTGGTGTGTGCTCGGCTCTGAAGGGCCACCAGCCCTGGTTTGTGGAGGCGCATCAGTTCCGGATCGACACGTCCGATGGGATTGGCCGCCCTACGCCAGAAGGTGCGCACCGGGACGGCGTGGACTTTGTTGCGGTCCTTCTGGTAGGGCGTGCGAACGTCAAAGGGGGGGAGACCCGGGTGTTCGAAGCGACGGGTCCCAATGGACAGCGCTTCACGTTGGCGGAACCCTGGTCGTTGTTATTGCTGGATGACGAGCGTGTCATTCATGAGTCCACGCCCATCCAACCCACCGGCGACGGGGCATACCGCGATACGCTGGTGCTAACTTACCGCTCGGGCCGCTTTCAGGATGACGTCGGGGTTTGATCGCCTTTATAGGGCATGCGTTACCAGCTTGAAGTCGGGGTCTTCGGGAAACGGCTTCACGGTGAAGCCCAGGCTTTTCATGAGCTTGAGCATTCCGGGATTGGTGGCAAGCACCAGTCCGTCGATCTCGGCAAGGCCTTTTTCGCGTGCCACGTCCATGATGCTGAGCATCAGGCGTGAGCCCAGGCCTTTGCCGCTGAAATCGTCTGCTACCACCAGCGCAAATTCACAACTGGATTGATCCGGGTTGGTGATGTAGCGCGAGACGCCGACGATGCGCTCGGTCTCAGTGAACTGACCATCGGCGACGGCCGAGCGCTCCTTGAGCACGGCTACCAGTGCCATTTCCCGGTCGTAGTCAATCAGGGTGAACTTGGCCAACATCGATGGCGGAAGCTCGGTAATGCTGGAAACAAAGCGGAAGTACCGGCTTTCGGAGGAGAGGTGCTGCATCAGGTCCTGCAACATGCTGGCATCGTCCGGGTGGATGGGGCGCACGGTGTACTCGCCGCCACCAGCCAGCGGCCAAATCTGCTCAAAACGGGCTGGGTAGGGCAATATGGCCAGGTGGTTGTAGGGGTTGGCACGGCCACTGGCAGCCTGTGGCGCATGGTCGATGACAATGCGCGCGTCTACGGCAACAGCACCAAACTCGTCCACTATGATAGGGTTGATATCCATCTCGCGCAGTTGAGGCAGTTCGCATACCATTTCCGACACCCGCAATAAGACCTGTTCCAGCGCGTCCATGTTCACAGCGGCACTTCCTCGCCAGTCGCCCAGCGTTTCAGATACCCGCGAACGTTCGATCAGGCGGCGTGCCAGAAACTGGTTCAATGGGGGCAACTCCATCGCCCGGTCGTTGATCAACTCAATCATGGTGCCGCCAGCACCAAAGGCAATCACGGGGCCAAACGGATCGTCGGTGACCAGACCAACGTAGATCTCGCGGCCGCGCCGCGCGCCTGCCATGTTTTGTATGGTTACGCCGTTGATGCGGGCTGCGGGCTGCAAGCGGACCACGGTTTGCACCATGTCGTTATAGGTGTCCCGCACGCCGGTGGCATTCATGATGTTCAGCGCCACACCGTGAACGTCCGATTTGTGGCTGATGTCGGGGGAGTCAATCTTTAACGCCACTGGAAATCCCAGTTGGGTGGCAATCATCATGGCCTCATTCGCGTTGCGAGCCAGAATGGTCTTGGTGACTGGAATATGAAAGGCCGCCAGCAGTGTTTTGGACTCCATCTCGGTCAAAACCTTGCGGCGTTCGGCCAGGACGCTTTCTATAACCAGCCGCGCTCCTTCAATGTCAGGCTTGGCGAGCGCAGACAAGGGCGGTGGCGTTTGCAGCAGTAACTGCTGGTTTTGGTAGAAAGACGCGATGTTGCCAAAGGCACCCACGGCTGCTTCGGGTGTGCGAAAGCTGGGAATTGCTGCTTCATTCAGAATGCTTCGGGCGATTCCGACTGATGCGTCGCCCATCCAGCACGAGAGCAACGGTTTGCCGGTGGTGCGTTTGACTTCGGCCAGCGCACGTGCGACCTCCGAGGCATCCGCTCCGGCCTTGGGTGAATAAATGGCGAGCACACCATCGATCTGGCGATCTCTTCCTGCTGACTCAATGGCTGCCAGGTAGTGGGCAGGGGTGGCCTCCTCAGACAGATCAATCAGGTCCGTGAGTGACGCGAGTGGGGGCAACAGTGGCTTGAGGGCGCTGACGGAGGGTGCTGAGAGTTTGCCCAGATGCAGATGAATTTCATTCACCCAGTCGGCGGCCAACACACCCGGTCCGCCGCCATTGGTCACGATGGCCAGCCGTTTGCCAACCGGCCTGTAGCGGGAGGCGAGGCACTTGGCTGCGGAGAAAAGCTCCACAAACGATCGCACACGCACCGCACCGGCCCTGCGCAGGGCTGCGTCAAACACATCGTCACTGCCGACGATGGCACCACTGTGAGTTTGTGCGGCCTCGTTGCCAGCTGGCTTTCTCCCCGCCTTCAGAACGACTACCGGTTTGACATTGGCGGCCGAACGCAGCGCACTCATGAAGCGTCGCGCACTGGAGATGCCTTCCAGGTACACGACGATGCTGTGGGTCTGGGCGTCATTTGCCAGGAAATCCAGAACCTGGGCAATATCTACCGAGGTATTGGGACCCAGCGATACGACCGACGAAAACCCCACCGCATTGTTACTGGCCCAGTCAAGAATGGAGGATGTCAGCGCGCCGGATTGGGATACCAGCGCCAGCGATCCGGGCCTGGCCAGTGGCCCCGCCGCACTGGCATTGAGTTGCAGATGTGGGCGCTGCAAACCGAGGCAATTGGGTCCCAGGAGGTGCACACCTTCGCGGTTAGCAATTCTCTTCAATTCGGCAGCTTTTTCGGCATCAATGCCGCTGGATATCACCAGCGCCGCGCGGCAGGCCATGCGACCAGCCACCTCCAATGCAGCGGCCACTTCCCCCGGGGCCAAAGCGATGATGGCCAGATCGGCACGCGTTTGCGCGAGGTCAGCCAGCGTGCCACTCGTGTGAATGTCCACAAACGTCAGAGTGCCGCTGAATCGCTGTGTTCGCAAAGCCTGCTGCAATGCCCTGGCATGGGTTGTTTGCGTGACAGGGTCGTCTACCTGACCCGCAAAGACAACAATCGAATCAGGTGAGAATAGGGGAGTAAGGTAGTGTTTGTCCATGGAGATGTTCAATCGGCGCCAATCAGAACCTTGACGTGCGCGGATACGCTACGCGCCAGCGGACTAAGCACGTAGCCACCCTCCAGACAGGAAATCACACGCCCCTGACAGTGACGCCGTGCAAGGGACAATAGTTGCTGCGTGACCCATTCGTAGTCAGCTTCGACCAACCCCAGGTTGCCCATATCGTCCTCCCGGTGGCCATCGAATCCAGCCGAGATATAGATCAACTGCGGCTTGAAGGCTTCCAGCGCGGGCAACCAATGGCGAGTGACTGCGTCTCGGAACGCGTTGCTACCTGAGCGTGATGGCAGACCCACATTGACCATGTTGGGCCCGTTGGCGTCGTCGCCACTAAATGGATAGATGCCCTGTTCAAAGATCGAGCACATCAGCACACGCTCATCGCCACGAAAGATGTCTTCGCTGCCGTTGCCATGATGCACGTCGAAATCGATCAACGCGACGCGTTCCAGACCATGCGCGCTCAAGGCGTGGCGAATGCCCACCGCCACGTTGTTGAAAAAGCAAAACCCCATGGCCGCTGACCGCTCTGCATGGTGCCCCGGGGGCCGGACGCAGCAAAAGGCGGTTGGCACCTCTCCCGATAGCACCAAATCTGTGGCCTGCACCGCAGCACCTGCCGCACGAAGAGCAGCCGTCAGAGTAAACGGGTTCATCTCGGTATCAGGATCGACCCGGTGGTACCCCTCCAAAGGTGATGCGTCCATGAGCTCGCTCACGTACGAAGTCGAATGAGCCCTGGCGAGCTGTTCAGTTGTTGCCAGTGGCGCGTCGTAGGTGTTCATGTAGTCCAGAAGCCCTTTGACCAGCAACATATCGTTGATGGCCCCCAGTCGCTCCGGGCACTCAGGATGATGGGCACCCATTTCGTGACGTGCGCAGTCGGCATGGGTGATAAACGCGGGTAGCAAGACAAGCTCCTTGGGCGATTCGGGCCCTTTCACAGGCAGGGAAATGCAGTCTAGATCTGCGGGGTTCAAAGCGTCTTGATATAAAACAACCTGGATGCTAAAATATGGATCGGGAGGTTCGTACGCCATGAAAAAAGCCTCTCGTCCTCTTTGAGGGGACTGGAGAGGCTATGAAATACGTAGCAGATGGATGTCGACCGGGGGTCAGCTCCGCTCGAAGATTGCTGCGATACCCTGACCGCCACCGATACACATGGTCACCAGTGCATAGCGGCCACCGATGCGTTCCAGTTCGTACAGTGCTTTCACAGTTATCAGCGCACCTGTTGCCCCAATGGGATGTCCCAATGAAATGCCCGAGCCGTTGGGGTTGACTTTGGCTGGGTCCAGGCCAAGATCGCGGGTGACCGCGCAAGCCTGTGCTGCGAAAGCTTCGTTGGCTTCGATGACATCCAGATCCTTGACCGTCAGACCCGCTCGTTTCAACGCTTTCTGTGTCGCGGGCACTGGGCCAATGCCCATGTATCTCGGATCTACACCTGCATGTGCATAGGCGACCAGGCGGGCCAAGGGTTTCAAGCCACGCGCTTTGGCAACACTGGCCTCCATCAGCACCACGGTAGCCGCAGCATCATTGATACCTGACGCGTTACCGGCCGTGACGGTGCCGTTCTCCTTGGCAAATACGGGTTTGAGCTTCGCCATGTCGGCCATAGAGCAGTTGGGGCGATAGTGTTCATCGGTGTCATAGGCCACATCGCCTTTCTTGCTTTTGAGCATCACGGGCAGGATCTGGCTCTTGAAGTGGCCAGCCTCAATGGCACGCTGCGCGCGGTTGTGGCTTTCTACTGCCAGTTTGTCCTGGTCTTCCCTCGTGATCCCCCATTTGGTAGCAATATTTTCAGCCGTTACACCCATATGAATGGTGTGAAACGGGTCATGTAAGGCGCCAACCATCATGTCTACCATTTTGGTGTCACCCATGCGTGCACCCCATCGCATGTTCAGGGATGCAAAAGGCGCCCGGCTCATGTTCTCGGCGCCTCCGCCAATGGCGATATCGGTATCGCCTAGCAAGATGCTTTGGCTGGCGTTCACGATGGCTTGCAGACCCGAACCACAAAGACGATTCACGTTGAACGCAGGCGTACCTTCCGAGCACCCACCGTTGACGGCTGCGACGCGGGACAGGTACATGTCTTTGGGCTCCGTGTTGACCACGTGGCCAAATACCACGTGACCGACTTCCTCACCGCTGACACTGGCACGTTTGAGCGATTCGCGCACTACTTGCGCGGCCAGATCAGTGGGGGCAATATCTTTCAGACTGCCACCAAACGTGCCAATGGCGGTACGCACGGCGCTGACAACAACAACTTCACGGCTCATGGGGATTCCTTCAGTCAGGTCAATCGGGTTGAAAGACGCAGTGTGCTACTGAAAGGTTTCGACCAGCTTACTGTAGATTCGTTTCCCTGACATCGGCGACAGGTTGGCTGCCAAAGTCAGGCCGGGCCAGGTATGCCAGCACGCGCGCCGCGGCTACCTCGGGGCTCGCCAGCTGGCCATTTGCTTTCAAACTGACAAAACTGTCCCGATCAGGGAAGAGGCCAGCCTCGGCAGACCGAAGCTGAGTCTGCATATCGGTATCGATCACGCCTGGCGCCAGAGAGCATACCTTTGCGCCAAAGGGCTTGTCTGCTTCGTCCAGCGCCACACAGCGGGTGAAATGATCCATTCCGGCTTTAGCTGCGCAGTAGGCGGCTTGTGCCGCCATAGCCCGCCGCCCCAAGCCTGAGGAAATGTTGAGTACCTTGCGTTCACAGTTCCAGTTTTCAGTCGCGCGGAGAAATGCTGCCGTCAGCTGCATTGGTGCCTCCAGACCTACCCGTAGGGCGTGTTCGATGTCCCCGGGCTGGGCGTTGCTGAGCGGTCCAACGCGTCCAATCACGCCGGCGTTGTTGATCAGTGTAGCGCTGGTGAAGCGCTGAACGACTTGCTCATGCAGCCAGTGCTCCAGCCGGGTACTAACCCGGTATCCATGGGCCAAGTCTTGCTGCCATTGCAGCAGGGTTGCTCCGCTAGCCTTAGCAAGTGGTGTTAGCGCATCACTGGTCTGGCGCGAAATGCATAGCAGATCACCACCGCCCTTGAGCAGTTGTTGAGCCATGCACAAGCCCATTCCGCGCGAGCCGCCTGTCAGGATGGTGAGGTGTTTCTTCATGTCTAAATGGTAGCCTCTACAAGAGGTAGCGACAATGCCACCTAGAACGGTGGCGCAGATTGAAATGCTATTGGTTCACCTGTGACAGGGTGGTACAGGGTCAGCCCGACAGCGTGCAGCAACAGCCGATCCGATTTGCTCTGCACCTCAGGACGGGCGTACAAAGCATCTCCCAAAATGGGGTGACCCAGAGCCTTCAAATGAACGCGTAACTGGTGCGAGCGCCCGGTCAGGGGCTCCAATTCCAATCGGGTGGTGTTGGCTTGCTTCTGGACATCAATGGCCAGTCGGGGCGTTTCAAGTTCAGATTTCCGCCATCGGGTCAGGCTGGGCTTACCGCGGGTTGTATCAATGATGCGTAATGGGCGATTAGGCCAGTCCACAGCAATGGGCAAGTTGATCTCGTTCCAGTCCTCACCTTGACAACTTATCAGACCATCAACTACAGCAATGTATCGCTTAACGACTTCCCGGCTGGCGAATGCATTGCTCAGCATGCGCTGATTAGCGATGCCACGGGCCATGATCATCAGTCCCGAGGTCGCCATATCCAGCCGATGCACGATCAATGCATCTGCAAATTGCCACTGAACCCGGGCGCTCAGGCAATCCTGCTTGTCATCGCCCCGGCCGGGTACTGAGAGTAGTCCCGCAGGTTTGTCCAGAACCAGCAGTGCGTCATCCTGATAAACGACCTGCAGCTCAAAGCTGCTCATTATCCAGAATCAGGCGTTGGACGATCTCGCATAGCTCTTCAACATCGTTGGGTTTGTGAATCAGCGCCTGAGCGCCTTCGGTGATGGCGCTCTGCTCAATCTCTGCTGTCACATAACCTGACGCCAGCGCGACAGGAAGGCCAGGACGGATTACTTTGGCTTCCCGCAGCAGGTCCACGCCACAATAGCCGGGCATGTTGTAGTCGGTCACCAGCAGGTGATAGTCCTGCGGGTCCGCGCGCAGTGCTGTTGCTGCCATGTGAGGATCGGTAAACGAAGTAACCTTGAAGCCTTTGCGCGTCAGTACCCGTTCAACCAGAAATACCAGCGCCTGGTCGTCATCCACGTACATCACGTGCTTGCCCATGCCGTTGACTTCTGCCGACCCCTTGACGTCGATATCAACTGGCTGTGCCGGTGCGTCAATGGAGGGGAAGTAAAGCGTAAATGTGCTGCCCTTGCCCAGCTTGCTCTGTACGCCAACCGTCCCCATGTGTGTGCGCATGATGCCGTGCACCACCGCAAGTCCCAGGCCGGTGCCTTCACCCACCGGCTTTGTTGTGAAAAATGGCTCGAAAATCCGGCGCAGCGTGTCTGGATCAATGCCTGCACCGCTATCCTTGACAGCCAGTCGCACGTGGTTACCACGCGAGGAGCCACGGCGTTCAACCAACCGCGAACCCAATGGTGGATTACCCAATTCGATAATGACGGAACCACGGTCCTTGCCAATCGACTGAATGGCGTTGGTACACAGGTTCAGCAACGCCTGCTCCACCTGAGTGGCATCGGCCAGAACCGCAGAGGTTCCCGGATGAATCACCACCTGCATGTCGATAGTGGGGGGTAGAGTCACCTTCAGCAGGCGCATGGTCTCGTGAATCACTTCAGCCAGTTGAATTGGTCGGCGTTTGGGTGGTTCATTGCGGCTGAATGTGAGAATCTGGCGCACCAGATCTCGGGCACGACGGCCCGCTTTTTCAATTTCTGTCAAGCTGACCAGCGCAGCAGAGTCGACCGGGGTATCCAGCTTGGCCAGTTCCACGTTACCCAAAATGGCGCTAAGAATGTTGTTGAAGTCGTGGGCGATACCGCCCGCCATGGTGCCCACTGCCTGCATCTTGTGTGATTCACGCAACTGGGCTTCCAGTACGTTGCGGTGGGTTTCAATTTTCTTTCTGGCGGTCAGATCCCGGGCGAAGACGGTTGTTATGTCACCCTCGGGCCGGCGTTCTGTGGATACGCTTACCTCTACAGACAACACTTTTCCCTCAGCTGTGCGGCCCTCCATTTCACCCAACTGGGCATGTGTGGATACCTGAGAGTAGGCCAGCGTGCTGACTGCCTGGGGTAAAAACCGCTCCAATGGGCTACCCAGCGCCTGATCAGATGGGCACTGGAAAAGGATGGCTGCGGCAGGGTTGAAAACCGAAATGGTGCCGTCAGCATCTACGCAAATAATCGCATCTAGCGAGGAATTGATAATGGCCGCCAGGCGAGACTCACTCTGGTGAAGCTCTTCATTGCGCTGGCGAAGTGCGACAGCGCTTGCCTGCAGAGCGTGGCGCTCGGTGAGCAAGGGCCCCTGATCGATGATGGCGCAAATGAAATTGGCCAATTCATCCAGCGGGTTCTCAATGCGGGCAATGTGCAGGTCACCGGTGAAGAGCCCATTGGAGCCACCAGAAAAAATGATTTCGTTGACCTCACTGGTGCCTTGCAGTTTGGCCTGCGAAAAAGCCGAAGCTACTTTGTCCGAATGCTGCCCGTCTACAAATGGCAGCAGAAAGTTCAAAGGTGCATCGCTCTCCGACGGACGAAATCTGCGCAATGCCATCGCATTGCTTTCCAGCACCAGCCCAGTCTCGTCGACTACCATCAGCGCCAGCGGCACGTTGGAAAACAGCGCCAGAAAGCGCTCAGAGGCACCTTCGGCTTCCAGCTGGCTGTAGCGCAGCGCCTCGTTCTGGATCTCCAGTTCGGCCTGGTACTTGCGCAGATCTTCAACCATCTGCGGCAAGGCATAACCGTCCGTGAACACACCTTGGGCCGTACGTTCTTCAGTTAACCCCCCGGATGGTTCCCAAGGGGTGCTGTGAATATTTCTGAGTCTGGCGTTGTCGCTCATGGTGCCTTCACGACAAAAGACGGAAGCCGATTACTTTTTAAGCTTTCCGCGCACGGGCACCACGGTCGTAATCGTGGGGCGAACCGCATCGGGTGACACCGGCTTGGGAGGCGATGTGTCTTTCTTGGGCTTTTTAACCATCTTGTTACTGTTTTGCTGACCTTTAGCCATCTTCTGCTCCTGAGGTTGATGACCCGAATGGGCCGGGACGGCTCATTATCTGCCCGACTGGACCGTTTTTTCCCGAAAACGATTCACATCCAGCTCGCTGATTGGCGAAGCCTCATTGTTCCATGATGTCCGTATGTAGGTGAGTACATTGGCCAAGTCTTGATCACTCAAGATCAACGCAAACGGCGGCATGCCAAAAGGCCTGGGATTGCCCAGTGTGGCAGGCAAAAAACCGCCGTTGAGGACGATTTGTATCAGGTTGGCAGTTACCGGCAGGGTGATCGCCCGGTTGCCCGCCAGCGCAGGGTAAGCGTTGGGCACGCCCTCCCCACTTTTGCCATGACACTGAGCGCAATGTTTTTCGTAAAGCGGGGCGCCCTTTCCCGCAGCTTCTATAGAGGCTCCCTGAGCCGGACTGGATGGAGCGGTTGATTTACCCCTGGGCTGCTGATCAGTTCCAGGTAGTGTTTTCAGAAAAACGGCGGTTGCCTCAAGGTCTTGCGGAGACCAATATTGGGTGCTGTGCAGAACCACTTCACTCATGGGGCCACTGGTCGCACCTCGGGCTGACTGGCCAGTCGCCAGAAGCTGAACGATCTCCGGAACGCTCCACGTCGCAACGCCTGCTTCCTGCGGCGACGTGAGTGAAGGGGCATACCAATCCTGAACCGGCATCAACCCGCCGCTGAACTCGTGCGCCATGTCAGAGCCGCCCCATGCATTGCGGGCGGTGTGGCAGGCGGTGCAATGGCCGGGCCCGCGGACCAGATATGCCCCCCGATTCCATTGTCCGGATTGGGACACTTCAGTCTGAAAAGCTGCTGGCTTGAAATACAGCGCCCGCCAGGCCCGCAAGGCGGTCTGGGTTCCATAAGGCCAGCGCAGGGTATGCGTCTTGTTGGGCTGCTCAACGGCAGGCAGTCGGCCCAGAAAGGCAAACAGTGCGTCGGAATCCACACGGGTGATCTGGCTGTAGCTCGTGTACGGAAATGCCGGGTACAGAAGCCGCCCGTCACGGGCGCGCCCATGGTGCAGGGCACGCCAGAAATCGTTGGTGTTCCATTGCCCGAGCCCGGTGGTATTGTCTGGGGTCAGGTTGCTGGAAAACACCGTTCCAAACGGCGTCTCAATGCCGCGCCCCCCCGCGTAAGGCGATCCACCGCGCGACGTGTGGCACGCCATGCAATTGCCAACGCGTGCCAGGTAGGCGCCTCGCTCGATCACGTTGGCTTCAGTTTCGCTAGGCACCTGGGCCGACGCGGCCTGCCTTTCGTCGATCGCATCCATTCCCCAGACAATGGCAGCCGTCGCAACCATCAGCGCAAGGAACACAGCGACCAGGACCAGAGAGAACTTTTTCACAACTGATGGCGGTGCGGTTATGGCGCACTGCCGCACTGGATGGCATTTGTTTCCGTCGAAACGGTACTACGGGCCCTTGCCGGGCGTGTGTTGCCCGGCAAGGGCCGGGAAGCCAGCCAGCTCGACACGGCCGTCACATCCTCTGCTGTCATTTTTTTGGTGACCCGGGCCATGCAATCCGGTGAATGAGCACGTCGCTGCCCGGCGATCCAGGAGCCCAGCTGTGCGTTCAGGTAGTCGCGTGGCAAGCCCAGCAGCCCCGGGACCACAGGCTCGACGCCTGTGAGGGCTTCGCCATGGCACTGAGTGCACGCTGGAATGCTTCTGGATATGTCGCCCTGAGTGGCCAGTGTTTCACCGCGCTGCAGAACCGCAGGGCTTGTGGTGTAGGTCAGCGGTGCAGGGTAGGGCAAATCAAGTGCCGAAAAATATTGGGCGATTTCCTTCAGATAGGCCGTGTTCAGGGGGTCCAACAAGCCGGTCATCGGGTTGTAATGACGTCGGCCATCGCGAAAATTCAGCAACTGGTTGTACAGATAGCCCGCCGGCTTCCCGGCGATACGCGGGTAGTAACCGTCTGGCCCTGCACGCCCCTGATCACCGTGACAGGCCGTGCAGGCCAGTGTGCGCTGGGCCATAGAGTCCTCGAAGACGGGAGGAGCGGCTACGGCCTGCATGGCGTTCAGCAACCACAAACCCAGTGCCCATGAACAATAAAAGTGGGTGCGCATGGAGCCAACTTTACCCCGGGTCTGCCATGCACCTCGCGAGTAAACGAGAATTGACGATCAGCTGGTGGCCCAGATCACCGGCTTGCGTTGTGCCAGCCAGGCTTCATAGTGCAATGCGTACAGGTCTTCTATGCGCGGACGCTTGACCTTGAAGGTCGGTGTCACCAGTCCGTTTTCCGGCGTCCAAGCCGTTGCGATGACAGCGAGGCAGTCCAGTTGCTCATGAGCTTCCAGTCTCGCGTTCACAGCCTTAAGATGCTCGGTCAGAGAAATGGTTAGTGCTGCTCTTTGATCTGGCGCTCCTACGCGGATAACTGCATCGGGCGACAGCATGACAATGCCCAGTGGTTGTGCGAAATTGGCACCCGTTACGGCGCAGGCTTCGATATCGGGGTGCGTTACCAGCAAGTCTTCAATGGGCGCGGGGGCCACGTACTTGCCCTTGCTGGTTTTGAACAGATCCTTGACGCGGCCAGTGATGCGCAGACAGCCATCCTTGTCGATGGCACCCTTGTCGCCGGTTCGCAGCCATCCGTCGGGCGTCATGGTGGCGGCCGTTTGCTCCGGATCCTTGAAATAACCCATCATGACGGCCGGGCAGCGCATCTGAATTTCCCCGGTATTGGGGTCTATTCGGCTTTCCACGCCCGCATAAGGCAGGCCGACCGTACCCGGACGGAATGTGCCAGGTACCGTGGCGTGGGAAATGGCACAGTTCTCGGTCATGCCGTAGCCCTCAATCAGGTCAAGGCCCAGGTCACGATACCAGCGGAGCAAGTCAGGTGGCATCGGTGCTGCGCCACCCACTGCAAGGCGGCATTGGTCCAGCCCCAACCCCTTGAGAAGCTTGCGTCGCACCAGACCACCGATGATCGGAATACTCATCAGCCGTTTGAGTTTTTGAGGCGGCATTTTCTTGTAAACACCTTGCTGGAATTTGACCCATAGCCTTGGAACCGAGAAAAACAGCGTCGGACGGGCTCGCTGCATGTCCTGCACAAACGTATCCAGCGACTCGGCAAAAAAGACATGAAATCCGAAGCGCAATGCTCCTTGCTCTACCAGGATACGTTCAGCAACGTGAGCCAGTGGCAAATACGACAGCATGCGTTCGTTGTTGCCGAAGCGGACGCGTTCATGTCCGCTGGAAAGAGCCCAGGTCATCGCTGCGAAACTTTGCATCACGCCTTTGGGGTTTCCGGTTGTACCCGAGGTGTAAATGATCGTTGCCAACTCTTCGCCGGCGCGAACGGGTTCTCCCTGCAAAGGTTTGGAGGCTGCGATGGCTGCATCCCATGACAGGTTCTGAAGCGGTGGCGCCAAAGGCAGTGAAACAAGTGCCACGCCAGAAGGAACGCCGTCCTTCAAACTTGCAACTTCATCGAGCTTGCCCACAAAGCAGGCTTTCGATTCGCTATGTGAGAGGATGAAACGCAGTGCCTCGCCATTGAAAGTGGGATAGATGGGTACCGACACGTAACCCGCCATCCAGATGGCCAGATCGGCCAATATCCAGTGGGCGCTGTTCTTGCCCAAAATGGCAACCTTGCTGCCAGCTGGCCAGCCCTGTGCTTGCAACCAAGCGGCCATGCGCCGAACTTCATCGCCGGCCTGGCCCCAGGTGATATCCCGCACAGCACCATCGCCAACAGGCTGGGTCAGAAAGATTTCGCTGGCGCGCGCACGTTCCCAATGGTAGAAACGTTGCAAGGGAAGATCGTTGTCCTGAAGTGGAACGGGGTTGGCCATGACGCTGTCTCCTGAGGGTGATATTTGAGTTTGAACCTTAAATTCTGCGCTTGCACCCTGGCTGAAACAATGGTGTTCACCCTAAGCCTGACGCACCATAGGGGTTCCGCCCCTATTTCCGGCGACAATCGGAGGTTTGTTCAAACCTGTCGGCGCTTTCCGCAAACGTATTTTCTCCTCTCCATGTCCAGCAACCCTATTTACTCCGTGCGGGCCGCAACTTTGCGCGATGCCAAAGTCATTTCCGATGTTTACGAGGTGTCCAGCCAGGCTGCCTTGAAAGGTCTGGTTTCCGAAGATTCCCTGAAAGCCTTGTCTGCCGGGAAAGGCCAAGGCCACTGGCGTGAAGCCATCGAGTACAGCGAACCTCAAGTCCATGTGGCAACCGATGGTGACCAGGTGGTGGGCTTTGTCGGCTTTGACCGTTCACGTGACAAGGGGACGCCGCCGACCACTGGCGAACTCTGGTCTATTTATGTCACGCCCGCCCTTTGGGGTAAAGGTGTTGGCCTGGCCCTATGGGACGCAGCCCGCGAAGGGCTGGTGGACGAAGGGTGTACGCACGTGACCGTCTGGGTCCCCCTGGGCAATGAGCGGGCGATGCGTTTTCACGAGCTCGCGGGTTTCAAACGTGAAATGTCCAGCGCAAAGACCGTGCCTCTGGGGGACGGACGCATTGAAGAGATTCGACTGAAACGCGTGCTGGCCTGAACGCAGGTCAGGGGGTTCGCCCCAGATTCATCGTCCAGTACAGGCGATAGGCCGCGGCATCGTTGCGCACGCAGGCTACGCCAATGTCCCGGAACGCGGGGCTCATCAGGTTCTGGCAATGACCCGGGCTATTGACCCAGGCCGTCATCACACTTTCCACCGAGGTTTGGCCCGCCGCAATGTTTTCACCCAGCGCCATGTAGCTGTAACCGGTGGCCAGTACCCGTTGCGCCAGCGTGCGACCATCCAAGCTGGTATGCGAAAAGTAGTTGTTTTGTGCCATATCGGTTGAATGTCCCCTGGCGGCTTGCAGCAACTGGGTGTTCCACGTCAATGCGGTGGTCGCAGCAAAGTTGGTTGAACCGCACACGGCACCCGCTAGACGTAAGGTATTAACCCGCTGCAGGATTTCAGCCTGAATGCCAGCGGCGCCGTTCAGCCCGCAACTCGCATCGGTTGCGCCGGGGGCGGTGGTAACAGCGGGAACTGCCGGGGAGGTGGCTGGTGCAGTGGTGGCGACCGGCGTGGTCATGGGTGCGGTGCCGTCGGTGGGACCTCCACCGCCGCCACAACCAGCGATGAAAGCAAGCAAGCCGATCGCCGAGCCGGCGCGCAAGAGGCGTGAGGAAATCTGATCAGTCATCGAATCTGTTGGAGGTGTCACAGATTCGTATTTTGCTAGCGCACAAGCGGGCAAGCAAAAATCTCTTGTAAGTAAACGTACCTGGCGGACAGTGGATTTCCTTGGGTGGTTTTAGGGCATTTTTAGTGGTGTTTTGTGCCTCTAGCCCTCGTGAAATATTCGTTAATAGCTATTAAAACCATAGCAAATATCACAAGTAGATCAGATCTCGCCGCCAAATTTCTTGGTCAGGTTGGCGATGTATTTGTCCACCAGCTTTTCAAACTCGGACTCCACAACAGGTGCCACGATCATTTTCATCAAACCAGGTAGTGGCACGATGACTTCGGCGTCAATCTTTAAAACAATATTGGTTGATTTTTTGTTGTCCGTTATCTTCCAGTTGCCGCTGACCAAGGCGTTGCCCTCGCCTTTGACCGGCGTCCAGACGACGGTGCCTTTGGCCTTGTTGGACACGTATTTGCAGGCATAGATGGTCTGGATGTTGACCTGTGCGGTCCCGACCTTTTCCATCTCCCATCGGTACACCCCGTCGCCCAGGTCCACCAGTTGATGAACTTTGGGAAAATGGCTGGCTGACGTGGGTACGTCGGACAGCACCGCAAACACGTCTTTGGCGGAAGCTTTGACGTCGAATTCGTAGCCGAGATCGATGGTGACATTAACGGTCATGGGGAGTCTCCTGGGTTTGTTATGGAAGAAAAAGGAACCAGTTCTGGATGATCCTATCGCATTACCGGCACAGTTTGCACCGGTCTTCAAGGCAGCATGAAATGCAACTCTGTGAATCCCTGGCGCAGTTCGCTGACCTGACCCGACACCGAAAGCGCGTCTTCGTCACTTTGCAGCGCGCGTGCAATTAGCCGCGCCAGGTCCGGCATGTGACGCGGCCCCATACCCAGACGAACAATCTCCGGTGTGCCCAGCCGCAAGCCATTCATGTCGCCGGGTACATCGGCAATGGGCAAACCGATGCCAGAAGCCAGCAGATTGGCTTTGCGCATGCGCCGTGCTGCAGTTTGTCCACCACCATAACGAGCGGCCTGAATGGCTACCTGGTGAGATTCGGTAAAACCACTCAGAGTGGCTTGAACAGGCACGCCTTCGTCATTGAGAGCCTGGGCCAGTGAGCGCGCCGTCAGCTTCATGGCCATCGCATAGTCGCTACCGTAAGCCAGCCAGTCGAGCAAACTCACCGCCAGCGCAGCGGTCTTGGAGGCGTCGAAATTGGCAGTGAGTCCGGGATAGGCAATGGCGTCCAGCCGTCGAGCGATGGCTTCGTCGTTGGTCACAATGAGGCCGGATGGCGGCCCGCCCAGGCTTTTGTAGGTGCTCATTGTCATGAGGTGCGCACCTTCCGCCAAGGGCTGCTGCCATGCCCGACCAGCAATCATGCCGGACAGATGTGCCGCATCAAACATCACGCTGGCACCAACCTCGTCTGCAATGGCGCGAATTTCCCGGATCGGGTGAGCCGCCAGATTCAGGCTGCCGCCGATCGTGATCACGCGTGGCCGCAGGCGGTGCGCCTGTTCCCGCAGGGCTGCCACATCTACAGTGAACAGGTCGGCATTGACTGCCGCGCTATAGATCTTCAGTCCGTAAAGGCCTGCAGCACCGTCAGCATGATGCGTCACATGGCCACCGATCGAGGCCGGCGGCACGATGATCGTATCGCCTGGCTGGCAGGTTGCCATGAATCCGTAGAGATTGGCGATGGAGCCTGAAGGGACCCGCACTTCGACAAAGCCTGCCCCAAATACACGGGCCGCCAGCTCCGCGGCAATCACCTCAACCTGCTCGATGGCTTCCAGACCAGCTTCGTATTTGGCTCCCGGATACCCCAGAGACGGGCGCATGCCCATAGGAGTTGCCAGCATGGCCGCAGCGCGCGGATTCAGGATGTTGGTGGCTGGATTGACGTTGATGCAGTTGTTGTCAATGCGGCCATTCAAATCCACCAGATCCTGCAGGCGCTGGAAGATACCTGATTCCCGCAGGCCATTCAGGCTGCCTGCAATGGACTGAACGAAGCTCTCCTGCTCGGGAGGCACCCAATTTCTGGATTGCAGCTGGTTGGTTTGCATGGGTAAAAGTCTACTGGAAGGCAGGCTCACCGGGGAATTTTGCTGTTTTCTAACAAAACGGTACAGATGGTTACGTCAATACTCCAGATACTCGTTCGAGCACGGAACTGAGGGGGTTCCGGCATCACTGCCATTTTCGGAGAGCAGCATGACTGACGTCGAACAAGAACAATTCAGCAGTAGCGATGACACCGCCATCAACGGGCTGATAACGGTACCAGCTGAACCAGCCCGAGTTGAGTCTGACGGCGGCCTGTCTCCAGGCCGACCTCTGGCGCTCTCCAGTCTGGTTGCACTGACGGCTTGTGGCGGTGGCGGCGGGGGAGCCAACACCTCACCGGGTGCAGTCAGCAATGTCACCTTTGGAACGCCGGGAGCAGAGCCTGCCCGTCCCACTGTTGATGCCAGACCCACCGCGCAGGATGCAGCCCGGTTTTTGACTCAAGCCAGTTTTGGCGCCAAATCTGTTGACGACATTGAAGCGTTGCGGGTGGAGGGGTTCGAGCACTGGATGTGGACACAATTCAATGTGCCTACCTTGCTGCACACCAGCTACCTGGATGTGCAGAAAACCCGGGACAGCAACCAGCGGGCTTCGGAAGAGATGAGTTATGAAGCGGTTTGGCAGCAGTGGCTCCAGGGTGCGGATCAGTTGCGCGGGCGCATGGCCTTTGCTTTGGCCCAGATTATGGTGATTTCCAACATTGCGCCAGACATCCGGCCCTATGCCATGTCTTCTTATGTAGACATGCTCAATCGCAATGCTTTTGGCAACTACCGGACGTTGCTGAAGGAAGTGACGCTGCACCCCGCCATGGGGTACTACCTGAATATGGTGGAAAGCGAGAAGGACGATTCTGATCGCGGCATTCACCCCAATGAAAACTATGCCCGTGAGGTATTGCAGTTGTTCTCCATCGGGTTGGTCGAGCTGAATATCGACGGGTCGGCCAAAACGGGAGGTGACGGAAAACCGATCCCCACCTACACTGAGACCGAAGTCAAAGGATTTGCCAAAGCGTTCTCGGGCTGGACTTTTGCTTCGCAAAACCCCAACCAGCCTGACCAGTTTCACGATGCTGACGAGAATCTGGACGCCAATTGGGTCAACCCCATGCGCGCCTTCCCGAGCATGCATTCGACCGAGCCCAAAAAACTACTAGGTTCAGTAACGCTACCCGGAGGACAAACGCCCGAAAAAGACATGGATGATGCATTGGACAACATCTTCAACCATGCCAATGTAGGCCCATTTATCGGACGTCAGCTCATCCAGCGCATGGTTACCAGCAACCCCAGTCGCGCCTACATCCAGCGTGTGGCGACTGTGTTCAACAATAACGGTGCAGGTGTGCGTGGTGACCTGAAAGCGGTGGTGCAGGCAGTTTTGCTGGATACCGAAGCTCGCGCTCCATCAAGTGGACAGTCCGCCAATTACGGCAAGCAGCGCGAGCCTGTGATCCGCTTTGCCACTTTCCTGCGTGCACTGGGCGCGACCAGCCAAAACGGTATTAATGATATCCACTATCTGGATGGCTCTGACGATGGTTTGGGACAAAGTCCATTGTTGGCGCCGTCGGTCTTTAATTTCTATTCGCCCAATTTCCGGCAGTCCGGTGCGGTTGCACGAGCGGGTTTGTATTCGCCCGAATTTCAGATCACGACCGAAACATCGGTAGTAGGGTCTTTGAATTTTTTCTCCAGTTTCTTCAACAACGAAGGTTATGGAAATGGCGCAAGCCGGCTGGTCATTAGCCTCACAGCACTTCAGACGCTGGCTGCCGCGCCAGCTTCACTGGTTGATCAGCTGGATGCCTTGCTCTTTGCCTACCAGATGAGTGCCTCCACGCGCCAGCGCCTGCTGCAAATGCTGGGTGCGTTACCCGGTGGGTCAGCCTCCGGCAGGAAAGACCGCGTCAAGGCAGCTTTGATCGTGACAGCCATTTCCCCTGATTTTGTGATCCAGAAGTAAGGGAGTCAACATGAGTATGAATGAACTAAAACGACGCCAGTTTCTCAAGATGATCAGTGCCGCGGGAGCCAGCGGCCTGGGTCTCAGTACCTTGGCCAGTCTGAACGCTGCGGCGCAGACAGCGACAGACTACAAGGCACTGGTGTGCCTGTTCATGTTTGGTGGTAACGACGGCAACAACCTGTTGGTGCCCCGTGACACTGTTCCCTATGGCCAGTACCAGCGCATCCGTTCCAATCTGGCGCTGTCGAGGGACAATTTGCTTCCCATCACGCCAATCAATACGGGTGGGGCCCAGTACGGACTGCATCCGGCCATGGGGGGAATTCAGGGGCTATTTAATCAGGGCAAGACAGCGATGATTGCCAATGTGGGCCCACTGGCTGTGCCTACAACGAAAGTGCAATGGGAAGCCCGCAGTGTGCCGCTACCCGATAACCTGTTTTCCCACTCCGATCAGCAGGCGCAATGGCAAAGTGCCATCGTGGACCAGCCGCCTCGCAACGGTTGGGGCGGAAGGATGATGGAGCGGCAACTGTCAGCAGATGCGGTCAACCGGGGGTACGGCGTTATTTCTGTGGCAGGTGGCAACCTGTGGGAGTCTGGTGACGCCACACTCGCTGCTTATAAGGTCTCTTCATCAGGTAATTTTGGTTTTGACTTTTACAACGCTAACGGTTCTGATCCGCTGTCCGCTGCCATCAGCCAGACTTTGGCAGAACCACGCAGCCACCTGCTGGAGCAGGCGTGGACGGATGTGGTGGGTCGTTCGATTGAAAACCAAAGGGTATTGACGCAGGCATTGGCGTCTTCTACCTTGACAACAGTCTTTCCAGACACCGGTTTGGGGCGACAGCTTCGCATGATTGCGCGCCTGATTTCTGCCCGTGCACAACTGGGCTTGCCAAGGCAGTGCTTCTTCTGTTCGATTGGTGGCTTCGACACCCATGGTGACGATCAGATGCAGCGGCAAAACGAGTTGCTGGGGGAGATCAGTGCTGCCGTTACTGCGTTTTACGCTGCGACAGTGGAGTTGAGTCTGGCCAACAACGTCACGTTGTTCTCGGCCTCTGACTTCGGACGAACCTGCCAGAGTAACGGCCAGGGGTCAGACCATGGCTGGGGCAATCATCACTTTGTTACCGGCGGAGCGGTCAATGGCGGTCGCATGGTGGGCACGTTCCCGAATCTCACGTTGAACGGGCCTGACGATGTGGGCAATGGCAAATGGATACCGACCACTTCGGTTGACCAGATGGGCGCCACGCTGGGGAAATGGTTTGGCGCCAGCCCAACTGCCTTGAATGAAATTTTTCCGAGGCTGAGCAACTTCACCCCGGACCTGGGCTTTATGGCCTGAAGGGGCGGCAAGTCAACCGCGCCAACGCAGCATGGCGCGTACGAAACCGTGGTCGCTGCGTGTGTCATCACGCCCTTCGTGCAGGTGGTCGTTGAAGTAGTCTACGCGGCGTACTTCGCCGCGTGCAAATCTGGCAGTGCTGACCAGTTCTTCGCTGACCCAGATCTGGTCCAGCGTATCCGGTCTGCCCTGGTGCACAAATGAATAGGCTACGTCACGCAGCAAGCCACCCTGGCTTTGCACCTCGTAGGCATTGAAGAGGGCAGTGTCCCGTGCACTGCGGTCAAACGCAATCGTCTGGGTGGCGGCCACCATTTGTGAAGTCACGGCCTGGGGCACATCATTCAGATCGCCCATCATGATCAGGGGTTCCTGAGTGTCGTTTAGCAAGCGCACCACTACGCTGCGCAGCGCAGCGGCCTCTGATGCCCGCATGACCAGTGAACGCAGAATGCCGCGTGCCGCCACGTGCGGGTCATCGCGGTTTTCCAGTGGATCACCCGCATCGTCCTGCAGGAATTTGGGACGTTTGCTTTTGAGGTGAACCACCAGTACGTGCAAGGTGACATCCGGCTTTAGTGCCAGCTGCACATGCAACACGGGTCGCTCGAACCGGGTGTGCGGCCCCAATTCGGGCACCTGAACAATATCTCGCTCGTCAAACAGATCGATGGAGTGCACCTGTTTCACCGGAAGTCGTGTCACCAGACCCACGCGGGGAGTACCTTGCGCGCCGTTCTCGGCGCCTGGGACCAGTACGCTGCTGTAATGCAGGCCGCTTTGCTTGACTGCGTATTTCAGTGCGTCGGCGTCCCAGACTTCCTGTACGGCGAGCACGTCGGCGTCAAGTCTGGCGAACTGCGCTCCCAGCCAGTTGCATTTTTCCTCATACTGCGCCGGTTTGTACGGGTCCCGGTTCTCGTAAAAACTTCGGTTGGGCAGCGCCAGATTCAGCAGGTTCGCCGTGGCGACAGTGAGCAGGGTATTGTTGTCGTTGATGATTTGCATGGGACACAAGCTTCGCCTCGCCCCATTTTTCTGTCAAGACCTGCCAGCCAAACAGCTGTCAGGGTGGGCTGAAGAAAAAGAAGCTATCCCGCGAGGCATCGTTTTTATTATCGAAGTATTTGTTTTGCCAGCTGTCGGTGTCAGCCAGGTCGCCCCAGGCGTCGTTCAGTTTGCCTTTGCGATGCAGATCACTGAGTTTGACCCGCCAGGCAAAGTGATTGGTGATGTCCAGACAATGGGCTGCGTAAGCCTGTGCCAGTCTCTCATGGCCTCGCACAATTACCAGGTTCTCGTCGTTCTGGTAGCTGGCCTTGTAGCCCAGGTTATGGCTGCCAGTCACCACCACGCTGTGCTCCGTGAAGGGGTCGATCACGATGATCTTGTCGTGAATCACCGCGTGTCCCAGCTTGTGCATCTCCTCTTCCCAGAAGCTGAAATCGTCCGGCACGCCTGCCACGCCAGACACCAGTACATCGGGTGCAGCACCTGCCCTGCGTTTGGTCAGGAAGGTCGCAAACTCGCCAACTGGGGCTGGTGCTGTTACCGCGCCGCGCACATAAAACGGTTTGTTGGCGGCTTCCATGGCGAGCGCCCGTTCGCGAACTACATCCAGAAAGCTCGGTGTACCGGGATTGAAAGCCAGAAAAAGAATGCCGTGCCTGGCTTGGCGGATCAGCTCGAACACCTCTGCCAGATCGGGTGGTGCCACGTTTGCATCCTTAGTTCTGCGTGCCGTATTGGGGGATAGCCAGACCGACACGCTGGCTCCACCCACCGTCGCATCCACCGGGCCAGCCCCGCACCATTCCCGCATGTCTTTCCCCTGCACGGGCTTTTGTTCAGCGTCCCACACCAGCCAGTCCCAATAGTCCCGGTAGCCCTGCGCGACGGTATCGTTGTGGATGAGCAGCGCATTGTTGGTTTGTGAGCAAAGACCCGTGCTTGTCCAGTTGGTACTGCCGGTCAGCACGGAGCGGGGAGTTCCGTTTTTGCGTGACCAGACGATATATTTGTTGTGTCCAATGCCGCTGGATGCCACAAAACGGTTGAACACGGGTACGCCTTGCGCCACCAGTTCTGCGCGAGCCGCCGCGTTGGTGCCATCGTGCACTTTACGGGTGTGCGGATTGCCATCCTCACCCGTGAACGATTCCGATTGATCGGCGTTGGACAGACACAGGTCCAGCCGCTTCTTCCCAGCCAGCGTCTTGATGGCATGGATCAGCTGGCTGTCAGTCAATTCGTACAGACCCAGATGGCAGTAACCACCTGCCGGCCCGCTACATTTATCCAGCAAGGCCAGCAGACCCTTGTCCAGAACTTCACCCGCCAGCGCTGCGCGCACGGGGCTGCCAGGTTTGGCGATCTCGCCCCGCAGCGCTTCAGTGCGGTTGGGATAGACGCCACTCTCGACCAGCAGGCGCAGCTGTCGGGTGATGGATTGCGTTGAAATCAGACCAACGTTGAAATACGCCTCCAGATTGCCATAGTCGCCGGTGATGTCTACGGCTTTTGTCAGCAGTTTGATGGCTGGGTGAGGCGTTAGCGCATCAGTATCCGGCCCCATCATTGGGACAATTTCGTAGCGGTAGGTGCCTGGACTGGCAAACACGTCTTTCCATTGGAACGACTGGACGGGCCAGGTGTCCGTGTCTTTCTTGGGGTGCGGCGCGCCAGGTACACCGGGCTTGAACCCTACAAATGCTGGCAGTGCCGTCTTGCTGCCATTGACATCAATACGCCGTACCGAGAATCCCAGGCAACCGTTGATTTTGGCGTCCAGACGCCACCAGATGTAGGCGATGGCGTTATTCGCAATTGCCAGTATTTGTTCTGCCATGGATCACCCCCTTGCCTGAACGGCATCCGGTTCAAGTATTCGGCTTCCGTCAATTCAAACGCAATCTAGCCACTGTGTCATCCTGCGAATGGAGGACATATGGAGGACAAGAGTCGGCAAGTTATCCCCAAACCACCGACCGCGTTCATCGTGCTGCCGTGCGCCAGGCTATTTGGGTGTCGCCTCCATGACGCTGGCCCAGATCCGTTGCGGGATATGTGTGGTCAGTTTGGTCACGACCAGATCGGCAAGTTCCGGGTGAATTTCATGTCCGATAAACGGCAGCACGTCGGCCGTGACATCGCAACCCAGATCACGCAGGCGGTGAGCCGCGTTGACCGTATGGCTATAGGGAATGACCGTGTCGGCTTTGCCGTGCAGCATGTGAACAGCCACATCGGCAGGCGCTGCATCGGGCAGTGCGGCAAAACGCCCACTGATGGCGACCACCCGACTTGCCAGCGGGGTGGCCAGTTTGGTGCTCTCCAGCGCCATCACGGCGCCCTGTGAAAAACCAATCAACGCCGTAGCCGCCGCAGTGACGCCAGCTTGCCTCTGCCAGTAAGCCACGCACGCCGCAAACGAAGACATGACTTCCGCAATCCGCCCTGAACGGTTTTCTTCCGTAACACCAACGACCGAAAACCACTGGAAGCCCAGCGCCATGTCCGAACGTGTGGGAGCCGCGACGGACGCCACCATGGCCTTCTGGAATTCGGTTGCCAGCCGCCCACCCAGCCATACCATGGATTCGGGTCGGGCGCCCACGCCGTGGAACAGAAGAATGAGTTGCCCAGCCTGTTCCCCCGGATGCTGGATAACGATTGAATTGTCGGAAGGCATTTTGTTAGCCAGTCTGGTCAAGTTGTCTCAATTGTATGAAATTTGACGTTAAATCCGAAACATATAAGGCACTAGCCCCTGTCGGATATGCGTGGTATGCTATAAAAAAGATAGTATAAAATAACGATCTATCCAAAGTCAAAAGTATCCTGCAAATGGCCATCCAGTGGTTCCCCGGTCACATGCACCTGACCCGTAAAGCGATCACTGAACGGATCAAGGATACCGACGTGGTGATCGAACTTTTGGATGCGCGTCTGCCGGGCTCCAGCGCCAATCCCATGCTGGCAGAGCTGACGCAGGCCAAACCCGCTCTCAAGGTTCTCAACAAGCAAGATCTGGCCGACCCGGCTCGCACAGAGCTCTGGCTGGCGCATTACAACAGCCAGCCCGGCACACGCGCCATCGGTCTGGACGCGTCAGAAACCACCCCGGCAAAACGGCTGATCGCCGCCTGCCACGAACTCGCTCCCCACCGCGGCGGCATGGCCAAGCCCATGCGGGTGCTGATTTGCGGCATTCCCAACGTGGGCAAGTCCACCCTGATCAACACGCTGACTGGCAAGAAAGCCGCCAAAACCGGTGACGAAGCTGGCATCACCAAGCTGGAGCAGCGCATCACGCTGGCCAGCGATTTTTATCTGTACGACACGCCCGGCGTGCTGTGGCCGCGCATCATCGTGGCCAAAAGTGGCTACAACCTGGCGGCCAGTGGCGCCGTTGGACGCAACGCGTTCAACGAGGAAGAAGTGGCGCTGGAGTTGCTGGATTACCTGAAACAGCAATACGCCTCCCAACTGGAAGAGCGCTACAAGCTGGAGAATGTGGCTAGCATGCAGGATGAAGTCTTGCTATCCGCGATTGGACGCAAGCGAGGTGCCCTGCAGGGTGGCAATCGGGTGAACCTGCAAAAGGCTGCCGAGATCGTGATTTACGATTTTCGCGCCGCCATCCTCGGCCGCATCACGCTGGAAACCCCGGGAGAATTCGGCCAGTGGATGGCCGCCGGGCAACTGGTGGATGCCGAGCGGCAAGCCAAAAAGAAAAAACGCCAGCCCGAGAAGGCATAACCTTCAGTCTGGCAGGTTATTTAGCTCGATTTCAGGCATTAAAACAGTGCCTAGACCCTATAAAATATGCGCGAATAGCTATCAAATATGTAGCGTTCCTGGCTTATTCGGCCTCCAATCGACGATTGGACAAAACACATCATGCGTAATAGACGAATTTACGGTGAGCATCCGGTGGCGACACCATGATGCAGCGCGCCTCCGATTGGGTGCTGGGGACTGACCCAAAACAGCGCTTGCGCTTGGGTCGTTCACTTGCGGCCGCAGGCGTTTTCCTGGTTTGTCTGATGATTGAATTTGCTGCGGTCTTGCTCGGCATGGCTGACCGGACGCACGCCTTTGCCATGGGCGGCTTGATCCTGACCGGTTTGCTGGTGACTTACGTTGCCTTGCGCAGTGGATGGAGTCTGAAATGGAATGATCCCGCGCTGACCATGCCCCAGATGGTGTTTGCGATAGTGTTGATCAGCTTTGCCTATTACATCAACCCGTTGAACCGCGGTATGGTCACGATACTGGCTTCACTGGTGTTGGTGTTTGGTGCCTTTATTCTGTCGCCCCGCCGTTGTCGGCAGCTTGGCTGGTTTGCAGTCGCTGCTTTGGGCTGTGTGATGCTGTATTGCTCTCTTCGGTTGCCGTTGCTTTTTCCACCTCGCCTCGAAGCTTTTAACTTTTTGCTCACGGCTCTGGTGCTGCCGGTAATTGCCGCTCTGGCCGGTCAGCTCAGCGCGCTGCGTTTCCAGCAGCAGGCTCAAAAAAAAGAGCTTCGCGAAGCACTGGAAAAAGTGCGCATGCTGGCAACACACGACGAACTCACCGGACTGCCCAACAGACGTCAGGTTATGGAGTTGCTGGCGCATGAGGAGCGCAGAGCGCTGCGTCAGCGCGCTTCACTGTGCAGTTGCCTGATTGATATTGATCACTTCAAACGGGTTAACGACACGCTAGGTCACCAGGCGGGTGATGAGGCCCTGCAACGGTTTTCCAGCATCCTGGCCTCGGCCCTTCGCGCTGGAGACGTGCTGGCCCGCTGGGGAGGTGAAGAATTCGTGCTGTTGCTGCCAGCGACACCTGTTGATGAAGCCGCCAGCGTAATCGAGCGGCTTCGTGTGCGCTGCGAAGATCCTGCCAATTGGGTGGGGCGCCCCGAGCTGCGAGTCACGTTCTCGGCCGGACTGTCGGCACATAAAGATGGCGAATCCATGCAGCAGGTGATAGCGCGGGCTGACGCAGCTTTGTACCGGGCCAAGAGTGAGGGGCGTAATCGCCTGGTGATCGGTTAGAGATCGGCTGGGGCGGGCGCGTCAAACGCTCTCGCCGTCGATATATTGTCCCAGGACCACATCGGAGGATGGAAATGCCACACAGGGCAGTATGCAGCCCTCCAGCTTTTCTTCTTCGCTCAATCCCGGCCATTCCAGTTCGTATCGAACCTGGCCGCTTTCCAGCTGCGCGATACAGGTGCGGCATGTGCCATTTCGGCATGAGCTGGGCCAATCCAGACCACCCTGTTCCAGCGAAGTCAGTAGAGGCTGGTTATCCCATGCATCGAACTGTTCGCCAGCCGGTGTCAGGCGGGCAACGAAGAAAGTCGAAGCTTGTGCGTCGCTCATGACGCTAACCATTTGCGATGATCTGCAAGCCGTTTCACGGCAGCAAATCCGGCGTCGCCGCGCAATTCACGCAGCGCCGCCGGCCAGAGCTTGAGCAGCAGCTCGGCGGTTGCCAGCGTGTCTGCCGCGGCCTGGTGGCGTACCGCGCAGGTGATGTTCATCTGCGCCATCCATTCATCAAGCGAACGTGCTTTGACTTTGGGGTGCAGCACCGCTGCAAGAGGCTCCAGATCCATCCACACATTCGGTGGTCGCCGCCCCACCGCGGCATCGAACCCTCGCAAAATCATCGCCTGGTCAAACGCTGCATGAAATGCGATTAACGGTGATTTGCCGATGTAGCGCTCGAAGTCCTGCAGGGCGACAGATGGGTCAACACCGTGGCGCTGCGCCCCGACGCCAATGCCATGCAGCAGGATATTGCTTTTGTCGGCCACGCGCACGTCATTGCGCAGTACCACCTCAAAGCTGTCACCCAGTGCAACGCGCAGATTTTTTCCGTCCGTGTGTACTGCAATGGCTGCAATGGCGAGCAGCCGGTCAGTCGTTACGTTGAGTCCGCTGGACTCCACATCCAGCACCACCCAGCGCGTGTCATCAATGCCCTGTGCGGGACGCAGTCGTCGGGCCAGTGTTTGCAGCAGGTTCATCGCCGGTAGTCGAGTTCCATTTTCTGCTGCAAACCACGGGCCACGCGAAGGCTCTCTTTCAGTATGCGCCTATCAATGTCATTCAGTGTTGCGAGTTCAATCATGTTGTCCTGATCGGGCGGACCCTCCGTTTGAGACATCTGTACCTGCAGCCGCAGCATCTGCAGGTATTCAAAACTCGCAATCCAGGCCTGGCTTTCATGTGGTTGGGCTTTGAGCACCAGGCCCAGTGCCTCGAAGCGTTCGCGTGTGCCAGTTTGTGCAATGCCGTGGGCGAGGGCATACAAGCGGGCAACATCCACAAAAATGGCAGTACCGTTGAGCTTGAGGTTAATCATTCCCCGACCGTCCACGTCCTGGGTTTCCATCGCGCCCAGCCAGTTCAACGGTACCCGACTGCGCAGCGAGTTGTCCGCCATTTGTTTGATGAAGCGCGGCAACGCGGCTGCCTTGGTCACAATCAGTTCCCGCAATGTCCGGGTCAACTCCTCCTGACCCACCAGTGGCCGCATGTCGAAATAGATGCTGGCCTTGAGCAGATCCTCCGGCGCACCACGCTCCATCCAGTCTTCAAACCGCTGGTGCCACTCGTCCACGGTCAGACAGCACTGCGGGTTGCTGGCCATGACATTGCCTTTGCATAGTGGGTAGCCACACTGGTCGAGCGCTTCATTCACCCGTCGCGCAAACTTCAGCCATTTTTCACGGTCGTGCGCAGGGTTGTCGCTCAGAAAAACAAGGCCGTTGTCCTGATCGGTCGAAATGGTTTGCTCCGAGCGCCCTTCCGAGCCAAACGCTAGCCAGCAGGCTTGTTGCAGGTCAACACCTTCCTGCTGAGCTATCAGCTGAACCAGGTGCTCGGTTAGTACGTCGTTGAGATGGCTGATGAGCTGTGTCAACTGGCGTGCAGCCACGCCCTGACCAATCAGGTTGCGGGCAAAGCGCCGGATATCCCTGGCCGCAACTGCCAGCGCCTCTACATTCTGTGCGGCTCGAATGGCGCCACTCACATGCTTGAGTGACAGGCGTTGCATAGCAAACAGATCGTGTTCGGACACCAGCCCTACAACCTGTCCGTCCTGCGTGACCGGCACATGGCGGATCCGGTGCCGCGACATCAGTAGCGCAGCATCCTGGGCCGTGTCATTCACACTCAATGTGCGAATGGGTGCCGACATCACCTGGAAAATCGGGGTGTCCAGCGGCACCTGAGGCAGCGTGACCCGCCCCAAAACATCATGCCGGGTCAGAATACCCTGGACCGTGCCTGACTCGTCGGTCACCAGTACTGAACCCACGTTCCGCTCGTGCATCAGCTTCAGTGCATCACTCAACGGGGTGTTGGGTCGCACGGCCACGGGTGTCTTGCGGCCCAGTTGACCCAATGGAGTCTCCAGAGACTGCTCGGCCAGCGCCTGGGACGCATAGCTGGCCTGCATGGCTTGTCTGGACAGCTCGAGATGCTTGAGCACACGACGCCCCAGGAAGTCGGCAAACGGAGCGCTTACGGCCGCGAGGGCGGTCATGTCGCTGACGGGCAGCAGCAGGCAAAACACGTCTTCATGGGCCCGGTAAGTAGCAGCCACCGGGCGTGAAGCCATCACCGCACCCACTGGAAACAGGTCGCCCGCGTCGTATTCGAATCCC